>NZ_JBEVTN010000021.1:0-75793 GCF_040884245.1 Arcobacter sp. s6 | reverse complement strand
ATAACAAACTCTTCTCCCCCAATTCTAAATAAAAAGTCAGTTTTTCTAATAATTGATTTTACTTCATTTGTAGTTTCTATTAAAACATTATCTCCTATTTCATGCCCATATGTGTCATTTATATTTTTGAAATTATCTAAATCATACATAGCTATTGTAAAATCAGTTTTATATCTATCATATAAATCAAATTTTTCTTGAATTTTTTCATTATAAGCTTTTCTGTTAAATATTTTTGTAAGTTCATCATAATAGGCTTGTTCTTTTAACTTCTTTTGAATTTCATACAAACTTGTTATATCTCTTGAAATGCCTAAGATTCCTATTTTTTTCTTATTCTTGTATTTAAAAGGTATTTTTTTTGTTTGTAAAAGAATTCTTTTATTTTGAACTATAAGCCATTCATTTGTTTTAATTAAATTATCATTATCAAGAACTTCAAAATCTTCTTTTCTAAAAATTTGAGCAAAATCTTTTTCAAAAAGTTCAAAATCATCTTTGCCAATAATATCAGCTTCTTTTTTACCAATTAAATTTTCAAAACTTTTATTACAACCCATATATTTTAATTTACAATTTTTATAAAAAATTAAATCCTCTGAAGAGTTAATTACAGTGTGTAAAAGTTCTTTTGTTTGAGAATTTTTTCTTAATAAAAATATAACTAAAAAAAAGATAGTAAATAATGAGATTAAAATTGTTAGAACTATGTTTTTTTCTTGTTTTGAAATTTCAAGATTTATAATTTTGGATTGGTTTTCATGATATATGAACTCTTTTAGATTTAAATCTTTATTTACTAAACCAAATAATTTAAAAACATTCACTATATTTTTTAATTTATTTTCATTTAATTCTCCTAATTCATTATTTCCTGTGTATGCAAGTTTTTTTAAAGCCTCACCTTCTTTTATTAAATGAATATATGTTTTATTTTGAGTATTGTATTTAGAATATATTATTTCAGCTGTTTCTGCTAAGTTTTCAAAGGCATATTTCCAACCTTTTAAACTTGCTTCATAAAAGTCTTTTGTAAGTTTTGGGTTATCTTTTATAAATTTTGAAGAGCTAAATAAAATATCACTATAAAAATCAAAACCGAAATCTTTAGGATTGAATATTGTATATTCAATTCCTTTTTCTTTTAATGAGATAGGTTCATTTGATATATAAGAAGCCATAGCATCAGTATTTCCTTCAATTAAATCATTTATATCAAAAGAGTGTTTTACTACTGTAAAATCATTGCTCGTTAGCTCATTTGCACTTAGCATTGCTAAAATTGGAGCTGAATATTTTGCATCGGGAGTAATCATGATTTTTTTGTTTTTTAAATCTTTTACACTATTTATGTTTGAATCTTTTTTTACTAAAAGTATAAGTGGAGATTCTTGAGAAATAGCACTTAATGTAACAATATCTTTCCCATTTATTTTTTCAATTATTAATGAAGATCTTCCTACTGCAAATTCCGCATTTTTTGTTTCTATTTCTTTTACTACATCAGTGTTAAAAGTGGACTCTTTTATTTGTACATCTAAGTTTACATTTTTATAAAAACCTTTTTCTTTTGCTATATAGTACCCAGCAAATTGGAATTGATTTAACCAATTTAATTGTAAGGTAATTTTTTTATCATTTTGTGCATATAAAAATATTGTAAGAAAAAATGTCAATAGTAAAATGATTTTCATATCTTTTATCCTTTATATCTTTAATGCAATTACTTAAGTCTATAGTAACACAATCTCTTTTTCTATTAATTTAATATTATCAGTTAAAGTGATAATTTCTAAATCTTCTTTATCTATCATATTTTCTTTATATAAAGATTTTTTTATAAATTTAATAAGATATTTCCAATAATCACATCCCACTAAATAAATTTTAAAACCATTTAATTTACCCGTTTGTGTAAGGGTTAAAACCTCAAACATCTCATCTAATGTTCCAAATCCACCCGGAAATATTACACATGCTTTTGAGTATTTTACTAGCATATATTTTCTTGAAAAAAAGTAGTTAAATGTTAAACTTTTCGTAGTGTATTCATTTTTTGTTTTTTCATTTGGTAAATATATACTAAGTCCAACAGATTCAGCAGTTTTTGCTTCAAAAGCACCTTTGTTAGCAGCTTGCATAATTCCATTACCACCACCTGTAATTACATTTATATTTTTTTTTGAAAGTCTAAATGCTAATTTTTCTGCTAATTTTGCATATTTATCATTACTTGAAGTTCTAGCACTTCCAAAAATGGTTACACTTTTCCCTAAATCTTGTAATAACTCTTTGCCATCATTAAAATCAATTGCAATTTTATCTTTACATATAGCTTTTTCTTTTTTCATTATCACCTTTTCTACTCTAAGTATAAATACCTATTTTATTCATATTATAAACCTATTTATATTAAAATTTAGAGTTATTTAATATATTAATATTTTTTGTTAAATAATTAAAAACTCACTTTAATCTCACTTGATTTAGATATATTTAATTAATAAAAAATGGAGTACTTTTGTTTTCAGAAAAGAATATACCAAAATTAATTATTTTAACACCTATTATTACAGTTTTTTTAGTGGCTTTTTTCACTATATATTTTTTTATACAAAATCAATATAATTATTTTGAAGAAGAGAGTATTAGGCTTGAAAAAGAGTATCTTCAAAGACAAGAAGATATTTTAAAAAAAGAGGTGGATTATATTGTCAACTACATAGAATTTCATGTAAATCATAATACAAAATTAAATGAGGAAGAATTAAAAAATGAGATTTTAAAATTTACTGAAACCATACGTTATGGAAAACATGGATATATCTGGATACATGATACAAATTATTATTTAAAAGCCCATCCTTTTAGACAAGATAGATTGAATACTTATGATATTGATTTAACAGATGCTATAGGAACTTTTATAACAAAAGAATTTATTGACAAAACAGTAAAAAGTCCAAAGGGTGTATTTATAGAATATTTTTGGCAAAAGCCAGGAGAAGTTAATTTCTCAAAAAAACTTGGTTTTTTTAGACTATATGAAAAATATAATTGGGTAATTGGTGCAGGTCTTTATGTTGATGATATTCAAAAATCTATCTTTGAAAATAAAAAGTTATTAGAAGAAAAAATTGATAAATATGTTAGATTGATTGTATTTATTTCTTTTCTTGTTATATTAATTATTAGTTTATTATCTTTTCTTATGTCAAAGAAAATTACAGAAGTATTTCAAAAATATCAAGAAAACGTGAAGAAAAAAGAGCTTTTACTTGAAGATATAAATAAAAATTTAGAAGAAAAAATTCAAATTGCAATTGAAGAGGCTCAAAAAAAAGATAGAGCAATGCTTCACCAATCAAGACTTGCTAGAATGGGAACAATGCTTTCTATGATTGCACATCAATGGAGACAGCCATTAAGTGAAGTCGCAGGAATTTTAATGGAGTTAGAAACCGCTTCAAAATTTAAAAAAGTAGATGATAAGATGATAAAAGAATCAGTTGATGACTCAAATAAACTTATACAATTTATGTCATACACAATAGATGATTTTAGGAATTTTTTTAAGCCTGATAAAAAGAAAGTACATTTTTATATTGAAGATTCGTGTATGGAAGCCATCTCTTTAATTAGTGCTTCTGTTAAAAATCATCATATTAATCTGTATTATAATATAAAAATGAATTATGAAATATATGGATATAAAAGAGAATTTGCTCAAGTGTTATTAAATCTTATGTCAAATGCTAAAGATGCTTTAATTCAAAGAGAGATAAAAAATCCAACGATTAATTTAGAAGTAGACTACATAGATACTTATGCAATTGTTACAATAAAAGATAATGCAGGTGGGGTAGAAAATGAATATATAGATTTGATTTTTGAACCATATTTCACTACAAAAAGTAGTTTACAAGGAACCGGACTTGGTCTTTATATGTCAAAAATGATTATTGAGAAAAATATGGGTGGAGAACTTAGTGTTGAAAATGTAGATGATGGTGCTATTTTTAAAGTAAAAATCAAGGCTTACAATGAGTGATATTGTAGAACAATTAAAAAATTACACAGTTTTATGTGTTGAAGATGAAGATGGTATTAGAAAAAGATTAGTTAATACTTTAAAGTATTATTTTGCTGATGTTTATGAAGCATCAAATGCGGATGATGCTTATGCCTTATATTATGAGCATAAACCAACTATTATAATTTCTGATATTGAAATGCCTAAAAAAAATGGTATTGAATTAATTACAGATATTAGAAAAAACGATTTAGCAATAATTGTAATCATGCTAACTGCTTATTCAAGTGAAGAGTATCTTTTAAGTTTAATAAACTTAAATATTAATCACTATATTTTAAAACCTGTAGTTTCTGAGAGTTTATTAAATGGTATTGTAAAAGCTTTCGGAGATAAGCTGGAAACTAAAATTAAATTTACTGAAGATATTTATTTTAATACGAAACAAAGAGAGCTGTATTATAAAGATGAGCTTGTTATATTAAGAAAAAGAGATAAAGATTTTTTGTTGCTACTTCATGAAAATAGAAATAGAGTTTTAAGTTATGAAACAATAGAAGAATATATTTGGAAAGATAAATCTATGAGTATGAGTGCTTTAAAAACTTTCATAAAAGAATTAAGACAAAGATTGCCTATTGATTTAATCACAAATGTACCACAAGAGGGATATAAGCTAGCAAATTTCTAAAATATATAAAAAAACTCACCTCTTACTCACTTAGAATTATTATGATGTCTTCATATAAAAACTAAGGAGTTTAAAATGTTAAAAAATTGTCTATTAATCGCTTCACTTGTAGGTTCAGTGTTTGCATCAGATGTAAAAATGAATTTAAATGAGAGAGAAAGTGCAAATCATTTTCATACAAAAGGAAGCGAAAAATTTGCTTCATTAGTAAAAGATTATACTAAAGGAAGTGTAGATATTACAGTTCATCCAGGTTCTTCTTTAATAAAAGGAAATCCTTTAAAAGCAGTAAAAGATGGAACAGTTGCAATGGCTGATATGTTTATACCTTTTACTGCAGGAGGAGGTAAAGTATTTGGAATTTCTGCCTTACCTTTTATTGCTCAATCATATGAGGATGCATTTAAACTTTATCAAATTGCAAAACCAGCTTATGAAAATACTGCTAAAAAATGGAATCAAAAACTTCTTTATTCTGTTACATGGCCAGCTTCAGGATTTTATGGAAATAAAAAACTTGAATCAATAGAAGGTTTTAAAGGTGTAAAAACAAGAACTTATGATAAAAATTCAGCAGATTTTGTAAATATGGTAGGTGGAAATGCAGTTGCTCTTCCTTGGGGAGAAGTTTATTCTGCACTTAGAACTGGAATGGTTGATTCGGTTATCACATCTTCAACTTCTGGGAAAGATGGTAAGTTTTGGGAAGTATTAACGGACTTTACGAAAATTAGTTATGCCTATCCTTTACAAGCAGTTACTATAAATCTTGATTTTTGGAATTCTTTAGATAAAACTCAACAAGATGCAATGTTAAAAGCAGCAGCAGAAATTGAAAAAGAACAATGGTCAGTAGTAAAAGGTGAAGATAAAGATGCCCTTGATACTATGGCTCAAAATGGAATGGTGATTTCAGAAGCAAATGAAACTTTGAAAAAAGAACTATCAGCTGTTGCTGATAAAATGTTAGTAGAATATTTAGCTGATGCAGATGATGAAACAAAAAAAATATTTGAAGAATATAGAAGATAAATTATGAAAACATTTTATAATTTGGTAAATAAGCTCTCTTTATGGGGTGCTTATTTATCTTCACTTTTATTAGTTTCATTGGTTTTATTGATATTAACAGAAATTTTTATTCGATATTTTTTTAATATGTCTACATTGATTGCAGATGAGTATAGTGGATATTTATTTCTAGCTTCAGTATTTTTAGGTTTATCTTATGCTTTTAAAGAAGATGCTCATATTAGAATCAACATTTTAACGTCAAGAATGAGTAAAAAATCAAATAGATTTATTGATATATTTGCTGGAATTATTACAATTATTGTTTTATCTTTTGCTTTTTATAGAACAGTTTTATTTACCTTTGACTCATATGAAATGCAAATGCTTTCTGAATCAGTATCTCAAACACCATTATATTTAACACAATTAGTTATGCCATTGGGTTTGAGTTTATTTATACTAAGTGTTTTAATTTTTGTTATTAAAGGAATGAAAAATGATATCTGATCCTTTAATTTTATCAATTGTTCTTATTTTTTTTATGTTTGTGTTTCTTTTATCTTCTATTTGGATTGGAGCTTCACTTCTTTTAACTGGTATTGTAGGTATGTTGATATTTGAAAATAATCTTCCACCTGTTATTTCAATTTTTGATAAAATTGGAGATTTATTAGCTTCATCTATGTATGATTCATTAAATTCATGGTCACTAGCAGCCTTGCCAATATTTATTTTAATGGGTGAGATACTATATAAATCATCAATTTCAACACGACTTTTAAATGGTTTAACTCCTTGGTTGAATTTTATTCCGGGAAAGCTTCTTCATGTAAATGTTGCAGCATGTTCACTTTTTGCAGCAATATCAGGATCAAGTTCTGCAACGACTGCTACTGTTGGAAAAATAACACTTGATGAACTTAAAAAAAGAGGTTATTCAAAATCGCTTGCTATTGGCTCATTAGCAGGAAGTGGAACATTAGGATTTTTAATTCCTCCTTCACTTATTATGATTATTTATGGTGTATTATCAAATGTATCAATAGGTAAGCTTTTTATGGCTGGAATATTACCTGGATTATTACTTGCAACACTTTATTCAATTTATATAATGATTATATCTGGTATTGATAAAAGCGTAGTTCCAGAAGAAGAAGTTAAATATACAAAGAATGATTATATTCATTCTTTAAAAGATTTATTTCCAGTATTTTCTTTAATACTTGTTGTTTTAGGATCTATTTATGGAGGTCTTGCAACTCCAACTGAAGCTGCTTCTTTAGGTGTTTTAGGTGCAGTTGTTCTAGCAATTTATTTTAAAAGCTTTACTTTTGAAGTTATGAAAAATGCTTTATTAAATACTATAAAAACTTCTATTATGATAAGTTTTATAATTGTAGGAGCTGGATTTCTATCTCAAGTTGTAGGATTTTTAGGAATTGCTAGAGCAATTAGTGAGTTTATAGGAACATTAGGTTTAAGTCCTATGATGCTTATTTTAATAATTGGAATTATGTATATTATTTTAGGAATGATTCTTGATGGTATTTCTATCGTTGTTATGACTTTGCCTATAGTTTTACCAATTATTGTAATGGCTGGTTTTGATCCTTTATGGTTTGGTATTTTCTTAGTATTTATGGTTGAATTATCTCAAATAACTCCACCTGTTGGTTTTTCATTATTTGTAATACAAAGTATAAGTGGTGAAAAAATAGAGTATATATTAAAAGCAACTTTACCATTTTTCCTATTGATGATTGTGGCTGTTGTTTTAATCACATTTTTTCCTGAAATTGTACAATACTTACCGAAATATATGACTGCAAAATAATTCTACATTTTTTACGGGGGAATTTTCCTCCGTATATTAAAATTAAATCTCTAAATTATTAAAAAAACTCACTGATTTCACACTTCTAAACTATAATATTGATATAGTAATAAAAATATTAGGATATATAAAATGAGTATAAAATTAAATTGTGATATGGGTGAAAGTTTTGGAATTTGGAAAATGGGATTAGATGATGAAATTATGCCCTATATTGATATGGCAAACTTAGCTTGTGGATTCCATGCAAGTGATGCTCTTACTATGAATAAATCGGTTCTTTTAGCTAAAAAAAATAATGTAATAATTGGTGCGCATCCTGGTTATCAAGATTTAGTTGGCTTTGGAAGAAGAAGTATGTCTTGTTCAGATGAAGAAATAAGTTCACTTGTTTTATATCAAATGGGTGCTTTAAGTGCATTTTGCAAAGCATATGATACAAGAGTCTCTTATGTTAAACCACATGGTGGACTTTATCATGATATGATGAACAAAGAAAATGTATTTAGAGCAATATTATCTGCTATTTCATCTTATGATAAAAGTATAGAGCTTATGATATTGTCAAGTCCAAAAAATGAAGAATATGCACTTGTTGCAAAAGAATATGATATTACTTTATTATATGAAGTATTTGCAGATAGAAATTATAATGATGATGGATCTCTAGTTTCAAGAACACAAAGTAATGCTGTTCTTGACAATGAAGAAGCTGTAATATTAAGAGTTAAAAACCTAAAAGAAAAAGGTACTTTATTTAGTGTTACAGGGAAAGAATTATCTTTGAAAACTGATGCTCTTTGTGTACATGGTGATACAAAAAATGCCTTAGAATTCATAAAGATACTTAGAAAGGAAATTTCAGAATGATTTTTAAAGTAGCTTCTGTTGATTCTTTAGTTGTTTATTTTGGAAATGAAATAAGTGAAGATGTAGCTACAATTGTACAAAGGGCATATTTATCATTAAAGAGTTTAAATATTGAGGGAATAATTGAAATTATTCCTTCATATACTAGTATATATATTTTATATGATATTTTTAAATATGATTATTCTTCTTTTGTAGAAATATTAAGAAATAGTATAGATTTAAACTATGAAGATAGAAGAACTAAAAATATTATAAATATAGATGTTTATTATGGAGATGAGGTAGCTTTAGATTTGAATGATATGAGTTTTAAAACTAATCTTTCAATTGAAAAAATTATTGAACTACACTCTTCAAAACTATATGATGTCTATGCAATGGGCTTTTCTCCAGGTTTTGCTTTTTTAGCAAGTGTTGATAAACAAATTGCAGTTCCTAGGCTTTCAAGTCCAAGAAAAAGTGTTCCTAAAGGTTCTGTTGCAATTGCTGATACTCAAACAGCTGTTTATCCACAGCAAAGTCCAGGTGGTTGGAATATTATAGGAAGAACAGCAATGGAACTTTTTGATAAAAATTTAGAAAAGCTATCTCCTTTAAGTGTTGGAGATAAGGTAAAATTTAATCCCATATCAAAAGAAGAATTTTTGTCTCAAGGTGGAGTTATATGAGTTTAGAAATTATAAATAATCCTATTTTAGTAATGCTTCAAGATAAAGGTCGTTATGGATATAGTGATATAGGAGTTACGAACTCAGGCGTTATGGATGAATATGCATATTTAAGTGCAAATAAAATGCTTGGTAATTCTTTAGAAACAAATATTTTAGAAATAGCTTTTTCAAATGTAATCTTTAAAGCAAATGCATCTACTCAAATTGCAATTACAGGTGCAATTTGTGAGCTTTTTATAAATGATATTTCAAAACAATGTTGGGAAACTCATAATGTAAAAGCAGGGGATACTATAAAAATAGGAAAAATTTTAAAAGGAACTAGAGTTTACTTAGCAGTAAAAGATGGTTTCGATATTAAAAAAGAGTTTGGAAGTAATAGCACAACTATAAAAGAAAATCTTGGTGGAATTGATGGTCAAAAGTTAAAAAAAGGTGATGTATTAGCTTTTAAGGAAACATCTTTTTCTCATAATATAAAATTAAAGAAAGAGTTTATCCCTTCTTACAAAGATGAGCTGGTTTTAAGAGTTGTACTCTCATACCAAGATGAGTATTTTTCAAATGAAGAAAAAGAGAAGTTTTTTTCTAATACATTTACAGTAACAAATGATTTTAATAGAATGGGATGCAAATTAAATGGTGAATCTATACTTTGTGATATCAATGGAATTATTTCAGAAGGAATAAGCTTTGGAGCAATTCAAATACCATCTGATGGACAACCTATAATACTTTTAAAAGAGAGACAAACTATAGGTGGTTACCCAAAGATTGGCTCAGTTTTAGCTATTGATTGTTTTAAGTTATCTCAAGTAAAAGTTAATACTAAAATCAAATTTTCTGAAATTTCACTTGATGAAGCTACAAAAAAGATAAGAAATTTTTATTCTTCTTTTTTGTGAGTTAATAGTGTTTCAAAAATATCTTTTGAATTTTGATTTTTCTTAAATAAATTTAATTTAAAATCATATTTTGCTTTTATTAAAAGACCTGAATTACTTTTAAGTGTAGTTTTTAATAAAACTTGTTCAAGATTTTTTACTCTATTTAAAATCTCTTGTCTTGTTTCATTAAAAATAAAAATAAAGAATTTATTATCAAGATATTTAGCTATTTGAAAATTATATTTTTCGTCATCTAATTTTTCTTTTATAAAATTTGTTGTAAAAGCTAATAAATTATTAGACAATAATTCACCATACTCTTTTTGAATGTAATCATAATCAATAACATCTAATAATATGCAGATTCCGTCTTCTTTAAAATTTGCATTTTCATCTAAAAATTTACTATAAATCCATTTTCTATTATATGTACCTGTTATATCATCAATAAATAGCTGATTTGTTAAATTTTTTATTTCTTCTTCAAGGTTGATCATTTTGTCATAAATATTATCTAGAGATTCAGAATCTTTTTCTAAAATTGCTTTACTGGCATCTTTAGTACTATCTTGAAGTTTAATAGTACTTGAGACTATAATTTTCATATACTCTTCAATTTTATTGAAATCTTGAAGTATTAAAGTATTTATTTCTTTTGTAAAATCTATATCATCTAAATTTATTTCAATTTTTTTTGCATAGTAATTAAATCTTTCAAAATATGATGAGGGAATAATTATCTTATTATTCAATAAATTGTTAATAGTCAGATTTGTTATTTGCTCTAGCTTGTGTGTCATTTATTTCCTTTGATAATATCATTTATATGCAAGGGTTTTCCTATTTGATAACCTTGTGAATAATCTATTCCTACACTTTTTACGTATCTTAATATTTTTAGATCACTCACAAATTCAGCAACTACTTTTATATCTTGTTCTTTTGAAAATGAAACTATACTCTTTATTAGATTTAAATATATTTTTTCATCAATTTTTCTAATTAAAGAACCATCAATTTTAATATAGTTAATATCAAGATTTAAGATATTTTCATAATTTGAGAATCCAGTTCCAAAATCATCAATAGCGATTTTTACCTCATATTGTTTAACTTCGTGAATAAATTTATTTACCAAATCAAAGTTTGATACTTTTTCGCTTTCTAAAATTTCTAAAGTTAAATAAGATCCAATTTTATTGTTTTTTATTTTTTTCAAAAGAGTTTTTTTTATATGAGGATTTAAAATATCTATATAGTCTAAATTAATACTTACATGAATTTTATGTTTTAAAATATAAGTAATAATCTTATCAAATAACATTTCCATAAGTTTATTATAAAGTCTACATTTTTTTGCTTTATGAATAAAAATATTTGGCATAATCATATTTCCATTTTTATCAAATATTCTCATTAATGCTTCATATTTTACAATTTGATTTGTATTGTTATCCATAATAGCTTGAAAGTAGGGTTCTACTAAATTGTTCTCAATACTATAATTTATAGTTTCAACTAAATCTTCATTTATTAATTCATTTTTATATAAAAATGAATCATAGTATGAGTAGTGTAGAAAATCCTGCTTTGCATTATGTAGTGCTTTTTCAGCATAAACTTTTGTTTTATCATCAGCACTTTTAGAACAACCAATTGTTACATCTATATTTATTAAAAAATTTTTATTTAAAAGTTTGAAATTATGAGAAACAATACTTTCATAAATAAAATTCTTTAATTTTATAATTTCATCAATTGATAAATCATCATAAATTAAAATTTTAAATACATCAGCATGTGTATTTTTTATCTTTATAAAAGGTTTACGAGTTAAAATTTTTGCTATAGAGTTTTTTACTTTAAAATCAAGTATTGAGCTTAGTTGTTTAATTATATAATTACCATTATCAAAATTATATATAGCATTTAGATCTTGCATATTTAATATGTCAATTAAAAAAAGTGTTTTCATGTCAGATTTTTTAGAAAGATAAGAAAAAAAATCTTCAAATATCAAAAATAACCTTTTTAGTAAACTAGTGCATCTATTATATTCCATTAATCTTTAATAAAAATAAAAAAATAAAATGAATATAAAAAAAAATAAATAATTTTTATATTCATTTGGAAAATATTATATTTAATATATATTTAGATAGAATCGCGTAATCTTAATCAAAGGAAATATTAAAAAATGAAAAAAATAAATATAAAAGATTTAGAACTTAATATAGATATTACACAAATTTTAAATTTACATAGTTCAAAAACTCCAATAATCATTGATGTTGATGGAAATATTTACTCTAATGAAAATGATGTAAAGAAAAAAGCTGTAATTTTTAAACAAATAACTCCTAAACAAATTTCATCTATGCTTGATGCAAAAGCAATTGCATCAAATTTATTTGCTGATTATAAACCAAATATTTTAGGAACAATTTGTAAAATTAAACCTGTTTCAAATTGGCAAAATATCATTGATATGAATAAAGATAATATGCTTTATTTTGATCATCAAAGTGATGGTGTTGAAATGTTTGAAGATAAAGTTTTAGAAGATTATGGTTGGCATGCAAGTGTTTTGGAAATAAACTATAGGGAAATTAGTGAATTTATAGAAGATAATTGTGAAGGTATTTTACTTTGTTACGATAATACAATTCAATTTAGTGGTTTTGTAATTGTTGATGATATAAATGATGTAAGAGCAAAAGTAAAAGAGTATATTGCAAATAAAGCAAAAGAGAATATAAAAGAAAACTTAGTTGATGTAGAAGATGATGATGTTATTGAAGCATTAGAACTTTTTGAAATAAAGGCTTAATTTAATGGAACAATTAATCCAAGATTGGGGATATGTCGCTCTATTTTTATACTCATTTGGGGGAGGCTTTGTAGGTCTTATTTTTGCTGGAGTTTTGTCATATGCAGGTGATTTAAATATTTATGTATCTATATTGGTTGCTGGTGTTTCTAACTTCTTAGGAGATCAGTTTTTATTCTTTTTGGCTAGAAAAAATAAAAATTATGCAAAAGATATGATGAAAAAGTATGGAAGAAAAATTGCTCTTGCCCACCTTATGATGAGAAAATATGGTTCTTGGGTAGTTTTTGTTCAAAAATATATTTATGGAATTAAAACATTAATTCCTCTTGCCATGGGAATTACAAAATATTCAGCTACAAAATTTGCATTTTTCAATGTATTAGCTACTATTTTATGGGCTTGTATTATTGGATATTTAAGTTACTCAGCTGGTGAGTATATTTTAAGTCTTAGTGATGATTTTAAATATGTAGGCTTAGGAATTGTTTTAGTAGTAATCTTATCAATCTCTTATCTTTTTAAAAAAATAGAAAAAAAATAATATTTTTTTGTAAAGTACTTTATAGTTTTAGGTATAATAAGTAAAAACTATAAAGGCTTTATCATTTTAGTAGAAAAATTTTCACAATTAAACTTATCAAAAGAATTTTTATCAAACTTAGATTCATTAAATTATCTAAAACCAACAGCAATTCAACAAAAAAGCTTACCTCTAAGTTTAGATAATAATGACTTAATTGCACAGGCAAAAACAGGTTCAGGTAAAACCGTAGCTTTTTGTATTCCACTTATAAATAAATTAGATATTAAAAACTTTAGAGTACAATCTTTAATAATAGCACCAACAAGAGAACTAGCAAATCAAATAGCACAAGAATTAAGAAAGCTTTCAAGACATGTTCATAATATGAAAGTTTTAACTTTATGTGGAGGAATGCCTTTTAAGCCTCAAGTTGTATCTTTAAGTCACCAGGCACATATACTTGTAGGAACTCCTGGACGTATATTAAAACATATACAGCAAAATAATATTGATTTAGAAAATATTAACTCTTTAGTTTTAGATGAAGCTGATAAAATGTTAGATATGGGATTTTATGATGATATTATGGAAATTATAAGCTCACTTCCTACAAAAAGACAAACACTTTTATTTTCAGCAACTTTTGAAAAGAATATCGAAAAATTAGCTTCAAATGTATTAAAGAATCCAGTTCTTGTAAAAATTGAAGAGGAAGAAAAAGTTTATATAAAACAAAAATTCTATGAAGTAAGAGAAGATAATAAAACAGCATTAATTCCTGGAATTATTTCATCAAATAAAGCAAAATCAATTTTAATTTTTTGCAATATGAAAATAAAATGTGACCAATTAGCAGATGATTTATATGCCTTAGGTTTAGATGTTTTAACCCTTCATTCAGATTTAGAACAAAAACAAAGAGATGAAACTATTATTTTGTTTTCAAATAAATCATATCCTATTTTAATAGCAACAGATGTAGCATCACGTGGTTTACATATTGATGATGTAGATTTAGTTATAAACTATGATTTATCATTAGATGAGAAAATTCATACTCACCGAATTGGAAGAACTGCACGAGCTGGAAAAGGTGGTTTAGCTGTTTCATTATACACACATAGTGATTTAGATAGATATGATATTATAAAAGATACCTTCCCAGATATTATAGAAGAAGATGTTTCTAAAATAGAAGATGATTTATCATATAAAATAGACTCACCTCAAAGAACTATATTTATAAATGGTGGGAAAAAACATAAGTTAAGAGCAGGGGATATTTTAGGAGCTTTAACTGCTGGTATTGGTTTAGATAAAAGTGATATTGGAAAAATAGATATATTAGATTTTGCCTCTTATGTTGCAATAAATAAAGAAAAAATCGCATATGTTTTAGACAAATTATCTAAATCAAAAATTAAAGGTAAATTTTATAGAATTTACGAGAAGTAAATATTAAAAAAGGAGGGTGAAAGTGTTTAAAAATCCATTGTTTTTAAAAATTATTATGATTTTTACCCTTCCTGCTTTGGGTATTTTATATTTTAGTACGATATTAGTATTTGATAAAATAAAACTATTGGATGAAATATATAAAACTAACTATAACTTAGAGTACCTGAAGATAAGTGAAAAATTAATTCACTCTTTACAAAAAGAAAGAGGTCTATCAGTAATGTATGATGGAAAAGAAGAAAAAATAACTCTTGATTTAGAAAAACAAAAAGAAGTAACTAATTTTGAATTTAATAAATATTTAAAATATACAGATGTTTATTTATTAGAACTAAATGAACAAAAAGAAATATTAATTACAATAAAAGAACTTCAAAAAAAATTCCGTTTATTAGATGATATTCGTCTTGAAATTGAAAATAATACAATGAATAAGATGGATATTATCACTAAATTTTCGGACATAAATAATTTACTTTTAGATTCTATTTTATCAATAAAATCAGTAAAAGCTGCATTTAACTTTAATGAAGAATTTTTAAATGTATACTATTTTCTTGTATATAAAGAAGCTTTAGGTGTTGAAAGAGCATTAATCTCTTTTATTTTAAGTGAAGGAAAAATTGACAGCAAAATTAAAAATGAATTAATTAAAATTCAATTAATTCAAACAGAAAGTTTTAATTTTTTTATTAAAAATACTTCTGTTGAATTTTTCAATAAATATAATGAAATTATACCAAAAGAATTAACAAGTAAAATTGATAAAATAAAAATTAATTTAGAGAAAAATCAGCTAAGTAATTTAATATCATTAGAACAATGGTGGCAAATTTCAACTCAAAGAATAGAACATTTAGATGAACTATTTAATATTATCATTGGAAATTTAGAAGAAACTTCAAAAAATATTCAAAAAAAAGCGTTTATTGATCAAAATTTGAGTTTATTTTTTCTTTTTATATGTTTTATAACATTGATTAGTTTATTGTTTGTTTTGAAAAATATAATTTTTAAACAACAAATAAGTTTTGATAAACTTGAAAAACAGAAAAAAGTATACGAATTACTTAATAATACAAATAAATATTTATTGAAAAATAATACAAAAGAAAATCTGTATTCAAAAATACATCAAATTATTTCAAAGCATCCAAGTATGGTATTTAGTTTTATTTATGATATAGAAAATAAAGATGAAAAAGATAATATTGTAAGAAAAGGAGAAATCTATGCTCAAGAAGGAGTTTTAAAAGATTTACTTTTAATGAGACTAGAAGAAAGTAGAGAATCAAATAGTGATAATTTACTTAATAAAGTAATTTCTACAAAAAAAAATGTAATCATTGAATCTTTTGAAAATAATAATATTTCTGTATTTTTTAAATATTCGAAACAATTCAATATAAAATCAGCAGCAGCATTTCCTATTAAAAAATTTGATGAAGTTGCTTCAGTTTTTGTTATATATTCAAATGAAAATAAATTTTTTGATTATGAGGGTGAAGTATTATTTAATAAACTAGTTAATGATTTATCTCATATTTTAGAAAAATTTGACTATGAAAAAAATAGATTAGATCAAGAAAAAGAGTTAAAAATTACTTCTTTTGCGTTTGAATCTAGTGAACCTATGATAATTACTGATGAATTAGGAAAAATAATAAAAGTAAACCATGCTTTTTGTGATGTTATGAAATATGAGAGAAAAGATATTATAGGAAAAAATCCAAGGATTTTTAAATCTAGCCATCAAGATAAAAACTTTGCAGATCAATTATGGAATGATTTAAGAGATAAAGGTTATTGGAGTGGTGAAGTTTATAATAAAAAAGCAAATGGCCAAATTTTACCTTTACGAACTACAATTACAGCAATTAAGAACAAAGATAATGTTATAACCCATTATTTAGGACAATATATTGATATAGGGGAACAAAAAGACAAGGAAAAAGTACTTGAATACCAAGCTACACATGATAATTTAACAGGTTTACCAAATAGATTATTATTACTTGATAGAATAGAGCATGCAATTACCAAAGTAGTTAGGCATCAAATTGTGGGAGGACTTATATTTATTGATTTAGATAATTTTAAAGAAGTCAATGATACCTTAGGACATGATATTGGAGATACACTTCTTGTAATTGTTTCTAAAACCATTAAAGATGTAATTCGAGATGAAGATACTCTTGCTAGAATTGGGGGAGATGAATTTATTATTTTAGTAGATAATATAGGAAATAATAAAGAAAATGCGAAAATAAATATATTAAATCTTGCAGAAAAAATAAAAGATTCATTAAATGCAATTACCCATATTGAGGGGCATATTAATGTATCTACTCCAAGTATAGGAATTACCCTATTTAGCGACTCTTCTGTGAGTGTTAAAAATATTATTAAACAAGCAGATACAGCTATGTATGCAGCAAAAAAACAGGGAAAAAATGCGATTGAATTTTTTTGATTAAGAAATTTAAACAACTGCTTATGCTACAATCCGTTTAAATTTTATACAAGGTAAGGAAAAATTATGAAAAGTGCAACAGCTAGACATCTATTAGTTGATAGTGAAGAGTTATGTTTACAATTAAAAGAAAAAATAGCAAATGGTGAAAAATTTGAAGATATTGCAAAAGAATATTCATCATGTCCATCTGGATCAAATGGTGGAGATTTAGGAACATTTTTCCAAGGTCAAATGGTACCTGAGTTTGATGCGGTAGTATTCAATGAAGCTATAAATGTAGTTCATGGTCCTGTAAAAACTGATTTTGGATTTCACTTATTAGAAACTACTTCAAGAAGAGATTAATATTTATTACGAGAAAGTTTCTTTCTCGGTCTCTACTTCTTCATCCCAAAGAATTGAAACTCCATACTCCTTATCAGTGATTACATATTTAAAGTATTCACTAGTTCCTTTTCTTCCATGAAGTCTTATTATAACTTGGCCATCTTCTAGTAATTTTTTCATCTCATGTTTAGAAAAACTTCGTTTATTCCATCTTAAAAATACATTTGAATATACTCTAAAAGTACAGCTTGAATCAGATGTAAAAACAAACTGATCACTATCATCATACTGCTTTTTTGCATTTTCACAAGTGTATAGGTTTACTTTTTTACCATTTGCAATGCTTTTAATTGCTATTACATTTGCTTTACAATATGGACATTTCCCTAATATCATATTAAAACTCCAAATTTTTTATAAATAAATTTTACTAAAAAAATTGGAATAAATAAAAAAATATTTCAATTTGCAATACTCTATGGTGCTAATCTTGATATACTCCAAGTATTATCTTCTTGTAATTCATATAAAAATCTATCATGAAGTCTATCTTGCCCACCTTGCCAAAACTCAACTCTAATTGGTTTTATTGCATATCCACCCCAAAAAGATGGAAAAGGAACTTCTCCTTTTACAAATTTTCTTTTTATTTCATCAAACTTTTGTTCTAGTAAACTTCTTGAACTTATAACTTCACTTTGGTGTGAAACCCAAGCTCCTATTTGGCTTCCTTTGGGCCGTGATAAAAAGTATTTTAAAGACTCTGTACTTGAAATTTTTTCTATACTTCCTTCAATTTTCACTTGCCTTTCTAAATCAAGCCATGCAAATAAAGCTGCTGCTTTTGGGTTTTCTTCAATTTGTTTAGCTTTTGTACTTTTGTAGTTTGTAAAAAATACAAAGCCTTTTTCATCAAATATTTTTAGTAACACTGTTCTAATACTTGGCATCATATCAAGCCCAACAGTAGCTAATGAAAATGCATTTGGTTCTGTTAATTTTGCATTTATAGCTTCATTAAACCATGTTTCAAATTGTATAAAAGGATTTTGATTTAAATCTTTTATATCTAAACCTCTTGTTGTATATTTCGCTCTTAAATTTGTTAAATCCAAAATATATCCTTTGAATTAATATTTTTTATTTTAGCAAAATAACTATTTGATTCATTCCCCAAAAATGTCAAATAATATATTTCTTAACTCTATTTTCATTTCGTCATTTACATATTTTTTATTTGAATATAAATAAAAAGGAACTGTATTTCTCATAGAATATTTTAATCTTTTTCTTAAAGTTGAGATTTCATCAAGATTAATTAATTCATCACCATCATACAAATAAAACTCTTTTGCAATTCCTAGTTTAAAAGAAACTATTTGATAAGAAAGATAAAGATTACTCTCTTTTTCTTCCCATTTTTTAATAAATTCATCTAATTTAGATTGAAGTTTTTTTGCTCTTGATTCAGTTATAAAGCCAAAGCTTTCTCTAAATTTAAATCTTTCAACGGTTGTAAAATCAAGTACTTTGTAAAATTCATTTAAGTTTTTCCAAGGACTTCTAAACCTTCTTTTCCCAAATAAAACCTCTTCAAAACAGTATTGATATTTTACATCTTCTTGTGTTGGATTTTCTTTATCTTTTATTTCAAAATATTTTGTTTTAAATAATGATATCAGCCAGTTTTCATCAAGCATTGAAATAATATCTAGCTCTTTTTCTATATTATCTTTATTTTTAAAATTCCATAGCATAGAAATATTGTTTGAAATTTTTTCATTTATATCGCCATTTTCAAAATATTTACTAGCTAAGTATTGAACTACACTCTCAAGTAAAGTATCTGTTTTTGCAATACCATGATTGAAGATAACTTTTTTATAAAGATTAAATCTCATCTCTAGCATATGTTCAATATCAATTAAACTCATATCAAAAAAGCTTAAATAAAACTTCTCATCTTTTTGTACAAGAACAGCTTGTTTAGTGATTCTTATATGATCATTAGGACCTGTTATATATCCACTTGCTAACATATCTCTATTTATGTAATCAAGCCTATCAGCATCAACTGTACTATCAATAAAATTATGTAAAACTTTGAAATCAAAACCTTCATAAACTTGCTCTTCTAAAATCAAAATAGCTAGTTTTTTAATCAGTTTTAAATACTCTTTTTCGTGAGCTTTTACAAGTAACTCATCTAATTCATAATCAAATAAAAGTTTTAAAAGATTCTCACCAATAGCTTCATGTAATACTTCTTTACTATTATTGGTGATACTTTCATAGTTTTCTTTAAATTTCAGCTCTTTTTGACAAAGTATATCTTGTGCTTCTTCTTTATCTTTTATTTTGTTGTATACTTTTTTTAAAGCATACTCTACTTGATGTGAAAATGGTAAATGCCCAACATCATGAAGTAGGGCAACAATTCTTAATGTTTGCAGAAATACAGAATATGCTGCTCTTTGTGATTTTGATTTCGTTGGAATTGTAAATTGGTATAAAGCTTTATTATCAAAATACTCCATATCATCAATGGTAACTTTTATATTTTCTTCTTTTATTATTGATTTTATTACTTTTTTTAACGAAGATAAAAAATCGTTTTTTGTTTTTTTATCAGCATTCAAAAGGGCATTTTTAAACATAAAAGATGCTAGATGCATTGTTCCTAAAGAGTGAATAAATCTTTTAGTTGTAATTGATGGATATGAAAAATACGCAAGGGCATTTTGTGTTATAAACTGTAATCTATTTACTATTTTTGTTTGTAAAATCTTATCTTCTAGTTTTGTATACTCTATATGATTGTATATAGTGTCATTTATTAATCTATTTTGTATTTTATTTCCTTTTAAAACTCTCTTTTACTATTATTGTTATTATAATTTTGTTAGTTTTTATTACTGCTTAATTTTTATATAATGTATGAATTAATTTTCAATTAATTACAAATATTATATTATACTAATAATTATTATCAATAAAAAGGAGTTTTATGGAAGACTATTTTATATATGCAATTGTTTTGTTAGCTTTATTTTTTATTCTTAAAAAAACTTTTGGAAAAAGTGGATGTGGTTGTGTGAGTGAAGGTAAGTGTTCTTCTAAAAAATAGAACTAAAAAGTTCTATTTTTCAAGTTTTTCAATCTTTTCTATTTTCAAAGATTCGTTCTGTAAATTGAGCAAATTTACCTCTAACTGCTTTTTCTAATTCAATTGCGAACATTTTAAGTTCTGGATGTGTTTCATTTGTTTGTTTCAAAAGTGTTGTAAGCCCATTATTATATTTATTTAAATATAAATTATCAATTTGTCTATTTGAACCAATTACAATAGCCATACAACTCTCATCAAGTCTTGAAAGTATAAGTTGTGTGGTTTTTTCACTAGAATTTTGCCACTCATCCATAATTACAATTGAACTTGAAAGAGTTCTTCCTCTGGCTTCTCCTGGCCATAAGGTTTCAATACAATATTTTGATTGAAGTTCATTTATTTTTGATTCTATGGATTCTTGATTCTCTTTATTTTCACTTTTTTTAAGATGCTTTTTTGCAATGAATTCTAAAGTATCTTGTAAGGCCATATTATAGATTCTAAATTTCTCATCATTTCCTGCTAAATAACCAATATCAGCACCTTTATCTAGAGATTCAATAGAGTTTCTTACATAAACAATTTTATCATATAACCCTAAATCTATTAATCTCATAGATGAAACAATAGACATCAAGGTTTTCCCACTTCCTGCTTTTGCATCAATTACTAATAAATCATACATATTAGAAAGTATTGCTTTTGTAAATAGTTTTTGTTTTAGATTTACAGGTTTTACATTTAAAGATTTAAAATCATTTTCTTTTAGTACATCAATCTTACCATTACAAATAAGTGCATATTCATTATTTCCATCATTGCTTTCAAAACTATAAGCAAAATTTTCAGGCTCGTACTCACTATCAATCAATTTTATATCTTTATTTTCAAGTGAGTTGAACATTGAAGAATCAAGTTCAATGCTTTTTACAAAGTTAAATTTAGGAACAGTTGATTTATCATCATGTAGAGTTTCTGTTTTAATGCTTTTAAATAGAGCAAAAGTTCTTGCATAAACATCAAGAGATAAAAAGATTGTTTGACAACCCTTGTAGTATTCTTGAGCTATTGAAGCTACTTCTATGATTCTTTTATCATTTGATTCAGAAATATGTATTTGTTCAATTTGCGTGTCATATTTATCTTTTGAAATAATATCAATATTGATTTCATCATTAAAAAGTTTCACAACTTTAAAGCCAAGTTTATAATCAACTTCTTTTATTTTCATCTTTGCTAGTAGTCTTGCAAATTCTCTTGAGTAAAATCCTAGTTCACTAGTCAGTTTCTTTTTATCCTCTAATTCAAGAAGAACTGTCTCTGGGATTACTATATGGTTAGTTTTATTGTCTGAAATTTTGTAGAGATTTTGAAGATTTTGTAAGATGATGTTTGTGTCTAGGACATATACTTTTTCTTTCATGATAAAATTTTAGCATAAAAAAAGTTACAAAGAAGAGACAATATTGTGTAAAAAATAGATTTTTAAAGCTTAAGAGAAATCTTAAGCTTTTGCTAGTTTTGCAAGGGTATTTATCATACTAATTGCAGTTTCTTCATTTAGCGGTTTTTCATAAGTAGTTAAGATTTCTCTTGCAAGAATATTTGCACCTAAATGTTGAAATTGAATTCTCATAGCTTGAAGACCTTTTGCTCCACCACCACCACTGTGAGTTGCAAGTGCAACTACTTTTTCATTAAAAGCATCTCTCCAGTCTTTTGTAGCTCTTGAAGTCCATGCCATTGCATTATTTAATACAGGAGGCATAACACCATTATATTCAGGAGCTACAATTATAAATGCTTTTAAATCTAATATTTTTGTAGCTAAATCAAGTGCAGTCTCAGGAATTCCATTTTCTTCTTCTTCAACGGTACTATAAAGTGGTAATCTTAAATCAACTAAATTTATTAATTCTACTTCACAATTTTGACCTAATGCTAACTCTTTAAGTTTTAATCCTAGTTTTTGATTGTTATTTGAACTTGCAACTAATATTCCTATTTTTGCCATAATTATCCTTATTTATATTTTTTAAAGTTAGATTATAACTAAGGAATACTTTTATTTGATAAATTTATCAAAATTAAATTTATTCTTTTTTAAAGCTTATTGTAAAAACTGCTTCATTTAAATTATTTTTTGCACTTAATAAAGCATTACAATTATTTTCTATAATATTTTTTGCAAAATATAATCCTAATCCTGTTCCATTTTTTTCATGTTTAGTTGAAAAATAAGGATCAAATATTTTATCAAAAATTTCTAAGGGAATTCCTCCTGCATTATCACTTACTTGTATATATAAATATTTGTTATCTTCAAATGTATCAATTTTTATATATGGGTTTTCTATATTTTTTTCTATAAGTATTTCTTCTGCATTTTGTAAAAGAGTTAATATTACTTGTGTTACTTCACTCATATATGTTTTAAGTATAGATGTTGAATCTAAATTTTTAATTATTTTTATATTTTTATATGAAATAGAGTTTTCAATAATATATAAAGATTTTATAACCATTTCATTTAGAGTTGTTGTTTCAAGTGCTTTATTTGTTTTATAGAAGTTTTTAAAATCATTTATTGTATTGCTCAAGTAAGTAGTATATTTATTTATATCTTCTGTTGTAGTTTGTATCAATAAAGTATCAACTTGATTTAAAAGAGTTTTAAGTTTTAAATTTTCACTTGCTGCACTAATTGCTGTTAATGGTTGTCGCCATTGATGTGCAATCATACTTAAAAGCTCTCCCATTTGAGCTAATTTTGCTTGTTGTTGAATAAATTCATCTTGAAGTTTAATTTGTGTTAAATCTACAACGGTAATGATAGTATTAACTTTGTTTTCTATCAAAATAGTCTTACCTGCAATTAAAGCTGGAAAAATAGTTTTATCACTTCTGTATAAATCTATTTCAAAGGGTTCTGATATTTTATGTTTTAATTTATTATTTACTTCAGTAAGTGAATTTTCAGGTATAAAATCTGATATTTTCTTGCTATCAGAATCATTGTCGAAATAATAATTAAACATAATTTTACCTGATGCATTTAACTTAACAAGAGTATATTCTTCATCAAATATTGCAATAGCTTCAATGGCTGTATTTAATAAATCAAAAAAGTTTTGATTAGAGTTAATTAGCTCATCATTTTTTATTTTATAATTTTTAGTTTTTTCTTCAACATCTTTTTCTAGTTTTTTATTATATTTGTTTAAAAGCAGTTGTTTATAAATAAGAAAACAAGCAATAATAAATATTATAAATAAAATTTTATAAACTAAAGAATAATCTACAGAAGTATTGTATTTAATATTTATCCAGTTATTTAGCACTTTATTATGAAAAGATTCATCAATATTATTTACTTGATTTTGAAGAATTTCAAGAAGAATAGGGTCGTCATTTCTAACTCCTATTCCTAATTCTAAATTTACTTTATCAGTTTTTCCTGCAATTTTCAAAGAACCTGCAAAATCAGTAGTAAAAAAATATCCAATACTAGCAAGTGTTCCCACTTGTCCATATAGTTCCCCATTAATAACTTTTTTTAAACCATCTTTTATTGTTGGAACTTCTATATAATTTATATTAGGATAAATCTTTTTTAATATTTCAACATAAGCATAGCTTTTAGGTACACCTATTTTTTCATTGGTTAAATCTTTAAAATCTGAAATAAAACGACCATTATTATTTGTAGCAATTACCACAGGTGTTTTCAAGTAAGGACTTGTAAAATTTAAAAATTGTTTTCTTTCATCTGTTTGCATAGCTGAGATTATGTCGCAGGTTCTATCTTTAGCGAAATCAAGAGATTCTTTCCATGTTCTTACAGCTACTATATTAATAGGAATATTTAAATTTTTAGAAAATATTTTATAATAATCAGAAGTTAAACCAATATGCTCACCATTCTTACCAAAATCTTCAAAAGGCATAGAATCGGGACCAATACAAAGTTTTAGTTCTTTTTTAGAATTAAGATAAGATATTTCTTCTAGTGTTAATTTATTAATATTTGTAAGCTCTTGTGCAAATATATTAAGTGCAATTATTAATAAAATTAATAATCTCAAATATAATCCTTTATCATGTATTCTAACATCATAACACCTAGTGCATAAAAAAATGGTTAACGAATTTTCTTTTACTTGTTTAATGATATTAAATTATTCTTTTTTAAATTTTATTGTAAAAATAGCTTCATCTTTATTATTTTCCGCTGTTAATAAAGCATTACAATTGTTTTCAATTATATTTTTTGCGAAGTATAATCCTAATCCAGTGCCATTTTTTTCATATTTAGTTGAGAAATATGGTTCAAAAATTTTATTTATGATATTCTCTGGTATTCCACCACCATTATCAATTATTTGAAGATAAATGAAATTAAAATCTTCAAAGGTATTGATTTTTATGTATGGATTGACTATTTGTTTTTCAATAAGAACTTCTTCTGCATTTTGTAAAAAAGCTAATAGAACTTGTGTTACTTCATTTAAATAAGTTTTTATTGATGTTGTTGCATTTAAATTTTTTATAATACTTATATTCTTGAAACAAATAGAGTCTTCAATTATATTTAATGATTTTTCAATCATTTCATTTGTTGTTGTTATTTCAATTGACTTATCAGTTTTATAAAAGTTTCTAAAATCATTTATCGTATTACTTAGATAACTTGTATATTTATTTATATCATTTGTTGTTACTTCTATAATACTAGAATCTATTTTATTTAGCATAGCTTTTAATTTTAAGTTTTCACTTGCAGCACTAATTGCTGTTAATGGTTGTCTCCATTGGTGAGCTATCATATTTAAAAGTTCACCCATTTGAGCTAGTTTTGCTTGTTGTTGTATAAATTCATTTTGTAATTTAATTTGAGTTAAATCAATAACGGTGATAATAGTGTGGGTTTTATTATCTTTAATAATAGTTTTTAGAGCAATTAAAGCTGGAAAAATAGTTTTATCGTTTCTTAATAAATTTATCTCAAAGGGGTCAAAGATTTTATTTTCTAGTTTTTCTTTTACTTCAAATAGAGACTCTTTTTGAATAAAATCAGATATCTTTTTTTTCTTAGAATTTTTTTTAAAATAGTAATCAAACATAACTTTTCCAGAAGTATTCAATTTAATTAAATTGTCATTCTCATCAAATATTGCAATAGCTTCAATAGCTGTATTTAATAAATCAAAGAAATTTTGATTTGAATTTATAAGTTCTTGGTTTTGTTTTTTAAACTCAGTTGTTTTTTCTTCAACTTCTTTTTTAAGTTTTTTATTATATCTTTTTAATAAAAATTGACTATAAAGAAAAATCAGAATAAGAATTATTAAAAAAGGAATTGTTTTTTTTAGTAATTCATAATTCTTCTCTTGATTCTTTTTATCAATCTCTTTTTCAGAATAAAAGATAAAATCATTTATAAGTTGTTTTTTTTCTTCAAAATCAAAATTTCCCTCTTTATATAAAATATCAATTTGTTTAAATAAAAACATTTCATCAATTGAACCTAATTCATACATTTTTGGAAGAATCAATCTTTCTGTATAGATAGCTTCATTTTCTAAAAATTCTTTACTGAGATTTTGAGTATTATATTTTTTCAAAATGATTTCAATGATTTCTTCAGGATTATTTAAAGCATATTCCCAACCTTTTAAACTAGCTTGCTTAAAAGCTTCTGTTCTATCTCTATTATCTAAGGCTTCTTTATTTGAAGTAAAAAGTTCTAGTTGTAGATTAAAGATTCCATAGCTACTTGGATCTATAAGATTATATTTTATATTTAATTTATCTAGTTTATATGGTTGATCTGAAATAAAAGCAGTCATAGCATCAACTTTATCTTCTGCAAAATCTTTTACATCAAAACTATGAGGTATTAAATTTAATTCATTAATTTTTATTTTTTGTAAAGAAAATATATAATTAAAATTTAAATTAAAATCATTTTCTCCTGCTGCCATAATTCTTTTACCGATTAAATCTTTTGGATATTTTATATCTGGTTTTGTTATAAGAACAAGTGCTGATCTTTTGAAATATGAAGATATTAGTTGAATAGGTTCTTTTTTTATATATTCTACTAAAATATTAGAGTTATAAATTCCATAGTTTGATTTACCTAAACTTACATCTTTTATAATATTTTGTCCAAAATTATACTCCTTTAATTCAACATTTAAACCTGCATCTTTATAAAAGCCTTTTTCCTGTGCTGCAATAAATCCTGCAAATTCAAATTGATATTTCCAGTGTAGTTGTAGAGATACTTTTTCAAGTTTTTTTTCTTGAGCAATAATAGCGTGAGGAAAAAGAAATAAAAGTAATATAAGTATTTTTTTCATAAATAATTTTTCCAGTATTTGAATACATGAAATAATAGCGAAAACTATTTTAATATAAGTAAAATAATAAATTATTTTTTTATAAAAAAGCTTGAAGTTAGTGATTTAAATTAAAATAAATTGATGATTTTAATACAATGGTGCGAATGGTGAGAATCGAACTCACACTCCGAAACCGGAACGGGATTTTAAGTCCCGCGCGTCTACCTATTCCGCCACACTCGCACATGTGTATATAAAGACTTCAAAAGAAGTGGTGGTTCGAGACAGAATCGAACTGTCGACACAAGGATTTTCAATCCTTTGCTCTACCGACTGAGCTATCGAACCATTGTTTCTTTTAAAGATAAAAGTGGTGGTGAGAGAAGGATTCGAACCTTCGAAGCCGTAGGCGGCGGATTTACAGTCCGCAGGATTTGACCACTCTCCAACCTCACCGTTGAAAAAATACTTAAATTAAATGGATGGGGTACTAGGATTCGAACCTAGGAATGACTGCACCAAAAGCAGTTGCCGTACCGCTTGGCGATACCCCAATAATTTAAGTGGATGGAATTATAATCATAAGTTTATTAAAGTTAGCTAAAATTTTTGGAAAATCCAAAAATTTTAGAAATTATATGCTAAGTTTACTTTTGTAGCTTTTTCTTCTTCATTATGAGTAACAAAAATTGAAGTGTTATTATTTAAATAATTAGATAATAAAGCTCCTGTTAATGCACCAGCTACATTAAATGCCATATCTTCATTTGAAAACTTATCATCTGTTAATTCTTTTATCAATCCAGGAGTTGAACCAAGTAATGTTGCATAAGAAACTCTTTCAATATCATTTAAACTTGTGAAGTTTTTATGAATTAATGTTTCACTTGTAAATCCAAATATAGCAGAAAAACCATAATGTTTTGCAGAGTTTGAATCAGCAGCATTTACTCCTAAAAGTCCTAAAATACCTATGCTTAGTAATATTTTCTTTAGTTTCATGTATGTACCTTAATTTTTTTGCTCATTCTATCATATTTAATTTTATAATACAAATTTTTATTTATGAATAACTTTACTAATAAACAATGTTTATGGTAATATAATCTCTATAGTTAAAAAATTATTTAATCCTAAAAGGATGTAAATTATGTTTATGGAACATTTAGCTCTAACCTATAAATGTCATAGTTCAATAGGTAACAGCTTAGATTTAAATCGTATGTTAAAAGAAGTATTAATCACATTTGTAGAAGATACAAATGCTAGTAATGGTTTTTTTTATTTAATAGATGACTCAAATACCTCTTACTTATATTTATCTTATTTTTCAGAAAATAGTTTTGATAAAGAATTATTAGAAGCAAATATAGAAAATATATCATTCACAAAACTTATCGATCATAATGATGAAAAAATATTATTAATTCCTTTAGAGAAAGGAGCCTTTGTTATCATTTATGAAGATGCAGATACAAATTTTGAATTTTTATTATCAATGTTCCAAGATTTAATTGTTAAATTAAATATTAGTATTGATGCTTGCTTAAATGTACAAAGAATGAAAAATAAGAATAATATGCTTAATAGTTTGACAAAAGAATTAAAAGAGCAACAAAAACAACTAATTGAATCAGATAAATATAAAAATGATTTTTTAGCAAATATGTCCCATGAATTAAAAACTCCTTTAAATTCAATAATTGTAATATCATCAATCATGAGCAAAAACAAGAACAAGAAATTAGATGATGAGCAAATTAAAAATATGAAAATCATTAATACTTGTGGAAATGATTTATTACTTTTAATAAATGATATTTTAGATATTTCGAAAATGGAAGCAGGGGAAATATCTATTAATTTATCAAAAATTAATATACATGATATGATTGAAGAATTGGTTAATGAAATGACTCCTTTAGCAAATGAAAAAAATCTCTTATTAGGATTTAATTGCTTATTAAAAGATGTTGTTCTCTTAAGTGATTCCCACAGAATAAAACAAATTCTAAAAAATCTTTTAAGTAATGCAATAAAATTCACTTCTAAGGGAGCTGTAAATATCTTTTTGGAAGAAAATGCTAATGATATTACAATCAAAGTTATTGATGAAGGTATTGGAATAGCAAAAGATAAACTAAATCATATTTTTGAAAGATTTAAACAAGCAGATGGAAGTACCACTAGGAAATATGGTGGTACAGGTCTTGGTTTAGCTATTTCTAAAGAATTATCAATTTTATTAGGAGGAGATATAAAAGCTTTTTCTACTCTAGAAAAAGGTAGTACTTTTGAGTTGATTTTACCTAAGAAAACAAATATAAAAAATATTTCAGATGATAAAGTTAATATATCTTCAAAAGAAGATAACACAGTTATTGAAGATATAGTATTTTTTGATATGGATGATGTAAGTATTGAAGAACCAATTATTAATAAAGAAAAAGAGTTATTAGTTATTAATAGCGATCCTGCTTTTTTCTTTCCATTTGCAGTTTCTTTAAAAAAAGAAAATGTTAAATTAGATTATAGTAAATCTATAGAAGAAGCTTATGATAAATTAGATAAAACTTTTGATTTAGTACTTTTAGATGATAAAGATTTAAGTGATGAGATTGAAGATTTTATATCTTATTGTCTAGATAAAAATATTAATATACTGATTCTATCTTTCAAACTTATGGAAAATAATAATAAATATATAAATAAAAGTATATCTAAAGCAGAATTATTAAATAAAATTTTAAATAGTATGGAAAAATAATGGAAAAATTTAGCCTTTTACTAGTAGATGATGTTCCTGAAAATATTTATTCTTTAAAAATGATGATTGAAGATGGTTTTGATGTAAATATTTTTTCAGCTCTTAGTGCTCAAGAGGGAATAGAAATATTAATGAATGAAAATATTGATTTAATTTTAACAGATGTCCAAATGCCAGAAATTGATGGTTTTGAATTTATAGAATATTTAAAAAATATAGAAAGAACAAAAAATATTCCAGTTATTTTTATCACAGGTATTTATGATAAAGATGAATATCAAACAAGAGGTTATAACTTGGGAGCAGTTGAGTATATAACTAAACCTATTCATGATATTTTATTAAATTCAAAATTAAAAGTTTATATTGATATTTTTGAAAAACAAAAATTAGATGAAGCTCAAATTGTATCAAAAGATAAAATATTAATTCATCAATCGCGAATGGCAACTATGGGAGAAATGATAGGTGTCATATCTCATCAATTAAAACAACCTTTAAATATTTTGTCCTTATATTGTAATGATGTGAAAGACTCTTATTATTCAAATGAAATTGATAAAATTTTTATTGATAAATTTTCAAAAAATACAAATGAGCAAATAAAATTTTTAAGTGATACCATTGATAACTTTAGAGATTTTTTTAATCCAGATAAACAAAAAAGAGATTTTAGTATAAAAGATGCAATAGAAAGATCATTAAGACTTCTTGGGAATCAATTTAAAGTGAATGAAATAAAGTTAAATCTAGAACTTAATGATGAAAATGTTTATGGAATAGAAACAGAATTAGATCAAGTTATTTTAAATATTATAAATAATGCGATTGATGCTTTTAAAGAAAGAAATGTTAAAAATAAAGAGTTAAATATTACGGTATTATCGAAAAGTACTTATACTATATTAATTATTGAAGATAATGCAGGAGGAGTTAATATTGATAATTTTGAGAAGTTATTTGATCCTTATTATACTACTAAATCTAACGGAACAGGAACAGGCTTATACATGGTAAAACTTGTTATAAAGAATAGTTTTAAAGGAGATTTAAAAGTAAATAATACTGAAAAAGGACTAAGATATATTATAGCCCTTCCTCAAAAGAAGACTTAGATTATTGTCCTGCTGTAATATCTCTTATTTTTGATTCAAGAGATCTTATTACATCACTTAAATCATTTATTCTTCGATTTTTACTGTTATTTGTTTCCATTAGAAGTGTTAACTCTTTTTTAGTGGCTATTACTTCTTCTTGTGATGCTTCATTTTTTTCTTTAAGCTTTGCATTTTCTTGTCTTAATCCTGAAATAACTTTTGAATATTCATCAACTTCTTTACTTTTTACAGACATATGTCCATAATATTTTTCATCCACATTATGCATTTGCATTTCATAGTGTTCTAATTGTCTATTTTTACTAAGTGTTTTAGCTTTTTGGTCTTCTAATTCTTCATATAACCTAGGAAGATATGCTTCTAATTGTTTTAATTTATCATTCAGTTCAGCAATTTCTTTTTTGTATGAATACTCTTTTCTATTAAATTCTTGTACATTCATTAATACTTTTTTATGGAATTCTCGTTTCTCATTATTTTCTTTTGTAGTTGAAAATCCAATTGTTATATACTCATCTTGAGAATTGATTTTTACTTTGAATACTGTGTTTTTTAAATAAAAAGCTTCTTTATTTTTTGCTATAAACTTTGTATTACCACTCCAGATTTTTCCTTCTCTTAAAAATTCCCAGGTTTTATCTATAGAATCTTTAGGTATGTCTGGATGAATTAAATTATTAAAATTTAGATTTTCTATTTCTTCTTGTGAATACAAAGATGCTTCAAGAAGACTTTTATTTGCAAATGTAATTTGTCCATCATCTTTCATTCTAAAAATTAAAGCAACACAATCAACAGCTTCTAGATATACTGCTAGTTCTTTTTGTTTATCATCTAATTGTTTTTGAATAAATTTTTTTTCACAAGCATCAAAAATTTTATTTAATAAAACATCTGTTTGAATAGGTTTTATTACATAATTAGCTACGTTTAAATCAATCGCTTTTAATATATTACTTGTTTCATTTCTAGCAGTTACAAAAATTACTGGGACGTCAGAATCTATTTTTCTAATATCTTCTAACATTTCAAGACCATTCATTATAGGCATGTTTATATCTGAAATTATTAAATCAATTGCTTCATTTGTATTTTTAAAATTATTGAACTTCTCTAATCCTTCTTGTCCATTTGTAGCTGTTATAACTTTCTTAAAAATTTTTGTTAAAATTTTTGCAAGAACGTCTCTTGCGAGTTCTTCATCTTCTACAAATAGTACTGTTTGGGTTCTTAGATATTCAATGTTAGGCATAATTTTTCCTATTCGTAAGGTGTTATTGAAGGTGGAAACTCTTCAAAAGCTTTTTTTATTGAACTAATTATTGCATTTTTATATTTATAATTCTGCATTGGATTTGAAAATTGTAGATAATCAACAGCACCTTGTTGTGTTTTTTCTTTTTTATAAACAAAAACTACTTTTTTACCAAGTTTCATACTATTTTCATATAAAGTTCTTGCGTAATCATTTATATATGGGAACTCTTTTTCTTTGATTTTATCTCCCCAACAGAAGAATACAAATTTACCGCTTGGAATTAAATTTGCAGCATCTAAATACATAATATCTCTATCAAATTGTGTTGTTTGAAAAGAGTTATAGCTCTCTAAATCACTATTAAATTTTTCAAGTAAAACAGGAATATCAATGTTTTTTTCAATTAAATTAAATAGATTTCTTATTTCTACAATTTTACCCTCACAATGGTCTCTCATAGCTTGTTTGAAAACTGTAATATAGTTTTCAGCCTTTAGTTCAATCATTTTTCCAAAATCTTCAAAATCTTGTTCTAGTAAATATTTATTTGAATCAAATCCTACTGGAGTCACCATCGGACTGTATAAAAATACAGTTCCTATGATATTTTTCTTTCTATCTTTTGCTGTTTTTATTTTCTCTTTTAACTCTTTAATAGTTATTTCTTCATCTTGTGCATTAAAATACATATAACTTTGTGTTAAAAAAATCTCTTCATATTTAGTTTCAATTGTTCCAAAATATTGCATTAAATTCCCTTATTTATTTCTATTATTATTTTAGCAAATATTTGTAAATATATTGCTTTAAATTTAAAATGCATTTATTTTATTAACTCGATTTTTCTTTAACCACTCTTCTTGAAGTTCCTTATTTTTTTTATTATCAGCTCTTTTATTTATAAATCGAGATTTTACAAAGCTTGAGCTTTCATCATTTTCGTTATAGGTATATGAAAGATTTAAATCAGCTAGTTGTATTACATTTTTAGCCCTTGTTGCTGCTACATAATAGATATTTAACTCTTCATTTACTCTTTGATATGACATTTTATTTTTTGTGTTTACTATCTCTTTTTTTGAAATAAAATCATCTGCCATTATAACTTGATCGTACTCTAAACCCTTTGATTTATGGGTTGTTGTAAAGATAATATCAGCTTGATTTTTATCACTTACTAAATGTTCTTTTATTTTTTTATTTATATCAAAAATATTGTCACCATAGGTATTTATAAATTTTATAATATTTAAATAATCTTGATTTTTTGTATCTTTTGCAAACTGTTCAAGCTCACTTATTGTGTCAAAATCTTTGATTTCATCAATTGTTATTTTGTCGTTTTTTTTCTGTTTTAGATAAAAAATAGAGTAAACGGTTTGGTTCATAAATGAGTATGAATTATATCCACCTTCAAAATATATTTTCTTTTTATCATGAATAAAATAGACTAATTGCTGAACCAATCCAAAGGTGCTTCTAGCTATTACACAAAAGGGTTTATTAAAATCTATGTGCTCTTTTCCTATTTGTGTCGTGCAGTCTAAACCTGTTATTTTTAGGGTTTTACTTGAGTTTATTTCATATAGTTTATTTAGATTGTTTTGCAAGATTTTTGCGTAATTATCTCCAAATCTAAAACTTTTTGTTAAATCAAAAGAGGGTAAATCTATTTTATTTAAAGCATTTGATGCAAACCTGAAAGTATAAATTTGTTGAAATGAATCACCCACATAAATACGTCTGCAAGTTTGATTTTCAACAATTCCAATCATCACATCACTTATATCTTGAGCCTCATCAACTAGAATTAAATCATAGGGTAGATTGTTGGATACCTTTTTATTTAAATAAAACATTTTTAGATAAAAATCATGGGTTGCATCTATAACTTTATTTTTCATAGCACTTAAAATAGTTTTTAAATGCTCTAATACTCTTTTCTCATTTTTGTTTATAAGCTCTAAAATCTTTGCACCTAATTCTGATTGTTTTTTATATGATTCTATTAGCTTATTATCAAGAGCAATTAATGCAGAGTTACAATAAAAATTTACTAAATCTTTTACTAAAGCTACATATTCAGGTATTGGATAATAGGCTTTTTGATTTGTGATTTGCTCGTGTGTTGTTATAATCTTTTCAATTACTTGGTTTTTTAAATCATGTGTTAAATTATAGTTGTATGCTTCTATTTTACTATATGCTAAAGAGTGAATAGTGCTTACTTGCATAGAAGGAAGTCTATATTCTTTTAGCTTATCTTGTAATGATACTTGCAGGGATTTATTATATGCAAGATATAGTATTTTTAAATGGGAATTTTTTTTTGCGTATTCAAGAAGTGTTGTTGTTTTTCCACTTCCTGCTACGGCATTGATTTTAAATGAGAGTTTATCACTATTGATTATCTCTTCTTGCTCTTTAGTTAATTTCATTTTGAAATTTTAGCAGTTAAGTATAAATTGTTGATAAAATAATTATATAAATAAAGAAATATTAGAAAATAATCTTTATAATTTATGATAGAATCTAATTATAACAATAAAGAGAGAATTATGAATATAAAAAATAAGATTGTAGCTTCATTTCTTATATTATTAGTATTATCTATATCATCAAGTATTTTGGTTTCATATAATATATCAAATATGAAATCTAATGTTAAAGAATTAGCAGATGTAAATTTTTCAGGTATTACATTTCTTTTGGAAGCAGATAGAGATTCTTATCAATCAAATGTGGCATTACTTCAAATGATAACATTAGAAGATAATGAAAAAATTAATAAATTAATTGAAAAAGGCGTTAATGATAATATGCTTCAAGTTTATCAACGTTTTGAAAAATTTAAATTAAAATTAACAAATAGATTAATCAATCAAAAAAATAAGTTTGAAGAATTTGATAAATATTATGGTTTAACAAAAATTAATGTAGAAAAACTCATAGTATTAATAAAAGATAAGAAACTAGATGAAGCTAAAGCTTTTTATTTTTCTACATATTTAAATGATTATGAATCAATGAGAGATTTGATAGATTTTTTTACAGAAGAAACTTATAAAGTAATTGATTTAAATAAGAATGATACAAATGACTTAATGGATGTTTCATTAAATGTATTTTTGATAATTGCGGTATTAACAATTTTATTAACAATTTTGTTTTCATATTTACTTGGTCGAGATATTAAAAATTCTATTGAAAAATTACAAGATGGATTACTTAAATTTTTTGCTTTCTTAAACAAAGAAACTAAAGATATATCAGTACTTGATACAAGTTCAAATGATGAAATTAGTAAAATTTCAGAACTTGTAAATACAAATATTGAAAAAACAAAAAAATTAATATTTCAAGATGAAAATTTAATTGAGGATGTTAAAAAAGTAGTTGAAGTTGTTAAGACAGGTAATCTAAGTACTAAAGTAAATGCTAGTACTGAAAATGAATCTCTTGAAGAGTTAAAAGTGATTTTTAATGAAATGTTAAAAATTATAGCGGGAAAAGTTTCAAGTGATATAAATAAAATTGAAATTGCATTAACTCAATTTCAAGCTTTAAATTTTGCTTATAGAATTCCTGATGCCACAGGACAAACAGCTATTGGATTGAATTCTTTGGCAAAAGTAATAAGTGATATGCTAGTGTTGAATAAAGAAAATGGATTATCATTACAAGATAGTGCGAATTATCTTTTATTAAATGTTGATAAGTTAAGTAGTGCTTCAACACAAGCAGCAGCAAGTATTGAAGAAACAGCAGCAGCCTTAGAAGAAATTACAAGTAATATGTCAAATAATACACAAAATGTAATGCAAATGGTTTTTTATGCAAATGAACTTACAAGTTCTGCAAATGAAGGTCAGAAACTAGCAAGTGAAACAACTGTTTCAATGGATGAAATCAATAATCAAGTAAATGCAATAAATGAAGCAATTACAGTTATTGATCAAATTGCTTTTCAAACAAATATTCTTTCATTAAATGCAGCTGTTGAAGCAGCAACAGCTGGAGAAGCAGGTAGAGGTTTTGCAGTGGTTGCTCAAGAAGTTCGAAATCTAGCATCAAGATCAGCAGAAGCAGCTAAAGAGATAAAAAATTTAGTTGAAAATGCTACGGGAAAAGCAAATAATGGTAAAACTATTGCTGATAAAATGATTCAAGGTTATGGTGGATTAACTGAGAATATTTCTAAAACAATGCAATTAATCAAAAGTGTAGAAATTGTAATAAAAGAACAACAACAAGGAATAGCTCAAATTAATAATGCTATTAATTCCCTTGATCAACAAACACAAGCAAATGCTCTAGTTGCTAGCCAAACAAAAGAAATAGCAAACGAGACACAAGGAATAGCTACAAGAATTGTTACAGATGCAGATGAAAAACAGTTTGAAGGTAAAGAAAATGTAAAAGCAAAAAATATTAATCATCAAAAAATAGTTGAGATGAAACAAATTGTAACTCCTAAAAAAGAGTCTAAAAAATCACAAGTTGTAAAAACTTCAAATGTAAAAGAAAATGATGAATGGGAGAGTTTTTAAAACTTTTAAAAAAATAAAAGATTATTTAATTAAATAATCTTTTATTTTCAATTTTTTTAATATTTGAATAATTATCTAAATAATCAAGATAAGTAATTAGATATTTTCTACTTAAATCAAATCTAGTTTTGAAGTTTGAAATTTCTATAAAACCATCATCTTTTATGATTTCTTTCATAGCTTTTACTATTTTATTTAAACTTTCAAAATGTATAAAAAGATTGTGTTGTAGTCTTATTACTTGTTTTTTTGCTGTTAGGGATTTCAAAATATCATCACCTAGTTTTCTATCAATATCCAAATCATCATAAATATTATAAGGAGCTGTTGGTGTTATATCTTCTTGTTTTAATCTAGATAGAAATACTGTTTCTAACTCCTTTGAAAAATCCTCTGTAATATTTGCATTTTTATAAAGTGAAGCATCTCTTACTAAGAATTCTTCACTTACAAGTTCATCTAAAGCACTTTGAATAAATGCAGTACTTGCCCATTTTAATCTAAGATTTATTGAGGCATTTGAAAGTAGGGCATAAGTATTTTTTGTATAGATTATTTTTATAAAATCTTTTATATAATCTTTTGTTTCTATTGGATAAATTACTAGTTCTTTAACATCAACAAAAACATTTTCAAGTTCATGGGCAAACTCAATTGCTCTTTCGTGAGAAAGTGCAAATCTTTGGGTTGAAGAGATGATTCCTAAACCTTTTTTATGTGCATCTAAAAGTTCTTTATATGCTTGTGTAAAATCACTTTTATCTAAGGCTTCTAATAATCTTCTTTTTTGATGTTTTTTCATAGGATCAATTACTGGATTTAAAACTTTTCCACCACAAATAGTATCATTTGCAGATCTTAAAATAATCTTTTCTCCAAAAATACAATACAATTTTTCATCAGCTTTAAGTGTTGCATAACCTGTTTCAAGATTTGTGATACAATCAAACAGTAAAACTTTTACCTCTACTTTTTTTGCTCCAATAAATAAAGTATATGTTTGATTATGGTGAAGTGTTTTGTCTTTTAGACATTTAAATGAAACATCAATCCCATCAAAACCTCTGATATGACCTTTTTTTGTAATTAAATCGCCTCTTTTAATTTGATTTATATTTACACCTTGTAGGTTTAGTGCTGCTCTATTAGAGATGTTTGCTTCAAGAGCATTTGTATTATGGACTTGGATATTTTTTATTTTTGATTCTATTTGTGAATCACAAATAAATATTTTTTCATTTAATTCAATTTTTTTACCTAAAACAGTTCCTGTCACAACTGTACCAATTCCTTTTGGTGAAAATACTCTATCTACATAATATCTGAAGAAATTTTCTTCTTCTTTTATACTGCTATTTATAGAAAATAAAGAGTTTTTTAGTTTTTCAATGGAATTATTATCATAAATAGAAACTTCATGTATAAATTTTATTTCAAAATCAAAAGTGCTTAAAAACAGTAATATCTGCTTTTTGTTCTCTTCTAATTGTTTTTCACTTACTAAATCTTTTTTTGTAAGAACTACAATTATTTCTTTTAGACCTAAAAGATTGATGATTTCTAAGTGCTCAACTGTTTGTGGTTTTATTCCTTCTGCTGCACTAATTACAATCATTACATAGTCAAATCCAAATGCACCTGCAATCATATTTTTAATAAGTTTTTCATGTCCTGGAACATCTATAAAAGCAATATTTTGTTGAGCTTTTGATAAATTTGAAAAAGATAAATCTATTGTGATTCCTCTTTGTTTTTCTTCGTTTGTACTATCACCTTCAAAGCCATTTAAAGCTTTAATTAAAGCTGTTTTACCGTGGTCAATGTGTCCTGCTGTTCCTATAATGATATTTGACATTAGTTAAAAACTCCACTTATTATATTTGCTATTTGCTCTATTTCATTTTCTTGAATGGTTCTAAAATCTAAAAGAACTTTTTCATTCTCAATTCTTGTAATTAAATTATTTTGTCTAAATAGTTTTTCGATTTTATTTGCTTTAAAATCTTTAAAAGAAATAGTTAAAGCAATAGATGGAATTTTTCTATTTGGTGTTGTTCCTCCACCTATTAAAGTTTCACTTCCTATAACTTCACAAATACAAATATTTTGTATTTTTTCTTTTAAAGTATTTGCTCTTTTTTCTAAAGTTTCTATTGATGTAAAAAGCATATTTAAAGTTGGGATATCATTTAGTTCATTTTTTAAATATGAGTTTAGATTGTCTTCTAAAATGCTAAGAGTAATTTTATCAACTCTTAGCATTCTCAAGAGTTGATTTTTTTTGATTTTTGAAATCAATTCTTTTTTACCTATTATAATTCCTGCTTGTACACTTCCTAGAAGTTTATCACCTGAAAAGCTAAGAAGTGAAGGATTATATTTCATGATTTGTAAAATAGAAGGCTCTTTATTACTTAGATTAAAAGGTAAATCAATCATATGGCCACTTCCCATATCATAGTAATCAATAACATTGTTTTGATTTGCAATTTTTACAATATCTTCAAAATCAACATCACTTGAAAAACCTTCAATAGAATAGTTAGATTTATGAACTTTCATAAGCATTGAAGTACTCTCATTTATAGCATTTTCATAGTCTCTTAAATGTGTTTTATTTGTAGTTCCAATTTCTTTTAAGATAGCTCCACTTTGAGCCATAACTTCAGGAACTCTAAAACTTCCACCAATTTCAACTAACTCACCACGACTTACTACTACTTCTTTATTTTTAGCAAATGTATTTAATATTAAAAATACAGCACTTGCGTTGTTGTTTACAACAATAGCATCTTCACAGCCTGTTAAGTTTTGTAAAGACTTTACAATGTGTGAGTATCTTTCTCCTCTTTTGCCTTCTATTAAATCGTATTCAAGATTGTTATACGAAGTTGCTATTTCTATAGCTTTTTTTAGGCTTTTTTTATTTATTAAACTTCTACCTAAATTTGTATGGACTATAATTCCAGTTGCATTTATAACAGTTTGTAGTGAAGGCTCAATTAAATTATTATATTTTTCTAAAACTTTAAATATCAATATATCTTCATTGATAAAATCAATTTTATTATCTAATATATCTTTTCGTAAGATTTCTATAATTTCTTTAGAAATTTTAGTGATTAATTCTTTTGAAAATCCATCAAAAGCTTTGTTATTGATAAACTTATCAATTTTTGGAATAGATTTAAGTAAAGACATTTTTACCCTTTCAGATAGTTTTAAAATTTTTTAATGTAAAATCTCATCTATAAGTGGGAGACAAGTGTACCTGGTGGGCACCACAGGCTTCAACCCTGATTGACGGTTTATGTGTAATACGCCGTGGGAGGTTCGATTCCTTCGTCTTCTCGCCACTTTAAAAGCTATAATAACATCGTTAACTTCAGTTTTAAATCATAATTTGAAGATTTTATCTTATAAATAATTCATACTTACTTAATAAATGGTAAATAAAAATTTACTTTCCTTAGATAAATTAAACATAAATATAATAATAAAGATATCTGTGATAAAATATATGATTTAATGATAAGGCGTACATGTTTTGATAAAAATATTTATTTTAATTATTTCTTTTTTATTTATTTTAAATGCATCTCAAAATATTTCAATTCCACAAGAATCAGACATAAATAAAAAAAACTTTTTAACATCTCAAATTATAAATGAAAATATAAAAAACTTATCATTAACAAATGAAGAAAAAGAGTATTTGAAAAATAAAAAAGTATTAACAGTTGCAAATGTGGACACATTGCCTCCTTTTAATTTTTACGAAAATGGTAAAGCGAAAGGTTATAGTGTAGATTATATGGAATTAGTAGGAGATTATTTAGATATTGAAATAAAGTTTATTAGTCATAAATCATGGGATGATTATCTTCAAATGCTAAAAAATAATGAAATAGATTTAATTCCTCACGTTGCAATTACAAAAGAAAGAGAAGAGTATTTTTCTTTTACAAATTTTAATCATATTGAATATACTACAGGAATTGCAGTTAATAAAAACAGTAATGTTAATTCAATGAAAGACTTAAATAATAAGCTAATCGCTGTTACAAATAACTCTTTTTTACATAACTATTTAAAAGAAAAATTTCCAGAATATTCTTTACTATTAACATCATCAATAGGAAAAGCAATTCAAACTTTGTCAATGGGTGAATCTAATGCAGTAATTGGGAGTTTACCTACTCTTAATTATTATATTCAAAAGAATTGGTTAAGTAATGTTAAAACTATTACTGTTGATGATTTTGGAACTTCATTAAAAACAAATCTTCCTATGGCTGTACATAAAGATAATCTAATATTAAAATCTATATTGGAAAAAGTTAATTCAGAAATTAATCATAGTGAAATTGCTAAATTAAAAGAAAAATGGATGAATATTTCAACATTAGATTATAAAAATGATGATATTGAATTAGAAGAGTTAAATTATTTAAAAAGTAAAAAAAATATAAAAATATGTGTATTACCAAATTGGCTTCCTTTTGAACAAATTAATGAAAAAGGAAAACATATAGGAATTGGTGCTGATATTATGAATATTATTTCAATGTATATTGATAAACCAATTGAACTTGTTCCTACAAATGAATGGTTACAATCTTTGCAAAATATTAGGGATAGAAAATGTGATGTTTTACCAGTAGCTATGAATGTTCCAAGTCGTAGGGATGCTATGAATTTTACAGAACCTTATGTTTCTGAACCTTTTGTGATTGCTACAAAAATGGATAAACTATTTATAAAAGATTCTTCGTCTCTTAGTAATAAAAAAATAGGTATTGTAAGAAGTTATGCATTTATTGAAGTTTTAAAACAAAAAAATCCCTCTATACAAATAATTGAAGTATCAGATACTAAAGAAGGATTAGAAAAAGTTAGTAATGGTGAATTATACGGATATATAGATACAATGCCAACTATTGGTTATGGTATTCAAAAATACTCTATGTTTGATTTAAAAATTGCAGGAAAACTAGAGTTTAATATTGAACTTAGTATTGCTTCAAGAAATGATGAACCAATATTAAATACTATTATGCAAAAGGCTTTAGATTCTATTAGTGAAGAACACAAAAGAACAATTATTGGTAAATGGGTAGAAATAAAAGTATCTCAAGAATTTAATTATAAAATTTTGTGGCAAATTTCTGCTTTATTTTTATTTATTGTTTTAGCTATTTTATATAAAAATAGAGCGATTATTCTTCTTAATAAAGAGTTGGTAAAAGTAAAAAATGAAATTGAAGAACAACAAAAAATGGTTAATAAGTATGTGTCAATATTATCAACAGACAAAACTGGAATAATTACTGATGTAAATGAATCTTTTTGTAATGTTATTGGGTTTTCAAAAGAAGAATTAATTGGATTTACACATGATGTTATGAAACATCCTAATATGAATAATGAATTTTTTGCAAAAATGTGGAATGCAATAAGTAATAATCAGGTTTGGTCTGGTGAAATTACAAATTTGAAAAAAGATAAAAGTACAATAATTTTTAATATGTATATTGAACCAATTTTTAAAAATGGTGAAAAAATAGGTTATAGATCAATTTCAGAAGATATTACAGATAAAAAAAGAATTGAAGAATTATCAGTGACTGATAAGTTAACAGGTTTATATAACAGGCTTAAACTTGATGAACTTATGCTAATAAAAATAGAAGAATTTAGAAGATATAAAATTGATTTCTCTATTATATTATTGGATATTGATAATTTTAAAAAGGTAAATGATACATATGGTCATGATGTAGGAGATTATGTTTTACAAACAATAGCAAAAATTTTAAAATCTCATATTAGAATTACTGATATTGTCGGAAGATGGGGTGGCGAAGAGTTTATAATTATTTGTAATAATACAAATTTAAATAATTCAAAAATTCTTGCAGAAAATATTAGAAAGATTATAGAAAACACAAAATTTGATAAAATAGGAACCAAAACTGTTAGTTTAGGTTTATCTCAATTTCAAAAAGATGATAATATAAAAACTATATTCAAAAGAGCTGATGATGCTTTATATGAAGCTAAAACTACAGGGAAAAATAAAGTTTGTACACTTTGACTAATTAAGTAAAGATATATCTTTACTTAATTTAGTGAATAATAATAGGCTGTACACCTCTTGGAATAACTTGTCCTATAATACTTGCATATCCAAAAGATAGTTCTTCTAGTTCTTTTATATACTCTTTTGCATCATTTTCTTTCATTGCAATTAATAAACCACCTGATGTTTGAGCATCACATAAAATTGCTTTGCAGTAAGTAGGTAAATTGTTCATATATAAAATTTTATCTTCTACATATTTTATATTTCTTCTTGTCCCTCCTGGTATTATATCATCTGCAGCTAAATCAATTGCTTCTTTTACTATTGGTACACTACTACAAGATATACTGAAGGATACTAAATCATTTGTACACTCCAATGCATGTCCTAAAAGACCAAATCCTGTAATATCTGTACATGAACTTACTTCATATTTTCTCATTATTTTTGATGGTAAGTAATTTAGACTTGCCATTATTTTCGCACAATCTTTTATAAGATTTAAGGGTATCAAATCTCTTTTTATTGCTGTTGTTAATATCCCCATTCCAATAGGTTTTGTTAAAACTAAAACATGCCCAATTTTTGGCGTGTTATTTCTTACTATATCATTTGGATGAATCATTCCTGTTACTGAAAGTCCATAATACATCTCAGGAGATTCAATAGTATGACCACCTAAAAGAACACCACCGCACTCTTTAATTTTTTCATTTCCACCATTTAAAATAAGACCTAAAGCCTCTTTTGAAAGGTTCTTTTTGTCAAATCCTACTATATTCATAGCAGTTTTAACTTCAGCACCCATTGCAAACACATCACTAAGAGCATTGGCAGCTGCTATTTGTCCATAAATATATGGATCATCAACAACAGGAGTTATAAAATCAAGTGTTTGAACTATGGCTTGTGTTTCATTTATTTGATAAACACTTGCATCTTCACTTGTATCAAATCCTACTAAAATTCTTTCATCATTTGGTGTTAGAGAGCAAATAGTTTGTTTAAGATCACCCGGACCCATTTTTGCAGCTCAACCAGCAGCTTGAACAAATTTTGTTAATTTATATTCATTGTTCATTTGACTCCTTATATTAAATTATATGGATTTTTTTTCTTTATTTAGTATTTTATTATTATACTTACAATTTATTAAAATATTCATTATAAACAAGTAAAGTTTTTTTTACTTTTTAAGTATTTATTTATAAAATATATATTATCATCTTCCCATATTAGTTCAAGACCATAGGTTATGGTTTGACATAAAGTTAACTATACTTACTTTATCTCTACAGTAGAACAAAAAACTATTAGAGGTTTATCTCACATGCAAAGAAGAACATTTTTAAAAACAACGGCTGCCATATCAAGTGCTGCTTTATTAGCTCCAAGTTTTGCGTTTGCAAATAAAGAAGCAAATCCATTTGGAATCACAAGCAAACCAAGAAAATTTAGTGTTGCAAACAATTATTCAATCAATCCAAGTAAAGAAATAACTCAACTTTGGGTACCACTTCCAAAAGATGAAAGTTACCATAAAGTTGTATCTTTTGATTATAAAGGAAACTTTACTGAAGCAAAAATAGTGAAAAATGAATATGATACAAGAGTTTTATATGTAAAATGGGACAAATCAGATAAAAAATCTGAATTGGAAATAAACTTTGATGTAATTATGCAAGAAAGAACAACAGATTTTTCAAAAGCTACATCAAGTATGAATTATCCAAGTGATGTAAAAGTTTTCCTAGAGGGAACTAAGCACGTTCCAATTACTCCTAGTTTAACAAAGCTTGCAAAAGATATCACAAAAAATGCAAAAACTCCACTTGCAAAAGCAGAAGCTATTTATGACTGGACAGTTACAACTATGTTTAGAGATGAAAGTGTAGTTGGTTGTGGAATTGGTGATGCTCAAAAATCTATAGAAGATAAAATTTATGGTGGAAAATGTACAGATATTAGTTCAGTATTTGTATGCTTATTAAGAAATGTTGGAATTCCTGCAAGAGAAATTTTTGGAATTAGAGCAGGGCAATCAAAAATCTCAAATGCTTGTGGTAAAGCAGATGAAAATGGTTTTGCAAAAATTACAGGTGCACAACATTGTAGAGCTGAGTTTTATATTGATGGTTTAGCTTGGGTTCCTGTTGATCCAGCTGATGTTACAAAAGTAAGACTTTCAGAAAAATTGACAAATGAAGATAAAAAAATCAAAGATGTTAAAAAATATTTCTTCGGTTCATGGGAAATGAACTGGGTAGCATTTAATAGTGCTAGAGATTTCGTTTTAAATCCAAAACCAACTCAATATCCACTTAATATGCTAGGTTATCCTTATGCAGAAATTGGTGAAGATGCCCTTGATTACTATAATGCTAAAATTTTTGAGTATAGCTATACTTCACAAGAAATCATTTGAAAAGAAAATCTTTAACGATATTTGGGGCAGTTAGCGCTGCTCTTTTATCAACACTATGCTGTTTACCTGCATTTTTATTTATATTCTTTGGAATATCAAGTGGAGTTTTGACTTACTTTACAAGTTTAGAATATCTTCGTATTCCTATGGTTATTTTAACAGTGCTTTTATTTATTTTAGCAATGAGACAATCAAATAAAAATATCTCTTGTCAAAAAGATAAAAAAAGAAAAATCACTCAATATACTTTTAGTATTGGTCTGTTTTTTTTATTGATATTTTTGTTGTTTTACCCTGAAATAATACCTTACTTTATGGATTAAACTATGAAAATTTTACTTACTATATTTACCCTTTGTTCTGTTGTTTTTGCTTCAAACGTATCTTTAATCAAAGTGGAAGGAATGCATTGTCCTTTATGTACAACGGCTGTTAAAAAAGCTGTAAAAGAGCTTGATGGAGTTGAAAAAGTTAGTGTTAGATTAAATACAAAAGAAGTTACAGTTACTTATAATGAGAAAACAAATTTAAAGGATATTTTAGAGGCAATAAAAACAACTTCATACGAAGGAGTTGAAATATCAACTACTTCGGATAAATAATAAATACTAAAAACTAAAAACCACCATACCAATATATATAAAGTGGTATGGTAACAACTGAAACAACAGTGCTTAAAAACACAGCTAAACTAGCTTTTTCAGGTTTTGCATTTAATAATACTGCAAGGGTAACTGTATTTCCTGCAAGTGGAACAATTGCAAATAAAAATAAAACATCATATAGCTCTTTATTTAAAATAAATAAAAACTCTTTATCTATATAAATTACTCCTAATATTGCTAATGGCCAAAAAATAAATTTCAAAAAGAAAGTAATTGAAATAAACTTCATATCAAAATTATCAGGTTCATTTTTAAGCCCAATTAAGCCCATTCCTAACATCATCATTCCCAAAATTCCATAAGCACCTTTAAATTGCCCAGTGTAAGAACTAATAGTCTCAGGAATCTCAAAACCTGCAATATTTAAAATAATACCTAATATAAAAGCATATAAAATAGGAAGCTTTGACATCTTTTTTAAAGCTTGTGCAACTGTAAAATTTCCTTTGGCTGTTACATAAAAACCAGTTGTGCTTTCATATAAAAGAGAAGCTAATACAGTGAAAATATAAATATCAGCAAGATAAGGTGGGAATAAAATTATTGCTAATGGAATACCAAAAAAACCAGTATTTCCAGTTCCTGCTGAAAATGACAAAATATTTCCAGTTGGGTCTTTCCAAGAATTTTGGAAAACAGCCAATGAAATAAATGCAATAATAGAGCAAAAAATAAATAAAAATATTGGAAGAATAGCCACAGCAAAATCTATTTTTACACTTAAAGTTGCAGAAAATACAACAATAGGACCTAATATATAAATAAGTAAAGTTGCAATTGACTCTCTTTGTACTTTTAATACTTTAGACGATAGATAACCTAAAATAACATTAATATAAATTGGAAATACTTTAAATAGTATTATTAAAAAAAGACTCATTTTTATTTCCTTGGAATGATTTTTAAATAGGAGATCCATTGTACTAGAAAGTTTATTAGAATTTGTTATTAAAATACTTGACATTATTACTAATTAGTACTATAATTCTGCTAGGAGTATGTAAATGAATGAAAAACACTTAAAATCTTATGGAATTAGAACAGATAAATCTATGAAAACAGTTGTTAGATTAGAAAGAACTAATTTAAAAATCAATAATTTAACAGTAAATCATTTAGCAAAACATAACCTAACGTTTAATCAATTTAAAGTACTAGAGGTTTTATATCACTTAGGGGATTTAAATATAGGCTCTATTACAAAATTAACAATGAGTACACCTGGAAATACGACAGTAGTAGTTAGAAATCTTAAAAGAGATGAATGGATTACTTCAGTTAAAGATCCAAATGATAGTAGAGCATCAATTTTGTCTATTACACAAAAAGGTAAAGAAATTATAGAAGAAGTGTTTCCAAATCATGCAAGTAATTTAACAAAAGCAATGGAAGTTTTAAGTGATGATGAACTTAATACTTTATATGAATTGTTAAATAAGGTTTATAAAGCAAATTAATATTTTTTTGCTTAAATAGTACTAATTAGTAATATAACATATAAAAAGGAATAATATGAAATTTTTAAAAATAGGTTTAGCTTCAATAGTAGCTTCAAGTGCGCTTTTTGCAGGAACATATAATGTAGATACAAGTCATTCAAATATAGGATTTAAAGTAAAACATTTGATGATTTCAAATGTAAGTGGAAAATTTGATAAATTTAATGGTAATTTTGAATACGATGAAAAAACAAAAACATTAAAAAGCTTAAATGGTGAAGCAAGTGTTGCTTCAATTAATACGGAGGATGAAAAAAGAGATGCTCACTTAAAATCAGCTGATTTCTTTGACTTAGCAAATAATCCAACACTTACATTTAAATTAGATAAAGTTGATGGGGATACTGCTTATGGAAAATTAACTATTAGAGGTATTACAAAAGATGTTAAACTTGATTTTGAAAACAATGGAATAGCTGTTGATCCATGGGGAAATACGAGAGTTGCATTAGAATTAACTGGAAAAATTAATAGAAAAGATTTTGGACTTAACTGGAACAAAGCTTTAGAAACTGGTGGTGTTTTAGTTGATGAAACTGTTAAATTAAATATCGAAGTAGAAGGAATTTTAGCTAAGTAATTAGCTAAAATTTAATAGGAAATAATATGGCAATAAATTTAGAAGCAAATAAAGAATATTACTACTGTACATGTGGTAAAAGTGAAGATGGAATTTTTTGTAATGGTTCACATAAAGGTACAGAATTTACTCCAAAAGTTTTTACAGTATCTGAAACAAAAGAGTATCATATTTGTGGCTGTAAGAAAACAGCTAACCCACCATTCTGTGATGGCTCACACGCGAAGTAGATAATATAATGAATCCTACACTATTTATTTCACATGGTGCTCCAAATATAATTTTGAGTGACTCAAAATCAAAAAGAAATTTTCAAAAACTAGGTAAGAAATTAACTAAACCAAAATATATTATTGTTATTTCAGCACACTATGTTACAAATGACTTAAAAATCATAGATCCAAATGCAAATAAGATTATGTATGATTTTTATGGCTTTGAAGATGAATTATATAAAGTCATGTATGAAATAAATAGTGATAAGGATTTAGCTTTGAATCTTATGAATAAATTAAAAGATTTAGATATAACTATTTCTATTGATAATGATAGAAATAGTTATGATCATGGAGTTTGGAATGTTTTGTCTTTATTATATGAAAAACTTGATATTCCAGTACTTCAATTAAGTATTCCTTATTCTTATACTCCAGCTGAATTAATTAATTTAGGTGAGAAATTAAAAAGTTTTAAAGAGGAAGCATTAATTATTTGTAGTGGTGGTGTTACACATAATCTTGGGGATATGAGTTATAGTTCTACTGTAAAAACTTATGCAAAAGATTTTAATGAAAAAATTAAATATATTATAGAAAATGCAGAAGAAAATAGTTTATTAAATATAAAATCTGATATTAATTTCCGTAAAAACCATCCATCTACTGAACATTTTTTACCATTATTTATAGCTTATGGTAGTGCTATAAATAAAAAAGGGCTATCAGTTAATAGTGAAATACAATATTCAAATATTTCTATGGAAAGTTTTATTTTTGATGAAAAATAAAACTAATTAAATAAATTCACAAAGGATTAAAAATGGTACTAATACTTGTAGCAAGTTTAAATGAAAATATAAAACTTGCAAATACTATAAAAAATAAATTAGATAAACAAAATATAGATTCAAAAATAATAAAGTTAGTAGAATTAGAACTACCAATGTATGATACATTAAAAGAACAAAATGATGGAATTCCCCAACTTGCTTTAGACTTAGCAGAAGAAATGGAAAAAGCAAGTGCTTATATTTTTGTTTCTCCTGAATACAATTTTGGTGTTCCACCTGTTCTTGTAAATACAATAGCTTGGATTTCAAGAATTGGCGATAATTTTAGAAAATTATTTACAATGAAAAAAATCCAATTGGCAACTCATTCAGGAAGTAATGGGCAAGATTTATTAAATGCACTAAGAAGTCAATTTACAAGACTTGGAGCAGTTGTTATGCCAAGAGAAATTATTGCTACTTACCAAAAAACTTGTAATGAAGATAGCCTAGAAAGAATTTTAAGTCAATTTACAAATTTTATAAAGGAGTAAATAATGTTAAAAAAATTACCAAAAGAGAAAATGGGTACGTCAAATCTTGGGTGGTTAGAGAGTCGATTTCATTTTAGTTTTGCAGAATATAGAAATCCAAATAATATGAATTTTGGAGTTTTAAGAGTTCTAAATGATGATATTATTCATGCAAATTCAGGGTTTGATACACATCCCCACTCAAATATGGAAATCATTTCTTACATTGTAAATGGAGAAATTACACACAAAGACTCAATGGGAAATAGTGAGACTTTAAAAAGAGGTGAAGTTCAATACTTAAGTGCAGGTGATGGAATATACCATAGTGAACATAATCTTCATAAAAGTGATGATTTAAGACTTTTACAAATTTGGATTATTCCTCCAAAAGCTGGACTTCCAAGACTTTATGGCTCAAAAAGATTTGAAGAAATTGATAGAAAAAACAAATTATTAAATATAGTTTCAGGACAAGAAGGAAACGCTGATATAAAGATTTATCAAGATATAAATATTTTTGTTAGCCAATTAGATTCAAATAAAAATTTAGCTTTTCAAATAAATGAAAATAAACAAGTTTATTTTGTACAAATTGAAGGAAAATCAAATATAAATGGAATTGATTTAAATAATGGTGATGCAATTGAAATAATAGATGAAAAACAATTAAATATCAAAGCCTTAGAAAATTCACATTTTTTATTTGTAGAAATGGCAAAAGTGTAAATCTAACTAAGGTATAAATAAATTATTAGTTCATATACAAAAACATCACAAATGGTATATAAAACAAAGATATAATCGTTGAGATAAATACAGCCAATGACATCTTGTCAGGTTTTACATTTAGAAGTGTTGCTACTGTTACTGTATTTCCTGCAAGTGGCACAATAGAAAATAGAAACATAATAGAATAAAAACCATCATTTAGAAAATGAATAAATGTTTTATCAAGATATATAAAAGCCAAAATAAATAAAGGCCAAAATATAAATTTAATACCCATAGCATAAGATATAAACTTCAAATCAAAAGAGTTATTTGATTTCATTTTTTCCATACCCATACCAAGTAACATCATTCCAAGTATTGCATAAGCTCCTTTTATGTACTCAGTATAATTTACAAATATTTCAGGCATTTTAAATCCATATATATTTAAAGCAACACCTAAAATAAAAGCATAAAGAACTGGTAGTCTTAAGACTTTTATAATACTTTGCTTAGCTGTAAAATGTCCCTTTGCAGTGATATAATATCCCACAGAATTTTGATAAAGGATATTTGATAATACTGTAAAAATAAATACATCAACTAAATTTGGCTCTAAAAATAAAATAGCCAAAGGAATGCCAATATTTCCAGTATTTCCCGTTGAAGTACTAAAAGCTAGTAAATTTGCAGTATTATCACTATAAACTTTTTTAAATAAAAATAAAAGAACAAATGCCAAAATAGTACTTGCAAAGAAAAAAAATGTCGGTAAAAAAAGTACAGATGCATCAAGTTTTACACTAATAGTTGCATTAAAAACGATAAGAGGTGCAAGTATAAAAAGTATAACTTTTGCAATAGTATCTTTGTCACATTTTAGTATCCAAGTACTAAGAACTCCTAAAATAATACTAAAATATAAGGGAAGGGTTTTCCCTAAAAGAGTTAAAAATACAGTCATAAAATAAAGCCTTTTAAAATATTTTTCGCTAGTATATTATGAATAGTTATATTATGTCAAATAATATATAATCATATAGAATATAATGGATAGTAATATGGAATCAGCACTTTTAAAAGTTTTTGTAGCAGTAGCAAATGAAAAAAGTATCTCTTTAGGTGCTTTATCTTTAGGTTTCACACAATCAAATGTAACACTTAGAATTAAACAGTTGGAGAAAACTTTAGGGTATAGTTTATTTCATAGAGTTCCCTCAGGAGTGATACTTACAAAAGAGGGTGAAAAGCTTTATCCAATGGCAATAGAAATTGTAAAAAAAGTTGAAGAAGCACAACTAAAGATGAAAAATATTACCCATCAAGAAACACTAAGAATTGGTTCAGGTCAAGCAAATGCAGCTATTCGACTTCTCCCTTTTATGCAAAAATTAAATAAAAAATATCCAAATATGCAAATAGAACTATATGCAAATGCAAATCCACAGCTAATGGAACATCTACTAACTTATAAACTTGATGTGACATTTATAACAGGAAATCCAAATCACAAAGATATAGTGATTTTAAATAGATTTAATGATGATATGTATTTAGTAGATTCAAAACACAAACAAAGCGAAAACTGCCTTATAGGATATAAAGTTGATAGTTCTCATTATAAATATCTTGTAAATTATACAAAAGAGCAGGGAAATTTGGATTTTAAATCAATAATTATTGAAAATTATGAAGTGATGTTAGGTTGTGTAAAAGCTGGAATGGGAAAAGCTTTTTTATCTAAAAAAATAGTAGAAAAATATGGATATACTAATGATTTGAATTTTACAAAAATTGATAATAATGATGAGTTAGAAACATATCTTATTTGTAGAAAAGACTATATTCCTATGATTGGGGATTATTTAAAAAAGATGAAATTAGATTGATTAGGTGTAGTATTTGAATCTAAAGAATTTAATATAAAAGAGCCAATCAAAATCAATAAACAAAATCAAAATTGATGTATTGAAATTTCTTCTGCAAGTGTACCTATTCTATTATCTCTTACCCTTGCATAAATTTCATCACCAACTTTAAATTGTTTTATATCTGTTCCAATTTTATTATTTTTCCTAGAACTGTTTATAATAAACGTTTTCCTTTTATATCTTTACTTAACTTAGTATAATTAAGCTTTTTAAATAAGAATATGCAACTATTTATGTTGCTATAATTTAATCTTTAAATTAAAAAAAATGATTTTAATAAGGCTAAAATAAATGAATTTAGAGCAAATACAAGAACAATTAATAAAAGATTTCGATTTTGATAAGACTTTAGATATTCTTACAAAATTAGGTGAAAACTACTCTAAACACGATTTAATCGAAAATGCTAGAAATTTAATAAAAATGACATACACCTCAAGAGAAATGGATGATGTGTTTTTCTACGCAGCTTACTTAGTAGCTTCAAGAGCTTATATAGAAGGAAGAGAAGTTCACTATAGTTTAAACTTTTCAATAGATATCCAATCAAATGTTGAGTTTGATTTAAAAGAAACATTTACTCATAGAATTGTAAGTGAAAAAGAGTTTATATTAAGGGAAGAATTAGCAAACTTATTAGAAATGAATAAAACATATTTTGAAGATAATAAAAATGATAAATTTATAGAATCAAATATTTTGAATATAGAAGAGATTTTAAAAATTTTAGATTAGAAAATATTATTAATATATTTTCTCTTGACAAGTACAAAAAAAAGATGTACTATTTTATTAATGACTGACGGTCATTCATTAATGAAAAGGTATCTTATGGCAAGAATTATTGACAAAGAGGAAAAAAAGGCTAGCATAGCATTATCAGCGATAAAACTTTTCTGTGAAAAAGGAATACAACAAACAAGTATAACTGAAATTGCAAAAAGTGCAGGTGTTGCAAAAGGAACTATATATCTTTATTTCAAGAATAAAGAAGAGATAGTTTTTACTATTTGGGATATTCTTTCTGAACAGCATCAAGAATTTTTTCAAAAAAATATTACAGAAAATATGCGTGCAAAAGAAAAAATCTTACATTATTTGAATTTTAATGAATTTAAAGAAGATGTTGATAAAGAACAAGTACTTAAGCTTTTCCAACATTTTGTAAGTTCTATGCTTATTGATGAAACTCAACTTTATACAGAATACTTCGAAAGCTTTTTCCAAAAAGATTATGATTTAATTTCTTCGTATTTAAATGAAGGTGTTGAAAAAGGGGAATTAGTTATTGATGATGTAGATACTTTAACAAAAACAATAATTTTACTTCTAAAAGGTTTGTTAGTTAAATCAAAAGCATCAAATATGAATTTCACAGAAACTCAAAAAGCCTTTAATAAATATATCAATTATTTACTTGAAAATTGTACAAAAGAGATTTTATGAACAAGACCGTAAAAAAATTTAAAGAGGCTATATAATGAAAAAAATTTTTATAATTGTATTATTTATGTTGAATGCTTTATTTGCAGAAGATATTTATGCAACTTTTGATGTGGTAAGCCAAAAAGAGTCTGAACTTGGACTTTCTGTTTCAGGAATTGTTACAACATTAAATGTGAATGTTGGTGATAAGCTAAAGAAAGGTGATTTAATTCTTTCTTTAAATAATGCACAAGAAAAAAATGAATACGAAACTGCAAAAAAAAATGCAGAACATTCGGCTAAAACTTATGCAAGATATGCAAAAATATCTGATGTTATAGACAAAGAAAAAATTGAAAATTATCTTTATGATAAAGAAATTACTCAATTAAATGCCCAAAATAAAGAGATAATTTTGAAAAAAACTGAATTACGAGCACCTTATGATTTGGTAGTTACTAAAAAAAATATTGATTTAGGTGCTATTGTTTTAGCTTCTCAAACGAAACTTATTGATGTTATTGCTTTAGATGATGTAAAACTAGTATTGAAATTTGATGAAAAATATTGGCAAAAAATAAAAATAGGACAAAAGTTTGTTTACAAAGTTGATGGAAGTGATAACAATTATGAAGGCCTTATTACAAAAATATATCCAAAAATTTTAAATGAAACAAGACAAATGCAAGCTGAGGTAAAAGCTGTAAATCTTATGCCAGGTCTTTTTGGAAATGGCACAATAAAAGCAGAATAAAAAATGTATAAATTAGCTATAAATCGCCCAATTACAACTTTAATGGGTGTTCTTACATTTATTGTTTTTGGATTGATGTCATATAAAAGTATGCCTGTAAATCTTTTCCCTAATGTAGATTTTCCAATTGTTACAGTACAAACCACATACAATGGAGCTGATCCATCTACTGTTGAAACAAAAGTCACAGATAAAATAGAAGAGGCTATTTCAAGTGTTGATGGTATTGATAAGCTTATGTCAACAAGTTACGAGGGCTTTAGTGCTGTAACTATTCAGTTTAAACTTACAAAAGATTTAGATGAAGCTACAAATGATGTAAGAGATAAAATTGGTGCAATAAATTTACCTTCTGAAGTTGATACTCCTATTGTAAAAAAATTAGGAGGAGCAGGAGCTGTTATCAGTCTTTTTATTGCTTCAGAGGGAAATGATACAGCTTCATTGATGAGACTTGCAGATGAAAAACTTAAACCTCAGTTACAAAGAATAAAAGGTGTTGGTGAAGTTAATATTTTAGGTTTTCAAGATAGAGAAATTCGTATTTTTATAGATCCTTTTTTATTAAATAAATATAATCTTACTTCTGCTGATGTAAGTAGTATTATTCAAACACAAAATATTAAACAAGGTGTTGGAAAACTTATTAATCAAGACCAAGAGATTATTATAAAAGCTCAAGGTGATGCACAAAATATTCAAGAAATTGGAAATTTATTAGTAAAACCAGGTGTTAGATTAAAAGATGTTGCAACTATAAAAGATGGATTAAGTGATGCGAAAAGTTTTTCTTCTTTTAATGGACAACAAGGTGTTACTTTAGAAGTTAAAAAAATATCTGGTGAAAATGTTTTAAATATTATCACTGAAGTAAAAAAAGTACTTCCAAAACTTCAAGTAATTGCAGGTGAAAATACACAAATAAAAGTATTACAAGATCAATCTGAAAAAATCATGGTAAATATTGATAATGTTCAATTTGACCTTATTTTTGGGGCATTTCTTTCTGTTTTTATCGTATTTGTTTTCTTAAGAAATACAACAGCAACTTTTGTTTCAGCTTTAGCAATTCCAACTTCTGTTATTGGAACTTTTGCTATTATTGATTATTTGGGATATGACTTAAATCGTCTAACACTAATTGGACTTACACTTGCAATTGGGATATTTATAGATGATGCTATTGTTGTAATTGAAAATATTATGAAAAAAATGGAAGAGGGGAAAACTACATTTCAAGCTTCTTTTGAAGGTGCAAAGGAAGTTGCATTTTCAATTCTTGCAATCTCATCTGTTTTATTAGCTGTGTTTGTTCCTGTGGCTTTTATGGATGGAATTGTAGGAATGTTTTTCAACTCATTTGCAATGACTGTAGCTTCTGGAATAGTAATTTCTTATTTGGTTGCTATTATGTTTATTCCAAGTATCTCAGCTAGGGTTTTAAGTACAAAAGAGAGTCGTTTTTATCATTTAACAGAGCCAATCTTAAATGCAATTGATAGAACTTATGTTTCTATATTGAGATTTCTACTTCGTTTTAAAATAATTACAATTATTTTAACAATAGCTCTTTTACTTGCTTCAACGCAATTAAAAGTTGGAATGTCATTTTTGCCAATGCAAGATAATGCAGAGTTTCAAATCACAATAAAAGCACCTGTTGGAATAAATTTAGAATCTATGAAAAAAGTTATAGCTCCCTTTGATGATATGTTAAAAGAAGATAAAGATATTTTATATTCAATTTCATCAATTGGATACAACTCAGCTCAAGAATTACATAAAGGTAGAATTTATGTAAAACTTAAAGCTTTAGGAGAAAGAGAAAAAAGCCAAGAAACAATAATTCAATACTATAGAGATAAAATTTCTTCAGTTGAAGGTATGACTATTTCTGTTGAAAAAGTAGATGATTTTGATACAGGAACAACAACAGCACCTGTTCAAGTTGTAATTACAGGAGATAAACTAGAAGAACTAGATGTTATTTCTTCTAAATTAATGAATATACTAAAAGAAACTGCTGGAGTTGTAGATATTGATAGAGATTACGAGGATGGTAAACCTGAAATTAAAATTGGTATTTTAAGAGAAAATGCTCAAAGAGTTGGAGTTAGTGTTCAAGAAATTGCTTCTATTTTAGGAACAGCATATTCAAGTGATAGCGCCGTTTCTTATTATGAAGACAATGGAAGACAGTTTGATATAACTGTTCGATTAAAAGATAGTTTTAGAAGTTCACTTGATGATTTAAAAAAATTACAAGTTCGTAATGCAAATGGTCAATTTGTAGCTCTTGATGGATTAATAGAAATAAAAGAAACATTAGGAAATGCTTCAATAAATAGATTTGATAGAGAAAGAAAAGTTTTAGTAACAGCAAATATTTTTAATACTTCTCTTGATAAAATTGTAGAAATAATTGATGCTAAAATGCCTGAAATTCTTCCGATTGGATATAATTATCGTTATACAGGAGATGTTGAAAATATGGTAGATACAAATAAAGCTTTTGCTTCAGCTGTGCTTTTAGCTGTAATATTAATCTATCTTATTTTAGCAGCATTGTATGAATCACTGATTCAACCGTTTATTATTATGATTTCTATGCCTTTATCTTTTACAGGAGTTATGGTTGCCTTATATTTAAGTGGCTATTCATTTAGTTTATTTGTAATGATAGGTATTATTTTACTTTTAGGAATGGTTGGTAAAAATGCTATTTTAGTTGTGGATTTTGCAAATAGGGCCATAAAAGATGGAAAAAATATTGATGATGCTCTTTTAGAAGCTGGAGAAAAAAGATTACGTCCAATTTTAATGACAACTTTTGCAATGATAGGAGCTATGATTCCACTTGCTTTTGGAAGTGGAGCAGGACATGAAAGTAATGCCCCAATGGCAATAGCAATTATTGGAGGACTTATAAGTTCAACTATTTTAACCCTATTAGTTGTACCTGCTATTTATAAATTTATGTATCCACTTGATGCATGGTTGAGAAAATGGTATGAAAAAGGTATTGTTAAATAATAAAGTATATAAAGGTAAAAGAGATATTTCCATATCACTTTTGCCTTTTATTTAAAATTAAAGATTCTCTAAAGCACTTTCATTAAATCTATAAGTTTTATGTTGAACTTTTACTAAGATATTTTTTTCTGCTAACTCTTTAAATAACTTAATAAGTGTAGGTTTTGAAATTGAAAAACTATCCATTATATCTGTATATGAAGCAGTAAATAAATTTTGATTATCAAGGTTATTTAGAATATATTTTATAATTGCAACTTGCTTTCCATCTGTTATTGCTGAAATTGTTCTAATTAGATTATTATTTTTTTTAATCTCTTTTTTTTGTACAATTGGAAGTAAGATATCATGTAAACTATTTAATAACTCTTTAATATTTATAGGTTTTACTATGTAGTTTTCTACTTTTAATCTAATTGCATCTAGTAAATATTGAGTATCTGTATGTGCTGTTGTTAAGATTGTAGGAATATTGATATTCTTATTTTTTATATGTTTTAAAAAATCAATTCCATTTTCATCTTTTAATAAAATATCAGAAATAATCACATCAACTCTCTTATTTAGCAAAATATCTAATGCTTCACTTATAGTTTTTACAGCATAAATATTATTTACAAAATCTTCTAAAATATCTTTGGTATGTTTTAATAGATTTTCATCATCTTCAAGATATAAGATATTAAAATCATGTAAAATATTTAAGTCATTGTTATTCATCATCACTCTCTTTGTAGTTATCTTTAATAGGTATTTTTATTGTAAATAAAGAACAATCAAAAACTCTTTCATCTTTAATTTTATGCTTAATATTTTTACAAGATAATTGACCTTCCATATGTTTTTCAATTATTTGTTTAGACATATAAAGTCCTATTCCTGTTCCTGCACTTTTGTATTTTGTAGTGTAGTAAGGCTCAAAAATCTTTGCTAAGATTTCTTGGGGTATTCCCCCTCCATTATCTACAATATTCACAACAAGATTATTTTCAAATTTGTTTACAATTATTTTTATCATTCTATCATTTTTATTAACATTAGAACATAAAGCATCCTTTGAATTGGTGATTATATTTAAGAATACATGAGATAGCTCATTGTAAAAGCTGTCTATTTCTAAATCTTTTTTTATGGTTAATTTAACTTTGATATTCTCTTTTGTTAATAGATATTTAGAAAGCTCAATAGAGTGTTCAATACAATTTTTTATTAAAAATTTACTTTTTATTTTATTTGGTGAGAAAAAGTTTTTAAAATCATCAAGAGTATTTGACATATTAGAAGCTAGAAATAGGGCATCACTAACTTTTTCATCAACAAATTCAGGCGTTAGTTTTCCTAATAATAATTTAGTTTGAAAACTTTGAATAATCATTGTAATAGAGCCTAGAGGTTGTCTCCATTGGTGAGCAATATTATTTAACATTTCCCCCAAAGATGCTAGTCTTGCCTGTTGAAACATTATGATATCTTTTTTTCTATTTTGAGAAACTTCTTTTGATATTTTTGATTCAAGAGACATATTTAACTCTTGAAGTTCTTTTGTTTTTATATCTACTTTTTGCTCTAAAGAATTATGTAGTTTTTTAAAATTATTTATAATAAAAATAGATAAAATAATAGAAAATAAAAATACTATAAAAATAGATATAATTGAAAAAATTAAAATGATACTAAAGATTTTATCAGTATTTCTTTTTTCATTTATTGCTAAAGATAAATCATAGTTAATTAAACTTGTTAGATAAATAGAAACAGCATTTATTTGAAGATTTAATTCTGAGTGATATTTTTCTTCATTGGAATTTATATTTATTTTTTCGAGTTTATTTTTTATGATTTCCATCTTTTTATTAATATTATTCATAATATTGTTTTTTAGTGCTTTATTCTCATAATAGTTTTCTTCTTTGATTATAAACTTTTTAATAAGAGTTGTTAATATATCTTCATTTTGCACTTTTATTTGGTCTTTATATAAAAGCCAATTTTTATCTATAATCTCTTGAGCTAGTTTTAAAACTTCATTTGTTTGCTCAAAAGAAATTTGTTTTTTCTCAAAATCATCTAAAGTATCTTGTACATTTACTTGAAAAGTATCTTTTATATTTTCTAATTGCATTAAACTTTTTGTTCTTTTATCAAATAAAATATCAAAATCTTGTTTTACCGCAAAGATAGATATTTGTGAAAGAATAATAATACAAATCATTCCTCCAGCAATAATAAAAATTAAAAAAGCTGTTTTATATCTAAACTTTAAATTATCAAAATAAGCTATTAGTTTTTCAAGTTTATTTTTCATTTTTTAGCTCAATAAATTGATTATTTTTGTATTCAAATAAATAAACTGAATTTAAAAGTTGAGTTTTTTCAAAGTTTATATCTATTCCTTCAAGTAACTTAGTTGGTGTTGTTTCTAACATATAAATAAATTTTTCTCTTGTAATATCCCCTTGTATTCTAGAAATTGCATTTACTAAAACTTTTGTAGATAAAAATGCTTCAAGGGATAAAAAACCTAATTCTGCATTTGGATAATACTTGTGCATAAGAGTTTGATACTCAAAAACAACTGGAATATTTGTATTCATATAGCTAGGAACAACTTGTGAAAAAATTAGATTTTGAGTATTTGTATTTAATTTTTCTAGTTCTTTTATCATAGAATTTGCATCACCAAATGATATATTACAAAAAATTGTATCTTTTAAATTTTCATTTTCTTTTGCTTTTTTGATAAATAAAGAGTTTGTTTTATAAGCTCCAATCATAAATATTACGTCAGGATTAGCATCTTTTATTTCATTAAAGGCATGACCTATTGATAGTGTATTTCGTTTATATGAACCCTCAGCTGCTAGTTTTATACCTTTCTTTTTTAGTGATTCTAAAAGTGAAACATAGCCTTCTTCTCCATAATCATCATTTTGATAAAAAACTGCAATTTTATCTAACTTTTTTTGTTTAGCTAAATAATTTATTAATGCTTCAATTTCTTGTTCATAAGATGCTCTAAAGTTTACAAAATTTTCATTTTTATTATCTCTTAAAAACGAAGCCCCTGTAAATGCAGAAAAGAATGGAATATTTTCATCATATAAAATTGGTAATACTCTTTTTACAGTTGGAGTTCCAACAAAGCCAAAAAGAGCAAAAACATTTTGTTCATATATAAGTTTATTAGTATTTTCAAGGGTTAATTCAGGTTCGTATTTATCATCATAAGATAAAAAATCTATTTTCTTATCTTTTATTAAATTATTTTCATTTGCATAGTTTAAATAACTATTTACTCCACTTGTAACTGATTCTCCCCAAGATTTAATAATTCCACTATTTGGTAGTGAAGCACCAATAACAATGGTTTTATTTTTGAACACATCATCTTTGAAATATAAGTAGAAAATAATAAATATAAATATAATTATAGGTAGTCGTTTTATCATACGTTAGTTTACTGAAAGAAATCGAAAAAATACTTTAAATTGATAGTATATAAAAGTAACATTTTATATGAAAAAGGTAAATTTTTTTTTAACTTTTAAGTAGTGTTTAATTTTTAAACAAATAAAATAAGTAAAATATTTTTTACTAAAAAGGGCATAGTTTATGCAAGAATTTATTTATTATAATGCTTCAGGGCTTGATTTCCCTATTAGTGAGCAAATACTAGTGACAAAAGATATTGAAGAATTAAAAGATAAAAATTTTTTAATTTCAAACTCAAAAGAAATTAATTGTGAGTTAAGTGCACAAGAAATAGATTTCTATATAAAAAATACACAAGATATACTATCAAATAAAATAAAAAACGTTTCAAAATTATATGAAATTGCTGCTACTAAATATGATTTTGCGCAAGATATTTCATACTCAGCAGATATTTCAAAAGAACTTCTTTTGATTACAAGTAGATCAGAAGATTATGAATTATTTATATCAAAGATTAAACCAAATGATTTTGAACTTTTCTCAATAAACGAAAATATAATTAAATCAATATCAGGACATATAGGAAATCTACAAGTAATTGTTGATGACGAAGGTGAAGATGTTACTTTAAATGTATCTCAAATAGTTTGGTTTGATGCAAAACAAATAGGATTAGATCAAAGTGGAACTTTTGATCCAAACCTATCGAGTATAGATGATGTAATAGAGACTTTAAAACAAAATATAAACGCATATTCTTATAAAAAATTCACAACTTATGATAAAGAAATTTGTCAATATGATGGTAGAAGAGAAGTTATTTGCAGTAAGTGTGAAGAAGTTTGTCCTACCGTTGCTATTACAAAAGATGATAAAACTAAAACATTAACTTTTTCTCAAATAGATTGCCATGGATGTGGAGGTTGTATATCTGTTTGTCCAAGTGGAGCTTTAGAATATGCTCCTATAAATAGAGAATCAATATTTGAAATGAGTAAGTTTTATAAAGAGACTCACCCTTTAATTATTCCTGAAAAAATGAAAATTTCTGAAATAGAAGTTTCAATAAAAGAAAATGTTCTGCCTTTTGCAATTGAAGGTGAAAAGTTTTTAGATGAATCTTCTTTTTTAACTATTCTTCAAATGTCAGGTTCACAAGTAATCTTTTATAGTGATTTTCTTTCAAAAGGTTCAAAAGATGCAATTAGAATTGTAAATGATATTTATCAAAAAAAATATGCAAAAGATGCAATTTTGGTAGCTATGAATGAAGATGAGTTAAAAAATGCTTTAGAAGAAGTCTCTTTTATCGAAAATTCATATTTTAACTTTAATCAAGATACTCTTAAAAAAAGAGAAATTTTTTCTCATAGACTTCAAAAAATTGTTGGTGAAGATAATCTAGGTGTTGTAAAAACAGGTGAACATGTACATTATGGAAAAGTTATTGTAAATGAATCAACATGTACTTTATGTTTGGTTTGTGTTGGAGCTTGTAATGTAGGAGCTTTAGTTGCTGATGCCAAAGATAATACATTAAGATTAAATCCAAGTTTATGTACATCATGTGGTTATTGCGAAGTTTCATGTCCTGAAAAAGATTGTTTAACTATAGAGCGTGATATAATAGAGTTACAAGCGTCTTGGTTTAAAGAAAGTATACTAGCAAAAGATACACTTTTTGCATGTGTTGAGTGTGGTAAAGAATTTGCCACTACAAAAGCTATTGAAAAAATAGCAGCTATGATGGGACCAATATTTTCTGTTGATCCAGTAAAAGAGCGAAGTTTATATTGCTGTGCGGATTGTAAACCAAAAATTATGATGCAAAGTTATTTTGACAAAAAAAATCAAGGAGCAAATGATGCAAGATAATCAAGCAATAAATAAAGCAAGAGCTTTATACTATAACCTTTTTGCTAATTTTTTTGTAGAAAGCTCAAAAAGTGAAAATTATTTTGAACTAGTAAGATTAATAAATGTTTTAAAAGAAAACCCCCTTGATGAGAGTTCAGGTGAAGCTTTAGAAAATATTTCAACTTCACTTGATCCATCTTCAAATGTAGCTTTACTAAAAGAGTTTGATGATTTATTCCATAATCCAACAACTAAAAAAATAAGACAAACAGCATCATTTTATGATGAGGGTGTTGAATCTGGTAAAAAAAGAGTTGAAATGATTGATTTTGTTGCAAAAACAAAACTTAGACGTGATGAAAAAAACTATTTTGAATATGAAGATTCAGTTGGATTTATTTTTTCTTTAATGGCTGAATTATCAAATCAAATTGCAAATGGAGAAAAAATTTATGAAAATACAGTTCATTGTATTTTTGCACAAATTTTAAATGAATTTATTGAAGAGTTTGCTAAAGATGTATTTGAGCATAATAGTTCTAAAATATACAAAGAGTTAATGATAGTTTTACACTCATTTATTGCTTTTGAAAGATTATATTTAGAAGTTTCAAAAGCTCCTAAAAAAGAGCGTATAATTAAAAAAGAAGAAGCTTGTGAAGTTATTTCAGAAGAAGAGATGGCTAGACGTGCAAGAAATAAGGCACTAAAGGCATTAGGACCAAAAGAAGAAGAAGCTTGTCCTATTGATATTGTAAGTGTTGGAGAAACGGAAGTCTAAAAAGAGGAAACTCTTTTTGGAGGTTTTATAAAGAAAGCTTAGCTTTTTTTATAAAGTCTCTTAAGATTAAGGGGCTCAATTTCTATAAGGAGGTCAGTCGTGCAAGAAAGCAGAAGAGAATTTGCAAAAAAAGCTGCAATGGTCGCTGCGGGAGCGGCAGTTGTTGGTGGTTCTAGTGTGTTGGCTAATAGTGGTGAATCATCTGTTCAAGGTGATAGCAATAATGGTGTTGTTTTAGGAAGCTCTAGAAAAAAAGAGATTCTATATAAAAAAACTGCTGCTTGGGAAGAATTCTACAAGAAAGCAAAATAAATTTTAGAAGGGGAATAGTATGTCAGCAAATACATATGAGTCTCTAAATGCAAAAGTAGGACGACGGTCATTTATGAAAATGGCTGCAGTTGCAACTGCATTTGGAGTTACATCATCTTTTGCAAGTACTACTGCTACTAGACAAGCTACTGTTGAAGAGATTAAAAATCCTTTTCCAGGTTCAAAAATGGTTAAATCTATTTGTACAGCATGTTCAGTTGGTTGTGGTGTTATTGCAGAAGTTCAAAATGGTGTGTGGGTAAGACAAGAAGTTGCTCAAGATCATCCTGTATCTCTTGGAGGTCACTGTTGTAAAGGTGCCGATATGATTGATATGGTTAGATCAGAAGTAAGACTTAAACATCCAATGGTTAAGAAAAATGGTCAATGGCAAAGAATTTCTTGGGATGAAGCATTAGATGGAATTGCATCTAAACTTGAAGATTTAAGAAAAACGTCAGGACCTGATTCAACAATGTTTTTAGGATCAGCAAAGTTTAATAATGAACAATCGTATTATTATAGAAAATTTGCATCAATGTTTGGAACTAATAATATAGATCACCAAGCTAGAATTTGACATAGCTCAACAGTTGCCGGTGTGGCAAGTACATGGGGTTATGGTGCTATGACAAATTCTTTAGGAGATATTCAAAATTCTAAAGCAATTATAATTTTTGGAGCAAATCCAGCTGTAAATCATCCAGTTGGTTTTCAACATTTCTTAAAAGCAAAAGAAAGAAATAATGCAAAAATTATTGTAATAGATCCTAGATTTACTAAAACTGCTGCAAAAGCAGATTTATATGCACAAATTAGACCAGGAACAGATATTCCATTTATGTATGGAATGTTAAATATTATTTTTGAAAATGGATGGCAGGATAAAAACTTTATTAGTGATAGAGTTTTTGGAATGGATCTAATTATGGAAGAGGCTAAAAATTGGCCTATTGAAAGAGTTGCTGATGTAACAGGTGTTAAAGCTGATTTGATTATGCAAATTACAAAATTATATTCAGCAGCAAGTCCAGGAACATTAATTTGGGCAATGGGATTAACGCAACATACAAATGGAACATCAAATACAAGAATGGCTCCGATCTTACAACTTGCTCTTGGAAACATGGGTGTTGAAGGTGGTGGAACTAATATTCTAAGAGGGCATGATAACGTTCAAGGTGCTACTGACTTTGGTTGTTTATCTGATTCACTTCCAGGATATTATGGTATCACAGATGGTGCGTGGAAATATTTTGCTTCATCATGGGGTGTTGATTATGAATGGCTAAAAGGTCGATTCAAAGATCAAACATGGATGGAGAAAAAAGGATTTACATTAGCTAGATGGTGGGCTGGAGTTTTAGGAGAAAATCCAGGAGAAGATGCTATTCATAATGCTGGAACGAGACTTAAAGCTTTATTTGTAATGGGTAATGGAATTACTTCAACTGCTCAAACGAAAAAAGTTAAAGAAGCATTAGACAATTTAGAATTAGCGGTATTCTGTGATCCTTTTGTTAATGAAGGTGCAATTTTAACAGATAAGCAAAATGATGTTTATATTTTACCAGCAGCAACTCAATTTGAAACAAGTGGTTCTGTAACTGCTACAAATAGATCTGCACAATGGAGATATGAAATTATTAAGCCTATGTATGAATCTAAAGCTGACCAAGACATTATGTTTGAATTAGCAAAAAGATTAGGATTCTATGATGAATTTATTGCTGGAATGGGTAAAGGAAAAGATTTCTCATGGCCTGAAGATGCAACAAATGAAATTTCAAGAATCATTAAAACTATTGGTTTGACTGGATGGACAGCTGATAGATTGAAAAAACATACAGATAATTGGCATATGTTTGATGAAGTAACTTTAAGTGGTTATGGAGAAATGACTGGTGAGTACTATGGTTTACCATGGCCTTGTTGGACAACTTCACACTCAGGAAGTCCCGTTCTATACAACATTAACAAGCCAGTTAAAGAAGGTGGTATGGGATTCAGAAATAACTTTGGTTTAGAAAAAGATGGTGTTGATTTACTTGCCGCTCGTGGAAGTGCACCAAAAGATTCAAAACTTAAAGATGGATATCCTGAAATTACTGCTGAAAACATTGAAGCTGTATTAGGTATTACATTAACAGAAGATGAAAAAGCAAAAATTGGTAAAAACTGGAAAGTTGATAAATCAAATATTATTGTTCAAAAATGTATGGAAGCCGGAATTGCTCCTTATGGAAATGCAAAAGCAAGAGCAAGAGTATGGGGATGGGCTGATGAGATTCCAAAACATAGGGAACCATTACATTCGCCAAGAACTGATTTAACGAAAGAATATCCAAGTTTTGCAGACAAACCAGATCACTGGAGAGTTGATACAAGATATGTTTCTGAGCAAAGTAAACAAGATTGGGCAAAAGATTTCCCAATTAACTTAGTTACAGGAAGACTTGTAAATATGAATGGTGCTGGTATGGAAAATAGAGCATCTAAATATCTTGCAAAATTAACACCTGAAATGTTCTGTGATATTAATCCAGATTTGGCAGGAAGATATGGTATTAGAGATGGTTCTATGATGTGGATTCATTCACCTCAAGGAACAAAAATTAAAGTAAAAGCACATTATTCTCATTCAGTTAGTCCTGATAGAATATTTATTCCAATTCACTTTGCAGGTGTATTAGAAGGTGAAAGTTTACTTCATAAATATCCTGATGGAACTGCTCCTTATGCGACAGGTGAAAGTGCAAATACTGTTACTAACTACGGTTATGACATTGTTACACAAATCCCTGAAACAAAAGGTGGATTATGTCAGATTTCAAGAGTGTAGGAGAGTAACATGAGTAATAATAATGTAGATTTCGCCAGAATGAAATTTTACTGCGATGAACACAGATGTATTCATTGTGATGGTTGTTCTGTTGCTTGTGCTGAAGCACATGAACTACCTGTTGAAATTTCTAGAAGAAAAGTTGTAACAGTTAATGAAGGTAAGCAAGGGATGGAGTTTTCTTTATCTGTTGCTTGTATGCATTGTACTGATGCACCTTGTGAACAAGTATGTCCTGTTGATTGTTTTTATATTAGACAAGATGGAATTGTTTTACATGATAAAGATAAATGTATTGGTTGTTCATATTGTTTATATGCTTGTCCATTTGGAGCTCCTCAGTTCCCAGCTAATGGTGCTTTTGGTACAAAAGGTGTAATGGATAAATGTACAATGTGTGCAGGTGGTCCAGATGATACAAATTCTGAACACGAAAGAGAACTTTATGGACAAAATAGAATCGCAGAAGGAAAAGTTCCTGTATGTGCTGCTATGTGTTCAACAAAAGCTTTATTAGTTGGAGATGCTGAATCAATTTCAAATATTTATAGAGAAAGAGTAATGTCATTTGGTCATGGTGTACAATCTATGCCTTATGGTTGGGATAAAGCGTATGGAAAATAAAAGTTTTCTAAGTGAATATAAGGCCTATTTTATTATAGGCTTCATATTCGTCCTTTTAACATATTGGTATTTCTGGTTAGCAACAATTGCTGATATAAATTATGTATATAAATTTTTATTACAAATGTTACAAGGTAATTTCACAGGTCAAGTTGTTCCATTTGAAAGTTTAACTCACTATCAACAGATGGAAGTTGGACTTTTTGGACCAAGATATGATGCAGTTGCCCCAGAAGTTATAAGAGCATTTGAAGAAAGACAACATTTACTACCTATAGTATTTACAGTTGAATTCTTCTTATTCTTAGCAATGTTTATTGTAGCAAAAGGAAGAAAACAAGCAAAAATTACAAGAGAAGACGATAAAGTTCAAGTATATTCAGTCTTTCAAAGACTTGTTATTTTACTAAATATTATCGTTATGATATATCTATTTATTACAGGTTTTTCAATTACATTTGGAAACTGGACAGGTGGTGGATATATCGCAAGATTAATGAGAGCAACACATGAAATAGTAGGTCTTGGATGGATGCCAATTTGGTTTATTATGACTATAATTGCTTTTAAAGACCATAAGTTTTTTATAAGACCTAGTTCTAAAATATGGAATAAAATTTTCTTAAGAGGAAAGTATGGTCATATGGATAGAATTAATTATTATATGTATGTTGCTTTTGGTTCATTATTAGTATTAAGTGGATTTGTAATTTGGTATATGTTTCCAAATGCTGCAACACATGCTGAAACAATACAGATAAAAAGATTTATTTTGTTTATACATTTCATGGGTAGTGCGATTATTTCGTTTTTTACTTTTGAAACAGTTTACTCATACTTTGTATCTGTAAAAGGTTATATTCCAGGTGTAATAACTGGTAAATTGCCTCTTGAATATCTAGAACAATTAAGACCCGACGTTCTAGAAGAAGACAAAGATTTATTAAAAAAAGATTAGTAATTAGGCTAAATTAGCCTTTTTACTTTTCTTTATATATTATAATATGCAGAATTTGCATATTTAAGGAAAGATATGGACAACGCCAAATATTTAAAAACAATAGTAATAGACAAACTTATAGAAAATGAAGCAACTGTGTACGAAGACGTGACCATTGATGAATCACGTTTAAATCTATTTTTAAATGGTGAAAAAGCTATATCAATGATGTGTATTCCCATGGACCAGGATGCACATGCAATTGGTTTTTTAATGAGTGAAAATGTAATTACATCTATTGATGACATTGAAGAACTAATCGTTAGTGAAGATGGATTAAGAGTAGATGTAAAAGCAAAAATTGATGAAAATTCCCTACAAAATTTGTATAAAGAAAAAACACTTGTAAGTGGTTGTGGTGGAGGAATCACTGGAAATATAGAAGGAAGTTTAGAAATACCATTTAATCAAACTGCTTTTAAAGTTAAACCCGAAACTATTTCAGATGAAATTAAAATATTTTATCGTGAAAGTGAACTTTATAACCTAACAGGTTGTGTTCATAAAGCAATGGTATATTTATTAGATGGAACAACAGTGACAGCTGAAGATATAGGAAGACATAATGCAATTGATAAGGCAGTTGGAAAGTGTAAAATAAAAAGACTTGATACTACTAAATCAATACTATTTGTAAGTGGAAGATTAAGTTCTGAAATGGTTACAAAAGCTGTTATGCATAGAATTCCTATTATAGTTTCAAGAACTGCTCCAACGTATTTAGGTGTCCAAACGGCACATAAACATGGAATTACTCTTATTGGCTTTGCAAGAGGAAGAAAAATGAATCTATATACACATGGTGGAAGAATAGATGTCTAGTATTGATGATAATTTAAAAATAGAACTAGATAAAGTTCAAAAAGATTTACTTATGACAAATTTAGATGAAGAGGGGAAACTCTCTTGTCTAAAAGCTTTTAAAGTTGCTAGATTAATTGGTAAAAAACCAAAAGAGATGAGTGCAATAACAAAAAGCTTAGGTATAAAAATTACAAACTGTGAGTTGGGTGTTTTTGGAAAATTAAAGTTCCAAGATCCAAATATTCAAGTTTATAATAAACTAAAACAAAACTATATGGGGCATAAAACTTTAGAATGTAAAGTATTATGGGATGAAGCTCAAAATTCAACACTGCGAACAGTAGGTTCTACTGTTAAAAATTCTGATATTGAAGTTGTTCACTGTCAATTAGGATGTTTTAGAGAAAAAAAAGGTCATAAAAATGGAAATAAAAGTTAAGGTTTGGATAGAAGATGAAAATAGAAATCTTATTTTTGGAAGTGGAAAAACTGAGATTTTAAATCAAATTGACCAAACAGGATCAATTGCAAAAGCTGCACAAAATGTTGGAATGAATTATAAAAAAGCTTGGAGTCATATAAAAATACTTGAAGAATACATTGAAGATGATTTAGTTTTAACAAAAAAAGGTCGAGCTCAAGATAGTGGGAGTAAATTAACTTTAAAAGCAAAAGAGTTGATGAAGCTTTATAAAACACTTGATGCAGATATAAAAGAATATTCTCAAAAAAGGTTTAAAGAACTTTTTTTAGATAGGGAATCAAATATAGTAAAGGAAAGTAAAAATGTATAAACTTAATATTTTGCAATATAATAATATGCAAAATTTGCATATTAAAGATGACATGTCTTTAAATATTCTAAGTAATAATGAAGAGTATAACAAAACTGAAAAAGAGTTCAAAGAAAAATATTCATTTGGAAACATTAATAGTTTTTCTTTTTCTAAAAGCGGATTCTTATCTTTATTATTAGAATTGAATAAAAAAGGCAAAATTGCAATTAGTGTAGGTGAAACACAGAGTTTAATAGATGCTGCAATTCTTTTTGAAGAGTTGGGATTTGAAATAATTTGGATTGATTTATTAAAAGATGGAAATGTAAATATTCAAAAATTAGAAGATTTAGAAATGGATTTTATTTTTATATCTTCTTATGTTATGGATACTTTTGTAAAAACATCAATAGAAAATATAAAAAAATCAACAAATGCAAAAATTATTTCAAATGCCAGCGCACATTTTGATAAAAATAGTGACGTAATTTATTTTGATCCATATAAACTAACGGGATACTCTTTTCATGGTTTAATTCTTTTTAATGGAGATTTATTTGAAGAACAAGTAATCTCAAACAAAGATGGAATTGCACTTTTTAATATTTTTGAAGCTTTAAAAATTCAAAAATTTGAAATATCAATAAAAGATAAATTTATAGAAAAATTAAAAGATGAGCTAAAAGATGATATTTATTTTTTCGTTGATAATACTCAAACATTACCTTATACTCTTCATTTTGCATTAAAAAATATTAAAGCAAGAGAACTTATAAGAACACTTGCTTTAGATGAAATATATATTACAAATGGAGAAGGATGTTCTCTTGGACTGTCAAAACCTTCAAGAATTATTCAAGCTATGGATTATGATGAAACTACTAGTAGAAACTCTATATCTTTAACATTTACTCAAAAATTAGAAGAGATAGAAATAGAGAAAATTGTAAATAAAATTGCAAAAAAATATAAACAAATAAAAGTTTTAAATCAAGGAAATTAAATGGCCGAAAAAATGAATTTTTTAGATTTTAAAGATGCAGTAAAAAAGAGTTTGGAATTAGCAATTCCCACAACTTTCACTGAGATTATTTCTATTAGTGAAGCTATTGGAAGAATTATTGCGAAAGATGTTGTGTGTGTAAAAAATCTTCCTTCTTTTAATAATTCTGCAATGGATGGTTTTGCTTTTAAATTTGAAGATGCGGGGAAGACTTTAAATATAAATAAAACTATATTTGCAGGAGACAAAGGTGAAAAAGTAAAAGAATCACTTTGGGATAATGAGTGTTATAAAATCATGACAGGAGCAAAAGTTCCTTCTGATGCTGATACTATTGTTCCTATTGAAAACTGTTTTGATCTTACTTCTACTACAGTTCGAATTCCTAATGATATAAAAAAAGGTGCGAACCTAAGATTAAAAGGAGAAGAGCAAAAGCAAGGTAATATTCTTTTTAGAAAAGGTGAGCAAATTAACTCATCTCATATTACTCTTTTAGCTTCTCAAGGTTTGGTTATGGTTGAAGTTTATAAAAAAATTTCAATAGCTGTTTTATCAACTGGAAATGAAATTAAAGAACCATGGGAAAATGCGGATGAAGAAGAAATTTACAATTGTAATTCATTTGCTTTAATTTCACAATTAAAAGAAAAAGGTTTTGAGGCAACTTATTGTGGAGTAATTCCAGATAATCTCGAAGATTCAAAAAACTACATAAAAACTTTGAAAAACTATGATGTGATTATTACAAGTGGTGGTATTTCTATGGGAGATGCTGATTTTGTAGGAGAGGCATTTTTACAAAATGGTTTAAAAACAGCTTTTCATGGAGTGAATATAAAACCAGGTCGTCCTATTATGATGGGAACTATGGATAAATCGCTTGTAATTTGTCTTCCTGGAAATCCATTAACTGCAATGGTTAATATTTATTTATTTGCAATTCCTATTTTAAATAAAATTCAAGGAAATGAAAATATTTACCATGAAACGGCATTTGCTATGAATTATGAACAATTTAAAACAAAAGCGGGACGAGTAAATATCGTCCTTGGTAAACTTAAAAATGGAGGTTTTAAAGTAACTAGAAACAATAAATATGGATCAGGGATGATAACAGCTTTATATGAGAGTAATTCTATTCTTGTAACAAAAGAGAGTACATCATCTATAGAAGTGGGGCAAGAGGTGTATGTTATTAGCTTTAATAACATATCAACAACACAAGAAACAAATATATTTAATTAATAAAAGGGAAAATATAAAATGATTAAAAAAGCTTTATTATCAGTAGGATTATCTACACTATTAGCTATGAGTTTATCAGCTGATTCTTTAATGATGGCAACAACAACAAGTACTGATGACACTGGATTATTAGATTATTTAGCACCACAGTTTGAAAAAGAAACAGGAACTAATCTTAAATGGGTAGCAACAGGAACTGGAAAAGCACTTAAAATGGGTGAAAATTGTGATGTTGATGTTTTATTAGTTCATGCACCTGCATCAGAGAAAAAATTTGTTGAAAATGGTTTTGGAGTTGATAGAAAAGAAGTTATGTATAATGATTTCATTATTGTAGGACCAATATCAGATCCTGCACATGTGTCTGGAAAAGGTACAGTTGAAGCTTTAAAAACAATCAAAGATGCAAAAGCTAATTTTTTCTCAAGGGGAGATGATTCAGGAACACATAAAAAAGAACTTTCTTTATGGGAAAATGCAACTAAAGTTCTTCCTGAAGCTGATTCTTGGTATGTTCAAACAGGTCAAGGTATGTTAGTTACTATTAATATGGCCGCTGAAAAAAATGGATATACAATGACAGATAGAGGTACTTGGATTAAATATGAAGCTCAAAAAGGTGCTGATAATAAAATGAAAATTGTAGTTGAAAAAGATAAAACATTATTTAACCAATATAGTGTTATTCCAATCAATAAAGATAAATGTCCAAATGTAAAATCTGAATTAGCAGCAAGTTTTAGTGATTGGTTAGTAAAAGATGAAACACAAAAATTCATTGGTGATTTTAAATTATTAGATAAAACATTATTTACACCAAACGCAAGTAAATAAATAAAAATTTTAAAGATTAGGGTTAGTTTATAGAATGAATCTTTTTACAGATGGCTTCAATGAAGCGATAGAACTTCTTACTTCAGGAAATGAGAGTGTATACTCAGCAATTAGTGTAACAGTTACTGTTTCTTCATTGTCATTATTAATTAGTTTAATAATAGGGCTACCCTTGGGTTTTTTACTTGGATATTATAACTTTCCAGGTAAAACAATTGTTCGTACAATTGTTGATACTTTTTTAGCTCTTCCAACGGTTGTAATTGGATTGATTGCATATACAATGCTTTCACAGGTAGGACCTTTGGGAGAGTATAATTTACTTTTTTCTCAACAAGCTATAGTTATGGGTCAGATTGTTTTAGGATTACCTATTATTATTGCCTTAACTGCTACCCAAGTAGAAGCTGTTGATAAAAGATTATATACATCTTTAAAAGGCTTAGGAGCAAGTTCTTATCAAATTTTAGTTGGTACTTTAATTGAAGCTAGATTTGGTCTTATGACAGCTGCTATGACTGCTTATGGAAGAATTATCACAGAAGTTGGTATATCTATGATGGTTGGTGGAAATATAAAATACCATACAAGAACAATTACCACTGCAATTGCTCTAGAAACAGGAAAAGGTGAATTTGTGACAGGTATTGCTCTTGGTTTAGTTTTATTTGCAGTTGCTTTGATGGTTAATATTGCTTTATCTGTATTGAAAAGGAAATGGAATCAATGAGTAACTTATATGAACTAAATAATATAGAACAATATTATGATGGTAAAAAAATACTTAGTGTTGATGCACTGTGCTTAGAAGAAAATCAAATTATTGGTTTTTTTGGACCTAATGGTAGTGGGAAGTCTACACTTTTTTCATTACTCTCTTTTATTTGTAAACCAACAAGGGGTGAAATATTATTTAATGGTATTTGCAATAAAAAAATTGATTTAGAAACAAAACAGAGTGTGGTAATAGTTCCTCAAAATCCATATCTTTTAAAAAGAACAGTATTTGACAATATTGCTTATGGATTAAGCTTGCGAAATAATACTGATAATTTAAAAGAAAAAGTTCAAGAAGCATTAACCTTAGTAGGTCTAGATACAAGTTTTGCAAATAGAAAATGGAGTCAACTCTCAGGTGGAGAAGCGCAAAGAGTAGCTCTTGCAGCAAGATTGATATTAAAGCCAAAAGTATTAATTTTGGATGAGCCAACAGCGGGGGTTGATACAAATTCAGCTCAGCTTATAAAAGAAGCAATATTAACAGCAAAACAAAAATATAATACAACTATTTTTATTTCAAGCCATGATCATAATTGGTTAAATCATATCTGTGATAGAAGAATCGCTTTATTTCAAGGAAATCTTGTAGAAAATTCTAGTGTAAATCTTCTTTTTGCTCCATGGGAAAAAAATAAAGAAGGAAATCTAGTAAAAGTTTTTTCAGATGGTCAAAGATTAACTATTCCAAATAGTGAAGTAAAGAAAAGAGATTCAGTCATGATGATAAATACTGAACATATTGATATTTGTAGAAAAGATTGTGATGAAATGCAAAATGAAAATACACTTGTAGCAACTATTTGTTCTATATATCAACAAACAAATGAGAGTCACCTATTAATAGAATTTTCTATAGGTAGTATGAGTTTTAATTGTAAAATTACAAGGGAAGATATGCAAAAACAATCACTACTTCCAGGGGATAAAATTTTTGTAAATATAAATCTTTCTGGTGTTTGTTGGATTTAAAGATTTAAATGATTAAAAAAGCAATTTAAGAGATTGTTTTTTTAATATTTTATAATATGCAAATTTTGCATATTATAAAATATTACATAGGAAAAGAGATGAAAAAGAAATTATTTATACTAGGATTAATAGGTTCAACACTATTAGCAAAAGAAACTATAACTGTTTTTCAAGCAGGTTCTTTAAAAGTTCCTTTTGGAGAAATCGAAAAAGCTTTTGAAGCAAAATATCCTCAATATGATGTTGTTGTAGAATCTTCAGGTTCAATTGAAGCAGCTAAAAAGATTACAGAAGGAAATAGAAATGCTGATGTTTTAGCAAGTGCTGATTATAAAGTAATAGATAACTTACTTATTCCAAGATATGCAAAATTTAATGCTCAATTTTCTACTAATGAAATGGTAATTGCATTCACTAAAAATGCTAAATATTCAGATGAAATAAATAGTAAAAATTGGCCAGAGATTTTTTTGAAAGAAGATGTTAAAATTGGACACTCTAACCCAAATATGGATCCATGTGGTTACAGAGCAATGTTAGTTACTAAACTTGCAGAAGATTATTATAAAATACCAAATCTTTATAATAAATTATTTTCATATGGAGATTCTTATACTATAGGTGAAGAAAATCAAAATAAAGTTATTGTAAGACCTGCAGAATCCGAATTATTGAAACTTCTTGAAGAAAATAAATATGATTACTTATATATTTATAAATCAGTTGCACAACAACATAATTTAAAATATATAACCTTACCTAAAGAAATCTCATTAAAAGATAACGAATTTTCTGAATTTTATAAAACAGTTTCATTTAATATCGATGGTAAAGAATCAAACTCTTTTACAACCAAAAAAGGTGATTCAATGATTTATGGTATTACAATTATTGAAAATGAAAAATTACCATTAGCCAAAGAAGGTGCAGTTAAATTTGTAAATTTTGTATTATCTCAAGAAGGACAAGATATTATGATTAAAAATGGTCAAGGGGTAATTAATCCTACTATTTTTACAGGAAATAATTCTATTCTTTTTAAATAATTATTCTCAACTTTCGCACATAAAACCTAATTGTTTTTTAGTGTAAACTCTGAGCATATGAATGATTTGTTCTAAATCTTT
>NZ_JBEVTN010000020.1:0-82084 GCF_040884245.1 Arcobacter sp. s6 | reverse complement strand
ATACCAAATAACCCAATATTGCCAAGCTTGCAAAAAGCTTTTGTAAGTTGGTTGTCAAGTCATTGGAAAAAGATGGCAATAAAATCTCAAAGAAATGAATTAAATTATCAAGCACATAAGAAGATATTTGAAGCAATATTAAATAGGGATCCTGATGAGGCTGAGAGAGCTTTAAGAGATCATTTATCTCATGGTTGGAAGGACATTGAAAAAACTTTTGTTTAAAGCTTTTGTTTAAAATATCAAGTTGGAAAACCAACTTGATATTACTTAGTTCTTATGAGTGAACTAAGTTTCTTAATTGAGTTGGAGTAACTTGATGGAAGTTTAAGTATTTATAAACACCCTCTCTGTTTTTCTCTGTAATTTTCTTAGGTACAATTTCCATATATTCTTCAACAGATGGTAATCTTCCTAAAAGTGCAGTAACAGCAGCAACTTCAGCAGAACCTAAATAAACTTGAGAACCTTTTCCTAGTCTATTATCAAAGTTTCTTGTAGATGTTGAGAATACAGCAGCACCTTCAGATACTTGAGCTTGGTTACCCATACATAAAGAACATCCAGGAATTTCAAGTCTAGCACCCGCAGCTGCAAAGATTGAGTAGTAACCTTCTTCTGTTAATTGCTCTTTATCCATTTTTGTTGGAGGTGCAACCCATAGTTTTGAAGGAACTTCACCTTCACCTTTTAGTACTTCACCTAAAGCTCTAAATAATCCAATATTAGTCATACAAGAACCTACGAATACTTCGTCGATTTTTTTAAGTCTTTTTGGATCATTGTTGATGTTTGTTAATGTATCAACATCATCTGGATCGTTTGGACAAGCTAAAATTGGCTCTGTAATTGTATTTAAATCAATTTCAATAATCGCTTTATATTCAGCATCTGCATCTGGAGTTAATAACTCTGGATTTGCAATCCATTCTTTCATTTTATCAGCTCTTCTTTGAAGAGTTTTAGCGTCTTCATAACCTTCTTCAATCATTTTTTCAATTAAAGCAATGTTTGATGATAAGTATTCAATAATTGGCTCTTTGTCTAATTGAACTGAACAAGCTGCTGCTGATCTCTCTGCTGCTGAATCTGATAATTCAAATGCTTGCTCAACTTTTAAGTCTGGTAAACCTTGAATTTCAATAATTGTTCCAGCAAATACGTTTTTCTTACCTTTTTTCTCAACAGTTAATAAACCATCTTGAATAGCTTGGTAAGGAATAGCATTAACTAAATCTCTTAAAGTAATTCCTGGTTGCATTTCACCTTTGAATCTTACTAATACTGATTCTGGCATAGTTAAAGGCATCATACCTGTAACACCTGCGAATGCAATAAGACCTGATCCAGCTGGGAATGAAATACCAATTGGGAATCTTGTATGAGAATCTCCACCAGTACCAACAGTATCTGGTAAACATAATCTATTTAACCATGAGTGAATAACACCATCACCTGGTCTTAATGTAACTCCACCTCTTGAGTTGATGAAATCAGGTAAAGTATGTCTTAATTTAATATCAGCTGGTTTTGGGTAAGCAGCTGTATGACAGAATGATTGCATAACCATATCAGCACCAAAAGAAAGTGCAGCAAGTTCTTTAATCTCATCTCTTGTCATTGGTCCAGTTGTATCTTGTGATCCAACAGTTGTACAAATTGGCTCAACATACATACCTGGTTTAACACCAGCGATTCCACAAGCAACACCAACCATTTTTTGAGCTTGAGTAAACCCTTTTCCATTATCTTTTGGTTGAGATGGAGCAACAAACATATCAGAAGCACCTAAACCTAAAGCAGCTCTAGCTTTTGCAGTTAAACCTTTTCCAATAATTAATGGAATTCTTCCACCTGCTCTCATTTCATCTGTTAAAGTATTTGGAGCTAATTTGAATTCAGAAACAACAGCACCATCTTTTAAGATTTGTCCAGCATATGGTTTAATAGTAATCACATCACCTGTTTCTAAAGCATCAACTGAAGCTTCAATTGGTAAACAACCTGAATCTTCTGCTGTATTGAAGAAAATAGGAGCAATGATAGAACCAATTACAACTCCACCTGTTCTTTTATTTGGAACACCTGGAATATCTCTACCCATATGCCATTGAACTGAGTTGATTCCTGATTTTCTTGAAGATCCAGTTCCAACAACATCACCAACGTATGCTAAAGGGTGACCTTTTTCTTTTAAAGAAGCCATTGTTTCTAATGGTTTTTCCATTCTTGATTGTAACATTGCAGTTGCGTGTAATGGGATATCAGATCTTGTAAATGCAACAGTTGCAGGAGATAAATCATCTGTATTTGTTTCACCAGGAATTTTATATACAGTAAGAGTCATTTCTTCATCTAAAGCTGGTTTATTAGTAAACCATTCAGCAGCTGCCCATGATTCAATAATTTCCTTAGCTTTTGCATTTCCAGCATCCATTAACTCTTTTACATCATTAAATGAGTTATAAACTAAAATAGTATTTTTTAATTCTTTTGCAGCAGCATCAGCTACTTCATCGATTTTTAATGCTTCAACTAATGGAGATACGTTAAATCCACCCATCATTGTTCCTAAAATTTCAATAGCTTCAACTTTTGAAATTACTGAACATGATACATTTCCTTGTACGATATCATTTAAAAATGCAGCTTTAACATAAGCAGCATCATCAACACCTGGATTAATTTTATTTTTGAATAAATCTAAACAATACTCAGCCTCAACAACTGGGTTAGCTTTTAATAATTCTACTAATGCAGCAGTTTGTTCAGCAGTTAAAGGTAATGCAGGTAAACCACCTTCATTTTGTCTTTCTTGTGAATGTGCTTTATAATCTGTTAATAAACTCATATATTATCTCCTCTTTAATTTTAGAAAGTTTGGTTTATTATATCACAAAGAAAAAAATTAGTATGTACAAGATTTGTAAAGAATTGTACAAGTTTTTATTTATGTAAATAAAAGTTACACAATAATGGCTCATTAAGCTAAATTAAAAACAAAAATATACTTTTTACTCTTTTTTTAGGCTTTTATATAATTTTATTATTGTACAATTATTGTACATAAGATAATTTATTTAAAATATCCAATACTTCCATAATGATAATTAATATTTCATATAAATCATCAATACCTTCGACTCTTTAATCTATTATTAGTCTATAATTAATATTAAAAAAAGTTATATTATTGTCTAATTTCATATCAATAAAAAATCAAAAGGAATAAAATGCTAACTGAAGAACTTCAAAAAAAGTTACATAATGAAATCCCTCTTACAAAACTTATGAATATAAAAATCAAAGAATATAATGAAAAAGAGCTTATAACAACAGCACCTTTAAGTATCAATATAAATGATAAGGGAACTGCATTTGGAGGAAGTTTAAGTACTATGACTATCATTTCATCTTGGAGTTTATGTTGGTTGATATCAAAAGAGCTTGGAGTTGATAGTAAAAATATAGTAGTAATAAAAAATGAAAACTCTTATAAAAAACCCGTTACAAAAGATATCTTTTGTTATACACAAAAACCATCAAAAGAAGAAATTCAAAGATTAAAAGAAAAGTTAGAAAGTAAAAAAAGCGCTTCAATAAAAATAAAATCAACTATTATAGAAGAGAATGAAATCTGCGTAGAATTTGAAGGATATTATGTAATTAAATTATAATATCCTTAGTTAAGTTATTTAACTAAGTTTGCAATTGCATCTAAAGTTTCTTTTAAATCTATTTTCAATTTATATATATTATTTAAAATATTTATTGCTATTTCATCATTATCTTCATAATCATGTGCTATTTCATTTCTAAGATCTCTTATTTCAAACCATTCATCTACATTTATTATGTCTATAATTTCAAGTTGATTAAGAATATCTAAAAAAGGTTTATTTACATTTTCACCTTCATAAAGAAGAACTGATTTAAAAAGTTTTGCACCCATACAATCTTGAAGTTTTGAAAATCTATAAATTATTTGATCACTATAAGCTAGATATTCAATACTATCAACTATAGTTTTAAAATTATCCATATTTATAGGAAATTGATACTGTTTTTGTAATGCAATAAAAGCATTTTCAAGTCTTAAAAAGTGTTTATACCCTTCATTCAAATTATCTTGAACTTTTTGCTTATAGACTAAAGTTTTATTCCCCATCTTAAAGCTTCCTTTTCAATAAGTCTATTATTATCTGTATTAAATACTATATCTATCTTTTGTTCGCCAAGTTCTTTCTTCACTCTTGAAAGAAATTTTATCTTTTTCTCAAAAAGGTTTTTATGCTCATCTAAAACTATATATAAATCTATATCTCCACCTTTTTTATTATCATCAACGCGACTACCAAAAAGATATATCTCACCATCTTTAAAAAACTCATTAAAATACTTTTTTATTACTTCAATATATTTATTTGATAATCTCACTTTTAGATACCTCATATTTAAAGTTTTTTATGAAATATTATACTACATCAAACTTTTAAAGACTTTTATCTCATTATGTAATTAAATTATAATATCTTTTACAGTGATTTTATTTCTACCACTTTCTTTTGATCTGTATAAAAGTTTATCAACTTCATCGTAAATCACCTCACTATTTGTATTAGGTGCTACTTTTAAGATATTTCCTAAACCAACAGATATTGTCATATAGTGACAAACGCTATTATTGCAAGCTATGATTTTCAAATCTTCAACTTTTTTTCTTAACTCTTCTATTACACAATGAGCGCTATCTAAAATACCTACTTCAAATAAAATAGCAAACTCTTCTCCACCTACTCTAAAGACATAATCATTTGGTCTATTTAAAGTATTTTTTAAAATGTTTGAAATTTCTTGTAAAGCGATATCCCCTTCATGATGTCCATAAAAATCATTGTAATCTTTGAAAAAGTCTATATCTAAAAGTGCAAATGAAAACTGATAATTATATCTATTTAGTAAACTTAATTTTTTTTCAAATATCTCTTGAAAATATCTTCTGTTGTACAAACCTGTTAAATGATCAGTTATACTTAGATCACTTAGTATTTGATTTTTATTTTTTAGTTCTAGTAGTGTATTTTTATAATTGCTAACATCTAACATAACCCCAACTAAACCCAAAACCTCACCTTCAATAATAAAAGGAGATTTATAAAAATGATAATCCCGTGTTACTCCATCTGCACATTTTACAGCACCTTCATAGAACTGTTCTTTGGGATTTGAAAAAAGCTCTGCATCTTTTTTATAATAAATATCTGCATATTTTTTAGGAATATACTCTTTTAAATCATAAAGTGTTTTACCAATAATCTTTTCTTTTGGAACACCTAATATTGTTTTTGAAAAAGCATTATTACACTGTTCATAAACCCCATCTTTGGATTTATAAAATATAGGATTTGGAATAGTATCAAATAATTTTTTCAAAAAAATATTATTGATCTCTATATCTTGCTTCAAAGAATCAACTAATAAAGACTTGTTTTCCAACACTTTTATCTTTGCTTCTAACTCTTCATAGCTAGGTTTATTATTCATTTTTACCCCAAAATTTTTTTTTTATTCATAAAGTTTACTTCAAATCAAATAATCTAATAACTTCCTTTTCTAGATAACACAACAACAATAGTCTTAATCAATATTATAAAATCAATATCAACAGACCAATTTCTTACATACCACACATCTAATTGAACTCTTTCATCATAGTCAATATCATTTCTTCCACTTACTTGCCATAAACCTGTGATACCTGGCTTAACTGCTTTGAAGTATTCAAAATATTCTCCATATTTTGGTATTTCTTTATCGATAATTGGTCTTGGACCAACTAATGACATCTTTCCTTGCAAAACATTTATAAGTTGTGGTAACTCATCTAGTGATGTTTTTCTAAGAAAATTTCCTAATTTTGTAATTCTAGGGTCATCTTTTAGTTTAAAATCTTTTTCCCATTCTTCTCTAATCTCTGGATTGTTATCTAATAACTCTTGTAAAACTTCATCTGAATTTATAACCATAGTTCTAAATTTATAGATATTGAAACTTTTTCCATTTTGACCTATTCTTCTTTGTTTAAATAGAGGTTTTCCTTTTGTATCCATATATACCAAACAATATAATAAAATAAAAAAAGGAGATAAAATAAGAACAGATGAATATGAAACTATATAATCAAAAATAGTTTTTATTCTTTTATCTACAGGATTTAATAGATTGTTTTTGATAAAAAATGCCATACCTTTGTGATTGATAGAGTTGATTATCTCACCATTAAACATAGGGATTTTTGATAATTTTGGTAAAATCACAACTCTGCTTATATGCTTTTGAACAATATCCACAAAAAAGAAAGTTTTTCTTATCTTTTTTTCAGATAAGTCTATGACTGCTGCGTGAAAGTCATTTGAAAGTAAAGAGGATTTGATCTCTTTTTTTATTTCATCAATTGATTTTGTTTCGATATTTATCACTTTTTTTATATCAAATCCAAAAGAGTTATCTTTTGCAAACCATTTAGAAACTTGTTCTTGTCCTGTATTATCACAAATCACCAAAATATTTTCTCTAAATATAGAAAATTGTAAAAAATATCTTTTGAATATATATACATAAATAGGTATAAAAGTATTTATAAGAAAAAATAAGATAATAGAAAGTCTTGAATAATTATCAGATTCTTTTAATAAAAATGTCAATGAAAAGATAACCATCATAGAAATAAAATTTGCTTTTAATATCATATATGCTTGATTTGAAGAGATCATTCTTCTTGTCAATAATCTAAAGTAGTAATAAAAAATCATATAAATAAAAATTTGAAAAAAATACTTTAAAAAGCCATGATCTAAAAAATCAACTAAAAAAAACTTTGAAATAAAACTACTTATAAATAGATTTATAACTAAAGAGACAAAAAAAAGTACAAACATAAACAACAAATAATACATAATAATCCTAAAACTTATTTCCAATTTTAAATGCTAAGAATTTAATAAAAGAGATAACTACTGATTTTAAAATAGCTCTTTTATCAATCTTATATAAATATTTTATCTCATCAATAGCTTGTGATATACCGCTATTGGTGATTTTTATATTTTTATTTACTTCATCTAGTATCCATTTGTTATTTTTAAAAAAAACACCTATGGTCTTGTATCTTTTCCAGATATCTAAAAAAGTAAAATTATGAGAGTGATAAACTCTCGCATCTGCATTATAATATATTTTTTTATCATTTAAGATAGCTCGTGCTGCAAATTCCATATCTTCATTTGTATTTAGATTTAAAGTGAAGCCTTTTACCTCTTTGAAATAATTTGCTTCATACATGGCACAACTATCTGAAGAAAAGAAAGTTTTGATACCCAAGGTCTTCAAATCATTTTTACTTTTGATAGATGAATCTTCTGGATAGTTTTTACCTCTAGCATAAGTTTCAATCAAATCTGCGTCTTTTTTAGGAATTTGCCTTGCATATGAAACAACAATATCATTTTGAAAAGATGAAATAAGATTTTTCACAAGATAGTCATCATAAGGAATAGCATCTTGAGTCATAAACATATAAAAATCTGCTTTATAATCTAATGCTATATTTCTAGTATTTGCATGGTTGAAATCTCTTTTATCTATGATTATATGATTTATATTCAATCTATCTAAAATCAAAACCGTATTATCAGTAGATGAAGAATCTATAATCAAAATATCTAATAACACATCTTTTTGTGAAAGCAATCTTTTTATCAAAATCTCAATTTCATACTCTGCATTAAGAGTAGGTATAATACATAGAACTTTTTTATTCATATTTTTAATAGTAATCCCATATTTCTAATCATCCCTTGTTTTAAGATATCATGTTTAAGTAATATCTTTCTTTTCTCTAAAAATGATTTTTCTTTTATTGAAACAAAATCTTTTAATATATTTTTTACCATTATAAGTTGAGAGTAATATAACAATTTTACTCACAGATTAATCTCTAAAGGGTTTATAATATTTTTCATTAGCCAATTGCAACATCTCTTTATCACCAGAACTATCTCCATAAGCATAAATGTAATCAAATTCTTTATGTACTGGTGTGGGCGAAGTAATTGAAATATATTAATCATTCTAATCCTTAACATATTTAATAATTTCATTTCTTAAACTTACATCTTCTAAATAAATTTCTTCTGGATTCAGTAAACCAGTATTTTTCATAGTTTGTATTTGAAAATACAAAAGCCAAAATACATGATCATTTCCTTGAAAATTTATTGATTCGAGCAAATCAATACTATTATTAACTAAGCTTTCATGAGAAAAACTTGTTAATAATTTTTTTGATAACCTATCAATATTTGCAGCGATTATCCAACAAATTTCAAATAACATCCATTTTCTATTTGATGAAATAGTATTTGTACCATGAATTCTATAATTCATTAAAGGAATTTCTAAATTTAAACAATTATATTTTTCGCACACTCTTAACAAGAAATCCCAATCATGGGCAAATCTTAGATTTCTCATTCCACCTATTTCATCATAAACTTTTTTTCTAAATATCATATTACTTGTAGTTGAAACAAAATTTGTCATTAAAGCATTTAATGCGTAATTATTAGTATTTAAAAAAGTTAATTTAGGATTGGGAACTTCCCAAGGATGCATATTTTTCCACGCTTCTTTAATTCCTAAAATTTTACTTTTATCATCTACAATATTTATCCATGTTGAAATAAAATCTATATCTAATTTCTGTTCGAATATTTCAATACATTTTTGAAATCTATCTTCGCTAAATTCATCATCAGAATTTAAAATAGTTAAATACTCACCCTTTGCTAAACGAAGACCTCTATTTATTGCATTATGTGCACCCGCATTTTCCTGTCGTATATGAATAATTCTATTATCAGTATATGATTCAATGATAGAATTTGAACTATCTTTCGAACCATCATCTATAATTATTAATTCCCAATTTTTATATGTTTGATTAATTACACTATCAATACACTTTCCAATATATTTTTCATGATTATAACTTGGTATGACTACAGTTATCAAGATTACTCCTTTTATAATATTTCTTTATCAATTTTTCTAAATATACTTCATCAAATTTAATTCCTAAAAGACTATACAGATTTAGAATTTCTTCAGAAATAATTATATTAAAATCCTTTTCTTTATTTTCCTGAACATTCTTTATTGCTTTTCTATTTAATACTAATTCAAATGTTTCAACAATTTTTTCAATTTCAAAACTTTTTGTAGAAATTAAATTCGTTGTTTTATTTAAAAACAAATTATGTTTATTTATATATTCTAATACAGATACAATATCATCTATATCTATTAAGTTTCTTTTCACATTCTCGTATATGTTTATTTGAGACCCACTTAAAATTGAGTTATATAAAAAATTAGTTAAAGTAAAATTATTTTTTGAATTTCCAACAACTTGAGCCAACCTAAATATTTTATAATACTTAAAATTACTCGAGATCAACAATTCCATTTCTTGTTTATGTTTATAATATTTTTCTTCTAAATATTTGTCAAATCCTACAAAATAACTGCTAAAATAAATCAAACACTTATCTTTAGAAAGATATTTCATTAATAAATCTTTTTCTCTTTTATATTCGCTCTCATCCACTTCTTTAGAATTAGATACCCCACTACAAAAGAAGATATATTTTTCATGATCATTATTAATTCTTTCCATTGATTTTGCAAGCATTCCTCTCCCAATAATCATAATGTTCTGTTCTTTTCTAAAATAGTATTTTCAAATAATTCAATATAATTTTGAGAAATTGTTGGTTTGGAGAATTTTTCTAAAATAATTTCTTTATTTTCTATTGCTTTCTTTTTATATAATTTATAATTCTTAATAAAATCACAAAAAATAGAATAATACCCACCAATATCTCCAATATTATCAAAAATAATACCATTTTGATATCTTTCTAATAATAATTTTGTATCACCAACATCTGTTGATATTGCTGGTGTCCCAACAGATAAAGCTTCTAAAAGTGCAATAGATAATCCCTCAAATAAAGAAGTAAAAATTATAGCTTCTGAAATTAAATCTAACTCATATGTATTATCAACATAATCCATTCTAATAATAAAATTATTCAAGTTATAATGGTTTATCATTTCATCAACTTTTTGAGACAACTCTCCACTTCCAACAATTAGAAATTTGTATTCATAATTAAAGTTATCTACTACTTTTTTTATTAACTTAATTAAATCTAATGGTGCTTTTTGAGAAGTCATTCTGCCAATTGAAACTATATATTTCTGCTCTACATCTAAATTATATTTTTCATAAATACTACTCTTATCTAAACTTAGTGCTTCAACTCTTTTTTTATCTGACATTACTGAATATATTAACTTTACTTTAGAAGTATCTATTCCTGATTCATTAATAAAAAGATCATGAATTTTTGAATTAACTGCAATAAATTTATCAAAACTCAATAATTCTGGATTTCTGTCTTTATATAATCTTACCCAACCTTCTTTTGTATCATATACTTGCTGATCAATAATTCCCGAATTTATAAAAATATTTCTTATATTTAAAAGATTATATTCTAACCAAGGAGAACCATTACAAATCCATACTAATTCAGGGTTATAATAATTATTTAATATTTTTAGATAATTTAATATCCCATCATGAGTAGAAAGTTCAGTTAAATCATAAATTGCAATACAATCTAATATAAATTGATGATGTAAGCTTCCTAATGATTCATTCAATCTTTCAAAATTAATTACTACAAAATCATATTTATCCTTCAACGAATTGATTATTTCAACAGTATTTCTTTCTACTCCACCAACAGCTAAAAATATTGGAAAAACAAAAACTAACTTTTTATCTTTGTTTTTATTAATATACTTTAATTTAGTGAAATTGTTTTCTATACATTCTTTACCTCTTTTATTCCAATATCCATATTCATCAATTTTACAATTAATAATACTATTTATTTTGATTGATTTTATATTGTTTTCACCTATTAATCTAATAACTTTACCATTAAGCTTTGTAAAATCATCTTTTAATTTGAATTCATCTTTTAAAATTATATGATTTTCTAATGTCTCTGTAAAACCTAGATTAGGAAAATCAACTAAACCAAAAGATAATAAAAGTACATCTATATAAGGATTGTTTTCTATGAACAATATTAATTGTTTTAAATTAATCGGATTTAGTAAAAAACCATTTTTAGGTCGATAAATATAATTATTATTTTTAGATATAGCTTCTGATTTTATTCTTATATGAATTTCATTTATATATTCTTTGTAATATTCTCTTACCATTTCTATTGAATTAAAATCTTCAACTTCTATTATCAATTTAGATATTAACTGATTATTTTGAATTAATATTTCATCTAGATTATTAAAGAAATCATCTTTTACATATTTCTCTATATTTTTTATATAAGGAACAATTTGAGGTAAATAATATTTAGTAAAAACTACATTTATTAAACCTTTTTCCAAAGAGTAACTATTTTCAATCACCCCTTTTTCATAATAAAATCTAAATATAGTTCTATAAATATTTGAAATATCTTTTTCTAATTTATGTTCATTAATAAGCATTTCATCTTCTAAATATTGACAAATATCAATTATTCTATCTAAATTGTTATTATCTTCATAAGTTTTAGTATCTCTTATATAATTTAACCATTCTCTTGATATTTGTTCTATTTGAAGTACCCATTCAACTTCTTCTTTATGTAACTTTTTGAACACTAAAGCCATGTTGCCTGCATTTTCTTGTCTAATACAAAAATTTTTAACACTAGTATAAGGATGATAATGTTCTCCAATAGCCTCATTGAAATAGTAAATGTCCATACCTTTTTTGAAAAGTCTATATCCTAATTCTATATCTTCAAATCCATATTTATTAAAAGTTTCATCAAATATTATTTCTTCAGATAATAGAAATTCTTTGTCAATACTTATATTACAAGTATAGAAATGTCTAAAATCTATATAACCATGAGAAGGAAACGCATTAAAACTAAATTGTTCACATCCTAATTCTGTAATATGTTTCATTAAAGTATTTACTTTTAAATCTCTATGCCAAATTACTTCACCAAGAACTGCCTTACAAATTGGTAATTCTTTTAGTTTTTCATAATGTTGATTTATAATTTGAGGATTAGGAAAAATATCATCTCCAATAATATATAACTTCTCACCTTTTGCATGTGAGATTGCATTATTTCTTGCTTTTGAGGCTCCGCCATGATCATTTCTTAAAACTATTATTGGCAAATCATTTACTTGTTCCAAAAATTCTAAAGATCCATCTTCAGATCCATCATCAGAAAAAATAATTTCATATTTATATTTTGTGACTTTATCTACTTTTTTCCAACATTCAATTATATTTGGCAAAAGTTTTAGTCTATTATATGTTGGAATGATAACACTCACTTTTATGTCATATTGTTTTCCACTATGTACAAATGTACATTTAGGTTTTTCAATATTTGTAACTACTACTGAATTAGAAATTCCAGATTTTGCTTTTGCTTTTTTTATCGCATTTTTTAAACCAAAGTTTTTTGCTTCATTAATAAACTTTTTTATAATATATGGATTTTTTTTTATATATTTTGTTATTTTAATTAATTTTTTTATTTTTGAATCTTTTTTTGTCATACACTCTAAAGAATTTTCACCATGTGTGTTTCTATTTTCATATCTACCAAATCTTATAAAATGAATTAAAGGGTTTATACCTGAAGATTTTACATCTGGATACTTTGTCAAATAAAAAGTTGTATCAAATCTTTCTGACGGATTTCTTCCTTCTTTCCAACCATTTTCTATATAATGTTTAATAGGATCTATATCAGCTCTTCTAACATCTTCATAAGTTTTAAGATAATATTTTTCATCAAATAAAACTGACTTTTTTATAATTTTATATTCATTTATTATCATACAAATTACCTTTTCTTTAAATTTCTTATTTTTCTAATTATATTTCTAAGTGGTCGAGTTATTTTCCAACTTTTAGAAATGTATATAGCTATTAATTCATTTTCAAGATTTGAAGCTTTTTCTTCCATATTTGACAAAGACTCTTGAAGTACAACTTTCTCTTTTTCTAAACTTGAAGCTTTTTCTACCATATTTGACAAAGACTCTTGAAGTACAACTTTCTCTTTTTCTAAAATAGCAATTTTATAATCTTTATCTGTTGTTATTTGACTTACACACATGTGAACTGCATCTTTTGAAATATGATTATATTTTAACTCTACATATAATTTATCACTAAATTTTAGAACTTCTAAACCTAAATTCTCAACATATATTTGTGGGTCAAAAGTTTCAAAAAAATAATTTTTATCTTGAATAGAAGAAACATTTGATGATATTAAAGAAATTAAATCTATTTCTTTTCCATCTTTTTGTAATAAATATAATTTTTCTATTTCTATGACACAACTATCATTTAATGGATCTAATCTTAAAGATTTGATATTTTTATTATTTTTCAAATCAAATTCAAATTTTTGTATTTCATTATTTTCTAAAATCGGAAATTTAATAGAACTTTCTTCTGAAAAACCATTTTCATTCTCTATGAAAAGTTGGATGAAATATTTAATTCTTTTAGTAGCCAAACCAAAATCAATTTTATTAACTTCTTGAGAATCTAGATTCTCAAAATCAAAAGCATATGTATTTACTTCATTTTTTTGATTTGTAACTGCTTGATATGTTGCCTCCAAATAAGCATAACCATATCGACGGTCAGGTTCTAAATGCGACCCTTCTGCCCATTCATTCCATGCATTAATAAATACAAAACGTTTTGATTCTGGACGCTCATTTATTGTTTTGTAGCAAAGATTTTGGAGCCATATTTTGTATAATTCAGGCGTTGAACCATGAATAATATGTCCTTCATTTGGTTTTCGTGCTTCATTATCCCAACTTGGCATAATCCCACGAAATCTAGGAAAATCAATATCTTTGTTTAATTCACTTTTTACAACATTAGGATAACTAAAAACTTTTCCATTGAAATTTTCATCAAAAATATTAACTTTTTCTGTTACAGATAAATTATTAATACCATGTAGTGGAAATTCAATATTATCATCAAATCCATAATTAATAGCATTTCCTATGCCAAAAGATAGTACAGAGCATAGATAAATTTCTCCAATTCCAAGTTTATGACATTCTCCACGAAACCTATTAGAGAATTCAGTAGGGCTCGGCAAAATATCTATCCGATATATGATTACTAATGGTTTCCCATCTATTTTGATATATCTCTTATCTTGTAAATAAACTAACATTTCTTCAGCTAAATCAATTTCAAATGTATTGCTATAAGTTTGTGCCATCAAAACATCATTTTCCAGCCCATCCCATCTGCGAGTCCAATTTTCATTAGCAAAACATAGGCAAAAAGGCATATCTAAGTCTGGATTGTCTAAAAACTTATTTAGTGGTTTTTCTAATAATCGTTTACGATTATCAAACATATAAAAATGAAAACAAAATCCATAAATACCATACATTTTTGAAAGTTCAATTTGACGTTCCATTATACCATCAGTCATCAAATTATAATAACCTAATTCTCCAGCTAAATGAGGTTGATAATGACCTTCAAATTGTGGCATTGCTTTAGTTACATTAGTCCATTCCGTAAAACCTTTTCCCCACCATTCATCATTTTCAGGAAAACTATAGAATTGAGGTAAATAAAATGCTATAGGTTTTGTGTCACCAGATTGAAATTCATACGGTTTACGCTCAATTAAATCTTTATAATATTCTGGATGTCTATTTTGTAACATTTCCTGTTGATAATTGTATTGATTCAAATTCTATTTCCTAAATTTTTAATTATTTTAATAAAATATTCTCTTATTTTATGTATCAAGAGACAATATCTTGATTCTTTTAGAATCTTATATTCATTTCTAATCATAAATCTTTACCTTTTTTTAAATTTTCTAATTATATTTCTAAATGTTTGAGTTATTTTCCAGCTTCTAGAAGTATATACTGTTATTAATCCATTTTGAAAAGTTAAAGCTTTATTTTCAAAAGGACTTAAACACTCTTTAAGTTCTTTATTCTCTTTTTCAATAATTGATATTTTATAATCTTTATCAGCTACAATCTGCTTTACACATACATGTAAAGCATCTTTTCCTACATGACTATATTTTACTTCAAAATATAATTTCTCAATATTATTTAAAGTTTTGAAATCTAGACTCTCAAAATAAATTTGAGGATCAAAATTCTCAAAAAAATAAATCTTCCCATGTCTAGAACAAGTATTTGAAAATTGATATGCTATTAAATCAACTTCATCTCCATCTTTTAATACAATATAAAGTTTTTCAATTTCAACAACACAACTATCATTAAAAGGATCTAATCGTAACGATATTATATTATCTCTATTTTTTAAATTAAATTCAAATCTTTGTATTTCATTGTTTTGTACAACTGGGTATTTTATAGAACTTTCTTCTGATATTCCATTTTCATCTTCTATAAAAAGTTGAAGGAACCTTTTATTTACAATTTGAGGCACAAATTTTGAATTATGTTTTATAGTCTGAGATAAAGTTTTAAATATATTTTCATCACTATCAATAGCATCATAAAAATCAATTGAAATATTTTGTTCTTTGAATTTATTCAGTGATTTCACTAAAAAACTATCTATCCATTTAGAATTATATAAATATTTTTCAGTTATTGCATATCGAGTTAGTATAAAGTATAAAAATGAATTTTTATCAATATTCTCGGACTCAAGAACTTTTTCAATATTATCAATATTTGTAGCATCAGCTATAAATGAAAATGTTTTATCACTCAAAGTAATAAGTTTTTTATCAAATAACAATGTCTGTAATCCTACCGATGAAGATACTGTTATAACAGCATCTACAAAAGGTAAAATAAATTGCCCTGATGCTTCTATAGTATTAAAATCATCTTCATATATAAAATTTGAATATTTTATTTTTAAAAACTCTACAGATTCAAGTGATAGTATAGGATGTAAAGGATGTGAATTTACTACAACTCCAATATTTGATGGCACATTATCTAAAATGTATACACAATATTCATATTGGCTTTTGAATCGCACTAAATCATCAAAAGCAAAATATCTTGAAAATTGTAAAGGAAGTAATATTAAATAGTCAAATTGCTTTCTTTTTTCATCGAATATATTCTTAAATGGACTTTTTTGAAATAAAATATTTTGACAAGATTGTTTGAAATTATTTATCAACTTCATTTGATTTTCTGAAAGGTTGATTACTTTTATTTCATCTTGAAATTTATTTAAAAACGAATTACTATGCATTCCTATTGGATCTAAAAACCAAGATTGAGGATAAGGTAATCTAGAAAAAATACTATATTCATGATGTAAAATCAAAGTACTTTTAAACATATATTTAAAAAATGGTACAGGTGAAAAAGTGATTATAATATCAGGAATAAATCCATTCAATTTTTCTAACATCAATGTTTTATAATCTTCTAATTGATAACTTGAATAAGTTTCTAAATGCCATGCAGTTGTTACATCTAAATAATTAGTTGTATCAAATGGACTTAAAAGCTCTTTTTGAGTTAATTGAACTATTTGTATATCAAAATTTACTTTTTTAACTAAAGCTTCATTTGTCATAATAAGAAAATTATAAGTATTATCATTTTGATTAAGCGTATTTATAATTTTTTTACAAAATACATTAATCCATCCATCTTTCCAATATGGTTTATCTTGTTCAATTAATGGCTCTACATAAAAAAGTATTTTCATTTAAATTTTTCTCTCAAATTCATAATTGGTTTTTCAATATATATATATATAAGAGGATATGAAAAAAACACTCAATATATATATGATAAAAGTTAAAATGGGCACATTCTGTGTAAATTTAAAAAAAGGAATAATAATAGATAAATGTACAAGATAAGCAGAATATGAATAAAGTGACATTTTAGTTATTATACTTCTAATAAAATTATTAGGAATTTGTAAATTTGTAGTTTTGAAAATTATCAAAGCAAATCCTAAAGATACTATTGAAAATAAATATGATTTCATAAAGAAATTATTTAATGTAGTTCCCTTAAAATAAAAAAATAAAAAAATTGCACTTAATATTACTACCACTCCAATGATAAAAAATTTATTATTATATTTAACTACAATTTTTTTATGGTTTAACACAAAATAAGCTATTAACACTCCATATCCTATTGAATCAAGTCTCAATGTAACTATTTTTCTTACATTTACATCCCAATCAAGATTTTGATCAAAGGCAAAATAATTTCTAAAAATAGTAAAAATCAATACATAACATATAGTTAAAATAAGAAATCCTTGATTCTTGTTTTTAAATAATGATAATAGTCCAAAAAGAATCAATGGAAATGATATATAGAACCACTCTTCCACTGATAAGCTCCATGCTTCAGGCATCATACTAGGATGAGAAGAAAATAAATTTTGTGAAAATAAGAAGTAACTCCAATTCCAATTTTTTTCTCCAAAAAAATATTGTAATACAAAAATATTAAGAAATAAAAAAATAAAATATAAAGGTAACGTTCTAAACCATCTTCTAATCCAAAATTGCTTCAATGTCTTAAATGTATATTCTTTTAAAGCAAATTCTTTAAATAATATACTACCTAGCAAAAATCCTGATAAAACAAAAAATAACTCAACTCCTAAAAATCCAAATACACCTAGATCATCTCTATATGCAAATTCTGGTAAAAAAATTCTTCCATGAGAAACTAGTACCATTAATATAGCTATACTTCTTAATAAATCTAATCCCAAATTACGATTCTGATATTTTAGACTATTCATTATCGAACCAATTAAACATTAAAATTCACCATTATCATTTATAATTTGATTTACAGATAAACCGTTAACAATATCTGATAAAATATCTTTTTCTTTTTTTATAGTTTCAAAAGCTCTATTAATAACTTCTTCTTCGTATTTTTTTGGAATTATAACAATTCCATCATTATCTGCAAAGATTAAATCATTTGGATATATTTCTACATTATCAATAACAATTTTTTTATTTATACTTTCTAAGGTTGCTCTTTTTCTAACATCTTTACATTTTGCGCCTGTAGAAAAGACTGGAAAATCTAAATCAGCAACTTCTTTCGTATCTCGCGTTTTTCCTCCAATAATTGCTCCTATAGCACCTGAACGAATAGCTAAATTTGCATTCATTTCCCCAAAATAAGCATGATCACTACACTCATTTTCAACTATTATAATATCATTTGGCACTATAGTATCATATGATTTTAAAGCATCATAAATCCCAGTATAGCTTTCTCCATCTAATAAAGAACGAATTTTTAGAGTTTTAGCTCTTCCTAACATTTTCTTATGTCTTAAATTTAAAGATAAAGAAGTTATTGTAGTATTACAACCTAAATCATCCATAATATCTGATAACATAGAACTTGTAAGTTTGAATGATAAATTTTTTAAAAGTTGTCTTTCTTTTTCCCTAATACCTGCCGCTATAAAATTAGCAAATTCAAACTCATCTGGATAATTAACATCAACAGCTTCAATAGTACTAGCTTCCAAAAGATATGGTTTTTTCCCAATTCTTCTTTTCATTTCAAGAGCTACATTTTTTCTAGTAATATATAATCCCATAGTTTCAATAATTGTATCTGGTAAATCAATACTATTTGGTATATGTTCTATATCATAGTTTGGTCTTGTCTGATCCCAAGTATATAATTTTTCTTTTTTTACCAATATTACGGAATCATATTCACTTTGAGTTTTTAGTATTTCTATACCCTTTTTAATGGTTTCTTTTTTTATAAAAGGACTAGTACCTAAAATCTGTATATAGATATCCGCTTCAACTTGTTTAGCCTCATTATAAAAAAGGCTATGCCCATCTGTTGCATTTGTCGCTAAAGATTCATCTCTTTTTAAAAAATTACATTTTATATTTTCTGCAAGTGAAAATATTTCTTCAGATTCACTGTCTAAATAAACTTCATCTATAAAATTACACGAAGCCAATTTCTCTAAAGTATTCAAAAAAAGGGGCTTTCCATCTAAAAGTTTTATATTTTTATTTTCAATACGACTACTTGTACCTTTTGCTGGTAAAAATGCTACTACTTTCATATTTTTCCTTAATGAATTAATATACTAGCTGGAGAAAAAACAAATCCTTCAGCTTGTGTTTTTATGTTAATAATTGATATTTTTTGTTGTTGCCAACGCTGATCTAATTCAACTCTTGACTCTGTTGATATATCAGCCATTCCACAATATAAAAAATATTCACCTGACATAAGATTTAAATCAAATTCCATTGATATTTTATTTAAACCATTTTTCAATGAAATACTTGTACCAACAGTATTATCTCCCCAGATAGTTACCCCATCTCTATTTTTAATACTTACTCCTATTACTATAGATGATAGATTTCTTTTTGACATAATATAAAACAGTAAATATACTTTTTCACCTGCAGTAAGAATAAGATCTGAGCAGGAAGCATTTTTCTTATGAGAAAGTGTTATTTTTCTAAAAATTGCTTCATGTGTACCAAATCTATGTTCATTTACTTCTTTATTTGGTGTAATGTCATAATCAAATTTTTCTTCGATAAGATCTACTTTATTTTCTAAAGATTCTGATAAAACTATATCATCATGTTTTCTTATTAGTACTTCATAATCATAAGTAGTTTGTTTTACATCATCTGAATATTTAATCATTTTTCCATTATGAATAAGTATGGCCTTATTACAATACTGAATAATCTGCTGAGTGCTATGACTTACAAAAAGTATTGTTTTTCCTGCTTCTTGAAATGATTGAAATTTTTGAAAGCATTTCGATTGAAAAGCAAAATCACCTACGCTTAATGCCTCATCTACTATCAAAATATCTGGATCTATATTTATTGCAACAGCAAAAGCAAGTCTTGCGAACATACCACTACTATATGATCTTACTGGTTGATATACAAAATTTCCTATATCTGCAAAAGCTAAAATCTCATCTATTTTTAATTTCATTTCTTCATGGCTATATCCCACAAGTGTACCTTGAAGATAGATGTTTTCTATTCCCGTGTACTCAGAATTAAACCCTGCTCCAAGTTCAAGAAGTGATGATATTCTTCCCTTTGTATGAACATGTCCACTAGTTGATGTTAGAACACCTGTAATTATCTTAAGAAGAGTAGATTTACCTGCACCATTTTTCCCGATGATTCCTACCGTTTCACCTTTTTTTATCTCAAAACTCACATCATTTAGTGCATAAAAATCTTTATGATACTGTTTTTTTAGTGGATGAAGTGACTCTTTTAGTCTATCTATTGGTTTATCATATAGTTTGTATACTTTTGTAAGATGACTTACTTTAATAGCTATATTACTCATCATAACACATCCGCAAAATGAGGTCTAAGTTTTCTAAATACTACTGCCCCACCAAAGAAAAATATTAATGTAATAATCCAATACTGAATACTCAAATCCATCTTTTCCCAAAACCAAGTATTTGATATAAAACTATCTCTATATCCCTCTATAATGTAATACAATGGGTTATATTTAATTATATAAAAATATTTCTCAGGTAAAATTTTAAATGACCAAATAATCGGAGTAAGCCAAAAAAGAGATTGAATAGTCATTCCTATTATTTGTCCCAAATCTCTGAAAAATACAACAATAGAACTTGTAAACCAAGATAAACCTAAAACAAAAAATATAATACATAAAGTATAATAAGGTATTTGTAACCAATACATAGTAGGACTATAACCATAATATAAAAACATTCCAAACAGAAAAAGTATGAAAAAGATATGAATTACAAGAGCTGATATTATTTGTATAATTGGTAGCAAAGATACTCTAAAAACTATTTTTTTCACCAAAAAACTATTTTGTAAAATTGAATTTGTAGCACTTTGTAAACTATCTGCAAAGAAAAACCATGGTATTATACCTGTTACAAGCCAAAGTATAAATGGAAAATTATCAACAGGCATACTTTTAAATCCTATTTGAAATACAAACCAATATATTATTATCGTTACCATGGGTTGAACAAATGCCCATAAGAAACCAAGATAATTACCCAAATATCTTGATTTGAAGTCATTTTTTGCAAGATCTACTAATAATTTTTTATTTTTAAGAATATCTCTTAGAAATCTATAAAATGTTTTTAAAAAGTTCAATTATTTCTCACTCATATTATATTTATTCAAATACCACTCAATAGTAAGTAAAATCCCACTATCAAAATTCTCATCAGCTTTCCATCCGAGTTCATTTTCTAACTTACTTGCATCAATCGCATATCTTCTATCATGTCCTGCTCTATCTTCTACAAAAGTTATTAAATCTTTATAAGATTGTAATTTGTAATTTGTTATTTGTGTATTTGTATTTATTGGATATTTTTCATCAAGAATAGTACAGATTCTATCTACTATTTGAAGATTCGTTCTTTCATTTCTTCCACCGATATTATAAGTATTTGCAGTTTTACCTGTGTGGTAAACTACATCTATACCTTTACAATGATCAAGTACATACAACCAATCTCTTATATTTTTTCCATCACCATAGATAGGAATTGTTTTTCCTTGTAGGGCATTTCTTATAATAGTTGGAATTAGTTTTTCATCATGTTGTTTTGGTCCATAGTTATTTGAGCAGTTTGTAATTACTGTATTCATTCCATATGTTTCATTATAAGCTCTTACAATCATATCTGAAGATGCTTTAGAAGCTGAGTATGGAGAGTTTGGAGCATAAGGTGTAGTTTCAGTAAATAAATCTGTTGGATCTTCTGAAAGCGTTCCATATACTTCATCTGTTGAGATATGATGAAATCTTGAGTTATTATAATTTTCTTTATATTCAAATGGTTTATTCATCCAATATTTATATGCAACATCAATTAGAGTAAAAGTACCTGTTACATTTGTTTGTACAAACACACCTGGGTTTTTGATAGAGTTATCTACATGAGATTCAGCTGCAAAGTGAATAACACCATTTATATCATATTCAGTAAATATAAATTCTACTAATTCTCTATTACAGATATCACCTTTTATAAATTTATATCTTGGATTATTATCACACTCTTTTAGGTTATCTAGAGTTCCTGCGTAAGTTAATAAGTCTAGATTTATTAGATTATAATCTGGATATTTATTTAGGAAATATGGCACGAAGTTTGATCCTATGAATCCTGCTGTTCCTGTTAGTAGTATGTTTTTTGTTGTATTTTTTGTTTTCATTTTATTTCTCTTTAAATGGGTTTATTATAGTTAATTTATTTTCTATTATTAGATTATTTTGCATATCTTCACTGAAAAGTATATTGCAATTATTTTTTAAGGCTGTTGCTATTATTAAAGCATCATAATATTGTAAATTATACTTATTTTTCAAGTGTATAGCTTTCACTTGTGTATCAAGATTAAAATCATAAGTATTTACTATTTTAGATATTTCTATTATTGTATTTTCAACTTGATATGATTCTAGTTTGAATTTTTTAAATAAAATATTGGTCATTTCATTTATAACTTGCTTAGATATAAATAAACTATCATATCTTTCAAACAACGATCTAGCAATAGTTTGCTTTTTTATTTCACTATTTGAATAACAATATATAATAATATTTGTATCTAAAAATATTTTATCTTTCATTTGCCTCTTCTCTATTAAATTTAAAATTTGAAGTATCTATAGAAATAGCATTAAATAAAAAATTTCTTTTAGAAGTATCGTTCTCTAATATTTTATCTTCAATAACTTCAATTCCTTTATTATTTAAACTTTCTAAAAAAAACTTTAAATGAGTGTAAACATTGTCTTCAACATTTATTTTCAAAGTATGCATTATGATATCCTTCAATTAATTTTTTATTTTCTCTCACCAAGTCTTTTTAAACAATCATCCAAACCATCTTTCCAGTATGGTATTTCTATATTAAAAGTAGATTTTATTTTACTTTTATTTAAAAGTGAAAAATGTGGTCTCTTTGCTGGTGTCGGATATTGGAATGTCTCTATAGGATTTATTTTACAATCCAATTTTGCCATTTTCATAATCTCTTTTGCAAAGTCATACCAAGATAGTACACCTTCGTTGCTATAATTATAAATGCTTAATTTTGAATTTTGAATTTGTGGAATTATATCTAGAATAGTAATAGCCAAATCTTTTGCATAGGTTGGAGTTCCTACTTGATCAAATATTACACCTAAAGATTCTTTTTCTTTTCCTAAACGTAACATTGTTTTTACAAAGTTATTTCCATAGAAAGAGTAAACCCAAGAAGTTCTAATGATGATAGAATTTTTTGGATTTATATTTATCATTTCATTTTCACCATCAAGTTTTGTTTTACCATATATTCCTTGAGGATTTGTTTGGTATTCTTCACAATATGGTTTGAAGTTTTTTCCATCAAATACATAATCAGTTGAGATATGAATTAATTTGATATTTAATTCTTGAGATACTAAAGCTAGTTTTTTTACTGCTTTTCTATTTACTAAATCTGCATTTTCTATATCTGTTTCTGCTTTATCCACTGCTGTATATGCTGCGCAGTTTATGATTACATTTATAGAGTTTTTTTCACAGGAAGATTTGATATCATCTTTAGAAGTAATATCTAGATTTGTTCTATCTGTGAAGAAAAAATTATAATCATAGTTTGATGATAGTTCTTTTATTTCTGAACCTAATTGTCCGTTTGAACCTGTTACTAGGATATTAAAAGTTTTTTTTTCACTAGGCATAATAATCTACTCCAAATTCAAATAAATCATTAGTTTCATTTAGTTTTGGTTGTTTTGTATCTTTATCTGATAGTTTTAATTCTGCGTGTTCTAATTGCCAATTGATATTTAAAGCTGGATCATTAAAAGCTATTCCTCTATCACATTCAGGAGAGTAATAGTTATCAACTTTATATGCAAAAATAGTATCATCTTCTAAAACTACAAATCCATGTGCGAAGCCTCTTGGCACTAGAAGTTGTTTTTTATTATCAGCTGATAATTCAACAGCTACATGTTGTCCAAATGTTGGAGAGTTACGTCTAATATCAACTGCAACATCTAAAACTCTTCCTTGAATTACACGTACTAGTTTTGTTTGTGCATGGGGAGGAAGTTGATAGTGAAGACCTCGAAGAACTCCCTTTGAAGATTTTGATTCATTATCTTGACCGAAGTTTAGTTTATATCCTAAAAAAGCTTCTAATTTATCAGCTCTGAAAGTTTCTACAAAGTAACCTCTATGATCTCCATGAACCAATGGCTCTATTACAACAACATCTGCTATATTTGTTCTTACAAAATTCATCTTGCAACTTTTCCTTCAGCAGCTCTTTTTATCAAATATTGACCATAGTTATTCTTTTTTAGAGGCTCTGCTAGTTCTAGAAGTTTTTCTTTTGAGATATATCCCATTTCATATGCTATTTCTTCTAAACAAGCTACTTTTAGTCCTTGTCTATGTTCTATTGTTTGAATAAAATTAGAAGCTTCAAGCATACTTTCATGTGTTCCTGTATCAAGCCAAGCGTATCCTCTTCCCATAAGTTCTACTTTTAATCTATTTTCATTTAGATAATCTTGATTTAAAGTTGTAATTTCAAGTTCACCACGATCTGAAGGTTTTACTTCTTTTGCTTTTTTTACTACATCATTTGGGTAGAAGTATAAACCTACTACTGCGTAGTTTGATTTTGGAACTTTTGGTTTCTCTTCTATTGAAGTTACATTACCATTTTCATCAAATCCTGCAACTCCATATCTTTCTGGATCCATTACTCTATAACCAAATACTGTAGCTTTATTTTCTTCTTTTGCATTTTTAATTGAGTTAGCTAAAAGATTAGTAATACCATGACCATAAAAAATATTATCACCTAAAACTAAACAAGCATCATCACCTGCTAAAAACTCTTCACCTAAAATAAAAGCTTGAGCTAATCCATCAGGAGAGGGTTGAACAACATAAGAAAATTCCATTCCTAAATCACTTCCATCACCTAAAAGTTCTTCAAATCTTGGTAAATCATTTGCAGTTGAGATAATAAGTACTTCTTTGATACCTGCTAGCATTAAAACTGATAAAGGATAATAAATCATTGGCTTATCATAAATAGGTGCTAATTGTTTTGAGATACCTTTTGTGATTGGGTAAAGTCTTGTTCCACTTCCACCTGCTAGGATTATGCCTTTCATTTATCGTTTTCCTTTTTATTAAATTAGTTGATTTTACACTTTTCGAGTGTCGTAAATATGCCGATTTTTTTTGCAAGTATAATTATACCAATCAAATGACTCTCAAATGACTCTTTTTTGCAAAATTTGTAAATTTTTCCGAATAATAGCCAAAAGCCCCTTGAAAATAACTTTAGACAATATTATATAGAGGGGTAGTTTTAAGGGATAAATTGTGTAAAATCAGACATAAAATCCAAAAATCTATCAAAATTACTTTCTCTTTAAAGAGCAAAAAAAATTGTTTTTCATTTTTTTGTTACAATTATAGACATAAGTACAATATTTATAAATAGGATATGGTATGAATAATTACAATTTCAAAACATATAGTGAACTATTTTCTCACATAAGCTCAAATTATGAGAATAAATATTTTTTAAATTATCTATCAAATGGCAAATATCAAAATATTTCAACCGATGATTTTAAAAATAAAATCATTTGCTTAAGTCTTGCCCTAAAAGATTTAGGTATTCAAAAAGGTGATACTGTTGGTATCTTTGCTAATTCATCTCCATTTTGGTTGATTTTTGATTTTGCTATTCATGAAGTGGGTGCTATTTCTGTACCAATTTTTGCAAATATTTCTAGTGTGAATTTAAACTTTGAAATTAGTGATTCAAAGATGAAATATATGTTTATTGATTCCCAAGAAAGACTAAAAGATATAGAAGTTGAAAATTCACATTTAATTTTTATTACCCATAATTTTTGTATCAAAGAGTCAAATTTTTATAATTTTGATGAAATACTTGTTATTGGAAAACAAATATGTGATGCAAGTGGTTTTATTCCTCATATTTCAAATGAAAATGAAGTGTTTTCTATCATATACACAAGTGGAAATACAGGAACACCAAAAGGTGTGATGTTAACTCATAAAAATATAGTTTCACAACTTCACGATATTAATACTTTAATAAATTTAGATCAAAAAGAGATTGCTTTGTCTTTGCTTCCTTTGGCTCATATATTTGAACGAACTGTAATGAGTTATTATTTATCTCGTGGGATTTCTATTTATTTTGTAGATGAGATTACAAATGTTTCTAATCTTTTAAAAATAGTAAAACCTACTATTATGACAGCCGTTCCTAGACTTCTTGAAAAAATATTTAATAAAATCAAATCAAATATTTCTGAAAAACCTTTGATTTCTAAGATAATTGCAAGTTTGGCATTTAAATATGCCCTAAAAGAAAACATAAATAAAAATGCTCTACTTTTCAAAGTGTATGACAAAATTGTTTACTCAAAACTAAGAGATATATTTGGCTCAAGACTACAAAAACTAATAAGCGGTGGAGCACCACTTTCTAAAGAGATAGCTCAGTTTTTTGTAAATATTGGTCTGCCTGTTTATCAAGGTTATGGATTAACAGAGTTTTCACCTGTGATTTCTACAAACTATCCAAATGCAAATAAAGTAGGTTCTTGTGGAAAAATAATCCCAAGTGCAAAAATTAAAATAAATGAAAATAAGGAGCTTTTAGTACAAGGTCCATCTCTTATGGCTGGTTACTTAAATCAAGAAGAATTAACAGCTAAAACCATAGATAAAGAAGGCTGGCTTCATACAGGAGATAATGCTTTTTTAGATGAAGATGGATACCTTTATATTACATCTAGGGCAAAAGAGATATTCAAAACTTCAACGGGTGAGTATGTAAATGCAGTTGCCATTGAGCAAAAACTCTCAAAAAATAGATATGTAGAGTTTGCTCTTGTTATATCTCAAAATAAAAAATACACCACTGCCCTACTTTTCGTGGATAAAGAAAAATATGAAATTGCAAAAAAAGCAAATAGTTCTTTAACTATAGAAGAATATTATAACAAAAGTGATATTATTAAAAATATTTCAGATTATATAAAAAGTATAAACAAAGATTTAAATGAGTGGGAAAAAATAGTAGATTTTAAAATCATTACAAACGATATTTCCATAGAGGGTGGTGAGTTAACTCCTTCTATGAAAATTTGTAGAAATAAAATCGAAGAGAAATATGAAAAGATTATAAATAGTATGTATTAGGAGCTAAAAATGAAAGAAAGAATAGCCATAATAGATGGACTTAGAAGTCCAATAGCAAAAGCAAATGGTAAATTAAACAGTGTTAGTGCAGATACCTTAGGAGCAATTATTACAAAAGAGTTAGTTTTAAGAAACAATCTTCCTTATGAACTTTTTGATGAAGTAATTATGGGAAATGTAGCCCAACCTGCAAACTCTGCAAATATAGCAAGAGTAATGGCAATTCGTGCTGGATTTCCTCAAGCTACACCAGCGTATACAGTTCATAGAAACTGTGCCTCTGGAATGCAATCAATTTCAAGTGCAATTGAAAAAATTCACTCAAAACAAGGTGACTTATATCTAGTTGGGGGAATGGAATCTATGAGTAATATTCCAATACTTTATAGTGATGAATTTCGAAATTTTATTACAAAATTTACTTATGCAAGAAGTGCCGGTGAAAAACTAAAAACTCTAGCTTCTTTTAGATTAGGATTTTTAAAACCTACTATTGGCTTAATTTCAGGATTAACCGATCCAATATCTGGAAAAATCATGGGAATAACAGCTGAGAATTTAGCAAATGAGTTTAAAATAAGCAGAGCTGCTCAAGATGAATATGCTTTAAATTCTCACTTAAAAGCCCAAAAGGCCATAGAAAACAAAATATTTAAAAATGAAATCCATCCTATTATGACAAAAGATGCTTCTATTATGGATGATGATGGAGTTAGATTTAATCAAACTATTGAAGCTTTAAATAAATTAAATCCAATTTTTGACAGACTAAGTGGTACAGTAACAGCTGGAAATTCATCTCAAGTTTCAGATGGAGCTTGCTCATTGATAGTTTGTAGTGAATCAAAAGCACGTGAGTTAAACCTAGAGCCGCTTGGTTTTATAAATGATTATGCATACGCAGGACTTGATGCACATAGGATGGGATTAGGTCCTGTTTATGCTACAAAAAAACTCTTTGATAAAACAGGTGTAAGTTTAAAAGATATAGATTTAATAGAATTAAATGAAGCTTTTGCAGCACAAGTTATAGCAAATATAAAGGCATTTAACTCAAATGAGTTTTGTAAAAAAACCTTTAATAGTTCTGTAATTGGCGAGATTGATGAATCTATTTTAAATGTAAATGGAGGAGCAATAGCTCTTGGTCATCCTGTTGGTATGAGTGGAGCTAGAATTGTATTAACTGCTTTAAAAGAATTAAAAAGAAAAGATAAAAAACTTGGTCTTGCGACACTTTGTATTGGTGGCGGACAAGGTGCATCTTTTCTATTGGAGGTATAAAATGAGCAATATGACTTTAGAAATAAATCAAAACATAGCAACACTTACTTTTGATTTAGAAAATGAAAAAATAAATAAATTATCATTCGAAATTTTAAGAGAATTTGATGAAATACTAGATCAAATAAAAGATGATACTTCAATAAAAGCTTTAGTAATAGATAGTGCAAAAAAGAATATTTTTATTGCAGGTGCTGATATAAAAGAGATTGAAAAACTAAAAGATGAAAAAGAAGTTTATGAAGCTTTGATGGAAGTTCATGAAATATTTAATAAACTTGAGAATCTTCCAATTCCTACAATTGCTTATATAAATGGTGCTTGTATGGGTGGAGGCCTTGAGCTGGCCCTTGCTTGTAAATATAGAGTTTTATCTACAAATGAAAAAACAAAACTAGCCTTTCCAGAGATAAAACTAGGAATCTTCCCAGGCTTCGCAGGAACAATAAGGGCTCCTAAACTAATAGGTCTTATAAATGCCTTAGATTTGATTTTAACGGGTAAAACAGTAGATGCTAAAAAAGCTTATAAATTAAAACTTGCAGATGCGATATTTGATGATGCACAAAAAGAGTTTATGTTAGATGACTTTGTAAAAAAAGCAATATATGGAACACTAAAAACAAGAAACAATTTCAATCTTTTAAATTATGCACCTTTAAATCAAATAATATTTAATAAAGCTTTAAAAGGTCTAGAAGAAAAGGTAAACAAAGACTTTAAAGCTCCTTATGTTGCTTTGGAAGTAATAAAAGCTACTATAAATAAAGAGTTAGAAGACTCTATAAAAATTGAAGCAAAAGAGTTTGCAAAATTGGCTGTTTCAAAAGAATCAAAAAATATGATAAAACTATTTTTCTTTTTTGAAAAACTAAATAAAAACTATGAGAAAACTTCAAATCCTATTTCAAATGCAATTGTTCTTGGAAATGGTGTTATGGGGAAAGGAATAATCTGGTTATTCTCAAAATACTTAAAAGATGTAAGAATAAAACTAAGAGATATTTCCCAAGTAAATGAACTAATAAAAGATGTCTCAAAAATATATAATCATCTAATAAAAACAAAAAGAATGACTAAAAATCAAGCAGATTTTAAACTAAATACTATTTCTTATACAGAAGATTTAAGTGGTTTTAAAAACTTTGATTTTATTATTGAAGCTATTATAGAAGATGAAAGAATCAAAAAGGATACATATAAAGAGCTTGAAGAAGTGATAAATGAAAATGCAATTATAGCTACAAATACCTCTTCAATTTCTATTGAAAAACTAGGAAGTGAAGTAAAAAATAAAGAAAACTTCTTAGGAGTTCACTTTTTTAATCCTGTAAATATAATGCCTCTTGTTGAAGTAATAGCAACAAAAAATACCTCAAAAGAGAGTATAAATAAGGTTTTTGAACTTCTTATTTCTTGTGGTAAAACTCCAATTTTAGTAGGAGATTGTGCAGGATTTATTGTAAATAGAATTTTACTTCCATATATGAACGAAGCTGCTTTTATACTAGAACAAGGCTCATCAATAGAAAAAATAGATAGAGCTATAAAAGAGTTTGGAATGCCAATGGGGCCCTTTACACTAGCTGATACCGTAGGAGTTGATATTGGATTTAAAGTAGCTTCTATATTAAATGAGTCTTATGGAAGCAGAATGCCAATAGCTTCAATCATAGAAAAAATGTATGAAGCTAAGCTTTTAGGAGTAAAAACAAAAGCTGGTTTTTATGAATATTCAAGCAATGATGCATACCCAAATAAACATGTTACGTCTATGCTAGAAAACAATAATAAAATTATTGAAGAAGATGAAATAGTTAAAAGATGTATTTATATTATGATAAATGAAGCTTCAAGATGCTTAGAAGAAAATATCGTAACAGATGCTTCAATTATCGATTTTGCAATGATTACAGGTATTGGTTTTCCTGCTTATAAAGGTGGATTATTATCATATGCAAATGAAATTGGCTTAAAAAATATCTTAGATTCTTTAAAACAATATGAAAAAGAGTTTGGAGAAAGATTTACGCCTTCTAATCTTTTAATTAAATTAGTTGAGCAGTATGAAGATTTTGAAACGGGAGAGGCATTATGGAAGCATTAGTTTTATTATTAGTTATATTAGTTTTTGGGTTTTACTCATTTCCTTTATATAGTTATTTTGCATTTGTTGGTGTTTATTCACTAGTATTTTTTGATTTTGGATTTATTTCTTGGAGTATATTTTTCCTTGCAGCTGCTATTTTTATGATTCAGTCTTTAAGAATAAAATTTATAACTAGTAAAATAGTAAATTTTATAAATAAAAATGGTTTATTACCCAAAATATCTCCAACAGAAGAAGCAGCACTGCAAGCTGGAACAAACTGGGTAGAAGCAGATTTTTTTAAGGCACAAGTTAATTTCAAAGAAATAAATGCTCAAAAAATCACCTACCTAACACAAGAAGAACAAGAGTTTTTAGACAATGAAGTGAATGAACTTTGTGAAATGACAAATGACTGGGAAATCTTTCAAGATAGAGATTTAAGGGCTGATGTTTGGCAGTTTATAAAAGATAAAAAATTCTTTGGAATGATTATCCCAAAAGAGTATGGAGGATTAGGATTCTCTGCAACTGCTCACTCAAAAGTTATTGAAAAACTAGTTTCTCGTTCTCAAGTTTTAGCTATTACAATTATGGTGCCTAATTCCCTTGGGCCTGCTGAATTAATATTAAAACATGGTACTCAAAAACAAAAAGATAAATATCTAAGTGATTTAGCACTTGGTATTCAAGTTCCTTGTTTTGGTTTAACAGAACCAAATGCAGGAAGTGATGCCACTTCTATTTCATCAAATGGTGTTTTATTTAAAGATAAAAAAGGAAATATCAAGATCAAATTAAATTTTGAAAAAAGATATATTACTTTAGGAAATATTGCAACTTTAATAGGTCTTGCTTTTGTATTAAAAGATCCTGATCACTTACTTGGAGACAAAGAGGATTTAGGAATTACTTTTGCTGTTATTGATGCTAAAACAAAAGGAGTTGATAATTCAAGAAGACATGATCCTCTTGGAATTCCATTTGTAAACTCACCTTTATATGGAAAAGATGTTGTTATAGACTTAGAAAATATTATTGGTGAAAATGATGGTATTGGAAAAGGTTGGCAAATGCTAGTTGAGTCTTTATCAATTGGACGTGGAATCTCTCTTCCAAGTGTTAGTCTTGGTGGAAGTAAACTAGCACTTAATGTGGTAGCTTCATATTGCCAATTAAGAGAACAATTTGGACTTAGTATTAACCATTTTGAAGGTGTTGAAGAGAAAATTGCAAAAATTGCAGCATTTACTTATATGTTAAATGCTTCAAGAAACTACACTTTAGATGCTATTGATGATGGACATAAACCAGGTGTTATAAACTCAATTATGAAATACCATGCAACAGAAAAGTTTAGAACTGTAATAAACGATGCAATGGATGTATTAGGTGGAAGTGCAATTATTAGAGGTGAAAATAATCTTTTAGCCCATGCATATTTTGCAATTCCTATTTCAATCACAGTTGAAGGTGCAAATATATTAACAAGAAATTTAATGCAATTTGGACAGGGATTAATAAAATCTCATCCATATATTTACACTCAAATAAATTCTTTAAATAACAACAATGTTAAGAGTTTTGATAGGGCATTTTTTTCTCATATTGGATTAGTATTTAATGCATTTTCAAAATCATTTGCTTACTATTTTTCAAGAGCGCAAATAAATTGTCAAAAAGGGCATTTCCAAAGATATAAACAAAAATTAACTTGGGTAAGTGCTGAATTTACACTTTTAACAAATGTAGCTTTAGGAATTTTAGGACCAAGTCTTAAAAAAAGAGAAAATATAAGTGCACGATTTGGAGATATTTTATCAAACTGCTATTTAATAACAGCAACTTTAAGAGAGTTTGAAAATAATCCAAATCAAAAAGATGAAGATTTAGTTGATTATATTTGCAATTATTGTTTTAATGAGATACAAAAAGCTAGAGAAGAGATTATTTCAAATATTGGATACTTAGGATTTTTACTTCCACTTGTGAAAATAAATCCATTTTCAATAAAAGCAAAAGACTCTTTAAATGCAAAAATAGTAAAAACCTTAAGTGATGACGATTATTTACAAAATATAACATCAAGTTTATTTATATCTAAAAATAAAGAAGATAGATTAGCAAAAATTCAAGAAGCTGTTAAACTAAATAAAGAGGCTCAAAATAGCTTCAAAATATTAAAAGAAGCTATTAAAAATAAAACAGTAAAAAAAGACAATTCTGAAAATATGATAAATGAACTTTTAGAAAAAAATCTTTTATCAAAAGAAGAGATAGAAAAAATGCTAGAAGCCCATGCCTTAAAACAAGAAGTTATAAGTGTAGATTCATTTAAAGCAAGTAATTATAGGACTCTTCGATGATACAAAGTGATTTGTTATTAAACACAAATGGATATGTTTTAAGTTTATTAGAGAAAATTCTCGATGCAAACATAGAAATAAAAGGAATAGAAAATATTCCAAATGACAATCCAAAAATGTTTATTGCAAATCATTTTACAAGAACAGAAGCAATGCTTGTACCTTATACTCTATATAATCTAACAGGTAAAAAAGTAGGAGTTATAGCTGATGATTCTTTGTTTAAATCATATTTTGGTGATTTTTTACAAAATCTAGGTGCCATGAGAAAAAGTCAAGAAAATAGAAATGAACATATTATTGGGGATTTAATAACTTCTTGCAAAAATTGGATGATTTTTCCTGAGGGTATAATGGTAAAAGCAAAAGATATTACTAAAATAGATAATAACTTTTGTGTAAAAATAAATGATGCTTGCCAAAGAGTTTATACAGGAGCGGCTGTATTTGCTCTTAGCTCACAATATTTTAGAGAAAAATATTTTGAATATAAAATAGATGATTATGACTCTTTTAGTTCTAAGTATTTTATAAATGAATGTAGTGATATAAATAAAAATGAAACTATGATAGTACCCATAAATATAAGCTATACAAAATTAAGAAATGGAAAAAACTTTTTAGTTGATATGGCTTCTAAACTTATAGATGATATGGGAGATAATTTTAAAGAAGAGCTTGAAATAGAAAGTAATTTAATATTAAATTCAAAAATCATAATTCGTATTTTAAAACCTGTTAGTACAAAAGATATTATTAGTGAACTATATAATAAAAATCTTTCACAAGAAGAGATTTTAAAAACCCTAAGATATGATGTTACTCATAATCTTATGAACTATATTTATGAGTCATTAACCATAAGTTTTGATCATATATTTGCTTTAATTCTTTATTTAAATCCAACAGATAATATAGAAATAGAGTATTTTAAAAGATTGATTTATTTAGTAATTTATAAAATAAAAAAAGAAAATCTTTTTTATGATGAAGATATAAATAAAGATTTAATTTATCTAATCTCTTATGAAAAATTCAAACTCTTTGAAGATATTTTAGAACTAGCAATAAAAGATGAAATTATCACTATTGATGAAAACAAATTTTTAATAAATAAAGAAAAACTATCAAATTCACATACTCATCATACAATAAGGCTAAAAAATATTTTAAAAGTGATTTTAAATGAAATTCTAATAAATGAAAAAGTTGTAAATATAGTAAAAAATCTATTAGAAAAAAATGAGTTAGAAAACAATAAAAATTTAGTTCAGATTTTAAAAGATGAAGAAAATAAAGAATACGAAGAGAGCTATTTATTATATAAAGATGATAAAAATATAAAACCTAAAAATATTGGAAAAGCAAAATATTTTGAAACTACAAATTCAAATAATTGTGTTATTGCAATTCATGGGTTTTCTTCAGCTCCAAAAGAAGTCGAACAATTAGCAATTTATCTAAATAAAAATAATCTAAATGTAATTACTCCAAGATTAGCAGGACATGGAATCGTACCTGAAGATTTAAAAGATAAAAAATGGGAAGATTGGTATAAATCAGTTTCACGAGCTATTATAATAGCCTCATTGCAATATAAAAAAATTTACATTGTAGGTTTTTCAACAGGTGGATTATTAGCTCTTTTAAGTACAAAAAAACAATACAAAGAGTTTGTTGGACTTGTTTGTATAAATGCAGCACTTCATCTAAACGATATTAGAATAAAAACACTACTTCCTGCTATCTCATTTTGGAATGATATTGTAAGTGTTTTTCATGAAGATAAATATGCAAAAGAGTATATTGATAATTCTCCTGAAAATCCTGAAATCAACTATAATAAACACTATGTTGATGCAATAGAACAGCTAAGTATTCTTATGAAAAAAACTAAAAAAACTTTGCATAAAATTAGAAAACCAATACTCATAATTCAAGGAAAAGATGACCCTATTGTAAATCCAAGTTCAGCCCATGAAATTTATGAAAATATTGAATCAAGATATAAAAGTATTAAAATTATTGAAGCTTCAAATCATGTAATAATAAGAGGTGAAAATACAGATGAATTGTTTAATTACATATTAAATTTTATACAAGAAGGACAAAAGTAAACTATTTTATAATAAATAATATTATAGAATAAATAATAAAAATAAAAGGATCTAAAATGAAACTTCTAAGAAACGGTATTTTCATAATACTTAGCTTAATTATAATAGCTGGATGTACACATAAAACTCCTTATACAAATAGGTCTCAAATGATTTTTATGTCACAAGAAGAAGAGTTAGCTTTAGGTGAAAAATCATATGAAGAAGCTTTATCAAATGCAAAAGTAATCACAGGCACAAAAGATGCTAATAGAGTAAAAGCTATTGGAGAAAGAATCGCAAAGGTTGCAAATAGAAGCGACTTTTCTTGGGAATTTAATTTAGTTGAAGACAAAGCTATGAATGCTTATTGTTTACCAGGTGGTAAAGTTGTAGTATATACAGGAATTTTAACAGCTGCACGAAATGATGACCAATTAGCAACTGTTATTTCACATGAAATAGCTCACGCATTAGCTAGACATGGAGCAGAAAGAATGAGTTCAGCAAAAGTACAACAAGGAGTTCAATTATTAGGAAATGTTGTATTAGCAGTTGGAGCACCTGAATATCAAAATGTATTTAATCAAGCTTATGGAATTGGTTCACAAGTTGGGGTTATGCTTCCTTATGGGAGAATGCAAGAGAGTGAAGCAGATGAAATTGGAATTTATCTAATGCATAAAGCAGGTTACAATATGCAAGAAGCACTTAAATTTTGGGAAAATATGAGTGAAGGTAAAACAGACACAAATGAATTTTTATCTACACATCCAAGTTCAAGCACTAGAATAGAAGATATAAAAAAAGTAATAGCAAAAGTTCAAACTCAACCATAAAATAAGAGTAAGTTTATACTCTTATTTTCTTATCTTCATACATTTTCTCATCAGCATGATTTAATAAATCTTCAATATTATCTCCATCTTTTGGGTAAATACTTACTCCTAAACTAAATGATAAGGGAATTGTTAAATCTTTATTATAATAAAGTGGACTCTTTTTTGAAATTTCTTCTATTCTTTTTAATGTTAAATTTAAATATTCTAATGATTTAAGATGCTCAAAAAGTATTACAAATTCATCACCACCAAGACGTGCAATTGTATCTTCATCTCTAATAATATCAGATATAACTTCTCCAATATGTTTAAGTAACATATCACCTACATGGTGACCATGTTCATCATTTACTTTTTTAAATTTATTTAAATCAATAAAACATAGTGCGAAAAAGTCTTCTGAATTTTTACTTTCAAAAATGGCATTTTCAATTTTACTCATTAACATTGTACGATTAGGTAAACCTGTTAAACTATCATGATTAACAGAGTATTCAAGTTCTGATTGTATTTTTTTAAGATATGTAATATCTTGACAGATAATTATGTTATCAGGCATATTATTATAAGTTAATTTCATTGGAATAATATCAGTATGAAAAAATATATCAACTCCATTTAAATCTCTTGCTCTTAAAACACTACCTACTTGGGTTGATGAAACTTTTATTTCTCTTGAAAAGAAATATTTAGAAAAGTGAGAACCTATCATATCACTTTGATTTAAACCAAAAAAAGAGATACAAGCTTCATTAACTTCTGTAATTATTCCTTTATCATCAATATGAAAGCTAATTAACTTTTGATTTATTAGATTATAATAAATCTCATTATTCTTTGTATCTTCTTTTTGATATTCATTATATAAATTTTCTTGATTTGTTAATTGTATTGCTTGAACATAGTCCATAGTAAGTTTTGATTGTTTTGTAAACATTGCTATATAAAAAACTTTATTTGTTTCTAAATAACAAAGTTCTATATTCACATCATAAAATATATCTCTTTTTGAAAGCATTGGGATATGTAAATAATCTTTATTATTAATATTTAAATCTTTCAATTTATCTTCTAATCCTACAAATTCCCAGAAAAAATCTCGTATATCTGAATTTACTGTTATTTCTTTGGAATCATTAACAAAATCAATTAAATTATCAGTAAATTCAACTATTTTAAAATCTTCTGAGAATAAAATACAAGAAATATTATATTTCTTACAAATAATAGGTAAAATCAATCCTGATAAAATCATAATAATTGCTCAATTATTTTTTCACTTAATGCTTTAAATAATTTTTCTATATTACTATTATTTTTTGCAGAAGTTTTGGTAATAAATATAATATTAGGATAAAGTTTTTTAAAATTTATTAAATCAATTTCCTCATGTTCAGAATCACTTTTATTTAACGCAATACAAATAGGTAAATTAGGTTCTGTTTTTTCACAAAGAATTAGATGTTCTTCTATTAAATTAATTGTATTTTTTCTAGTTACATCAACAACTATAATAAACCCTTTTGCTCCACTTAAGTAATGGCTTAATATTGGTTTAAATTCTGTTTTTCCTTCAATATCCCATATCATTGTATTTGAAGTATATACTTTATTATTTATTAAAGTATCAATAGTCTTATTTGAAATACTAACTCCTATAGTACTTAGATATTCTTCTCTAAAACTATCATCGACATAACGATTGATTAGGCTTGTTTTGCCTGTTCCAAAATCACCTAATAAAACAATCTTATAATTAAACATCACAAACCTTTTATTTTTCCACAAGGAAAATCAACTTAACTCCGATTTTAATAACTTTTAAAATGAATTATGAAAACTAAAAAAGGGGTAATTATGCAAGGATTATATCTAATTTTCTTAATAAAAATTATAGTAATTATTAAATTATTGTTAGTATTTTTAAGTTTTTGAAGCTTTTATTCAATTCCCCAATAATGGAGAAGTGAATAAATATTTTTTAATTAAGCTATATTTGTATAAACAGCTTGAACATCATCATCATCTTCAAGCTTCTCTAGTAATTTACCAATGTCATCTTGTTGAGCTTCTGAAAACTCTTGAGGATTATTTGAAATTCTTTTTAACTCAGCTTTTGTAAGCTCTATTCCTAACTCTTCAAATTTTTGGTTCATATTTCCAAAGTCAGTATAATTAGCATAAGCCAATACAAGACCTTCTTCTTCTTCAATCTCTTCAAGACCAGCATCTATTAACTCTAATTCTAAATCTTCAAGTTCCATATCAGCAGGTTTTGTAAACTCAAAAATTGCTTTTCTATCAAAGAAAAATTCTAATGAACCTGTTGGTACAACTTGACCACCATTTTTATTAAAATACATTTTTACATTTGCTACAGTTCTTGTATTATTATCTGTTGCTGTTTCAACAAAAATTAAAACTCCATGAGGACCTTTTCCTTCAAAGTTTACTTCAGAAAAATTTGCTGCATCTTTTCCACTTGCTCTTTTTATAGCTGCATCAATATTTGTTTTTGGCATATTTTCAGCTTTTGCATTTAAAATAGCTGTTCTAAGTGCCGAATTCATTTCAGGATCAGGAACTCCTGCTCGTGCTGCCATTTCAATTGCTTTTGCTAGTTTTGGGAAAACTCTTGACATATTTCCCCATCTTTTCATTTTTGCTGCTTTTCTATATTCGAAAGCTCTACCCATAATAACTCCAATTTGTTTTTCAAATTTTTTTGGATTATAGCAGGTTTGTAATAATATTTTTATAAATATAAAACTTATTCTAAAATAAAATTTGATAGTATAAAGAATGAAAAAAATATTATTACTCTCATTTATATTATTTTTAAACTTAAATGCTTTAAATATATCCAGCTCAAAAGTTAAAAATGCAAACACAGTTTTAGTAAAAATTAAAGAAGAAAATATAAGCGATCCTAAACTTACCTTTGATAAACAAAATATAGATTTCTATAAAAATCCATTTATTTCTGATTCTTATTATGCCCTACTTCCTATTTCTTACTATCAAAAACTTGGGAAAAATAGAATTATTTTTTCTTATTTAAAAAATAATCAAAAAATATTTAAAGGCTTAGATTTAAATGTAATAGATGGAAATTATGAAAGTGAAGTTATAAATGTAAAACCTTCAATTTTTAAGCCAAATAAACAAAGACAAGCTAGAACAAAAAAAGAGTATGAAGAGGCTATGAAGGTTTATAATAGCTCAAGTCCAGAACTATATTGGAATGAAGATTTTATATATCCATTAAATTCAAAAATAACAAGTAATTTTGGGACAAAAAGAGTTTATAATAAAGAATTAAAATCATATCATGGAGGCACAGATTTTCAAGCAAAAGAAAATACTCCTATTCTTGCTTCAAACTCAGGAATTGTAAGAATCTCAGAAAATAGATTTTATGCAGGAAACTCTATAGTAATAGATCATGGTCATGGTATTTATTCATGTTATTTTCACTTAAATACAATGAATTATAAAGTTGGTGATTTTATAAAAAAAGGTGAAGTCTTAGGTCTTAGTGGAAGTACAGGAAGAGTAACAGGTCCTCACTTGCATTTTACCTTTAGAATAAATGGCTTACAAGTTGATCCATTACAAGCTATTGAAGTATTAAATAACTTAAAAAATAGTTATTAAACATTTTTTATATAATTTTTTAATATAATGTTAACTATATATCAGAAAGGATAAATTTGAAAAAAATAATTTTATTAATAACCCTAACAATTTTTTGCTTTGCTGAAGATAAAAATAAAAATGACTTTGCCCATGGTTTTGATTTGGAATATAATAAAAACAAAATTGAAGTTTTTGACCCCTTAAGTGGTTATAATAGATTAATGACTACTTTTAATGATAAAATATATATGAATGTCTTAGATCCAGCAGCTAGAGGTTATGAATTTATAGTGCCTCAAACAGTAAGAATTGGCTTTGATAACTTTTTCAAAAATCTTATGTTTCCAGTTAGATTTGCAAACAATGTTTTACAACTTAAATTCAAAAATTCCGCAGAAGAGCTAGGTAGATTTTTAGTAAATACAATATGGGGATTAGCAGGATTTATGGATGTTGCTAAAAGTGAATTAAAATGGGAAGCACATAATGAAGACTTCGGACAGACTTTAGGTTTTTATGGGGTGGGAGATGGTTTTCACGTAGTTTTACCATTTCTTGGGCCATCAAATTTAAGAGATATTGTAGGTATTGGAGCTGATTCTTATGTAAGTGTATTAAGCACTACAGGAAGCAGTGATTTAAACTATAAAATACCAGATACATTCTTACAACAAATGGGAATTGCTACTTTTAATATCGTAAATACTACATCATTAAAATTAGGACAATACGAATCAATAAAAAAAGATGCTTTAGACTTATACCCATTTTTAAGAGATGTTTATACACAAGCTAGAAAAAAACAAATAGAGGAATAATATAAATGATGTTTAAAAAAATTTTTACAATTTTATTAATAATTGCATCTACATTTTCTTATGCAAATGCTTTAAAACAAAGTGAAATACAAGAACAAATGACAAAAAAAATCGATAGTGTTTTATTAGTTTTAGAAAAGAAGAATTTAACTATCCCTCAAAAAGGTGAGGAGATTGTTAAAATAATTGATGAAGTTTTTGATTATGAGTTAATGGCTAGAATATCTCTTGGAAAAGAGACTTGGAACTCAATATCAAGTGAAAAACAAAAAGAGTTTACAAAAGTATTTGAGAATAAATTAAAAAAATCATATATAGAAAAACTTGAGCTTTATAATGATCAAAAAGTTAAAATAATAGGTTTGAAACCTCATAATAACACAAGATTACAATTAGAAACACAATTAGTTGGGAAAGATGGAAATTATCAAATAAACTATAATTTTTATAATAAAGCAAAAGGTTCTGAACAATGGCTAATTTACGATGTAGATTTAGTTGGTGTAAGTATTATACAAACATATAGACAACAATTTGCTGGATTATTAAAAGAAAAATCTTTTGATGAAATGCTTGCATTATTAGAAAGCCCTAATAGTAAATAATGGTAAAAAGAATATACGATACTTTTATATTAAAGTATCCAACAGCTATATTAATAGCTTTAATGGTATTTATCTCAAGCTTAGCTTATTATGCTACAAAACTTGAGATAGATGCATCTGCTGAAACTTTACTTCTAGATGATGATAAAGATTTAAAATTTTTTAGAGAAGTTAATAAAAGATACAATAGTTCTGATTTTTTAGTTGTTACTTACTCTCCAAAAAGTGATTTACTTTCAAAAAATAGCTTAGAAACTATAAAAAATATTTCAGAGGATTTTTCAAAAGTTGAAGGAATAGAAAGTATAACTTCAATTTTAAATGTTCCTTTATTACAATCACCAATTAGACCAATATCAGACTTAGTTTCAGGAGTAGACTCTCTTGAAACTAAAGAATTTGATAAAAGTCTTGTAAAAAATGAGTTACTAAATTCACCTTTATATTCAAATGCATTAGTAAGTAGTGATTTTAAAACTACTGCCTTAGTTTTAAATCTAAAAAAAGATACAAAATATTTTGAATTACTTGAAAAAAGAAATGTTTTATTAGCAAAAAAAAGAGAAAACAATATATCTAAAGATGAAGATAAACAACTTGAAGAAGTGATTTTAGAGTTTAAAGAGTACAGAGATGTACTAAGAAAAAATGAAACTATTGAGATACAAAACATCAGAAATATTATCAAGAAATATGAAGCTAGTGGGAAAATATTTTTAGGTGGAGTAAATATGATAGCCAGCGATATAGTTGGTTATGTTAAAAATGACTTACTTATTTATGGAACATCTTTACTTTTAATCTTAGTTTTTATTTTATGGTATATTTTTAGACATATTAGATGGATTATAATTCCTTTATTTATATGTTTAGTCTCTGTTATTGCAACAGCTGGAACACTTGGTTTATTTGGCTGGGAAGTAACTGTTATATCATCAAACTTTATTGCTTTACAATTAATCATAACTATTTCTATAGTTCTACACTTAATTGTAAGATATAGAGAGTTAAATGTAAAATATAAAAATGCAAGTCAATATAAGCTTATTATTAATACTATTTTATCAAAATTCAATCCATCATTTTTTGCAATTATCACCACAATAACAGGATTTGGTTCTTTAGTTTTATCAAATATTGAACCAGTTATAAATCTTGGTCTTATGATGAGTACAGGTATTGCAATTTCTTTAGTTTTATCTTTTTTAATTTTCCCAGTTATCTTAATAATGATGGACAAAAAAGATGAACATGAGCAAGAAAATACAAGATTTTCTTTTATAAAAAAATGTTCAGATATTGTAGAACATAATGGAAAACTAATTATTGTTACAAGTATTCTTGTTCTTATTTTTTCTTTAAGTGGAAGCTTAAAACTTATAGTTGAGAATAGTTTTATTAGTTATTTTAAACAATCAACAGACATATATAAAGGTATGCAAGTAATTGATGAAAATCTCGGAGGAACAACACCTTTAGATATTATTATCAAGTTTAAAGATGAGCCTAAAGCTGTTATAAAAGAAGTAGTAAAAGATCAATTTGATGATTTTGAAAATGAATTTGCAGCAAGTGCAGATGATAAACAATATTGGTTTAGCCAAGATAAAATGGATACTATAACAGCCGTTCATGATTATCTAGAGAGTCTTCCTGAAGTTGGAAAAGTTCAATCATTAGCAACCTTATTAAAAATTGGACAATCATTAAATAATGGAAAAAAATTAGATGGAATTACTTTAGCATTATTATATAATCAATTACCACCTAAATATAAAACATTAATACTTTCTCCATATATTAATATAGATGAGAATGAAGCTAGAATTACTATTAGAATAGTTGATTCAAATCCTAATTTAAGAAGAAATGATTTATTAAATAAAATAAATCATGATTTAAAAACAATAATCCAAAATAAAGAAACAACCGTAAAACTATCTAATCTTATGGTTTTATATAACAATATGCTTCAATCTTTATTTGAATCACAAATTGCTACATTAGGATTTGTAGTTATTATTTTATTTATAATGTTTATAATTTTATTCAGATCATTAAAAATATCTCTAATAGCCATTGCAGCGAATATAATACCTATTTCAGCAATATTTGGAATAATGGGTTGGCTAAATATTCCTTTAGATATTATGACTATTACGATAGCAGCAATTGCTATAGGAATTGGAGTTGATGATACCATTCACTTTATTCATAGATTTAAAGAAGAGTTTAAAAAAGATCACAATTATATAAACTCAATGAGAAGATCACATGAAAGTATTGGATATGCTATGTATTATACTTCATTAGTGATAATCATGGGATTCTCAATTTTAGTTTTATCTAATCTAATTCCAACTATATATTTTGGATTATTAACAGTTATTACTATGATTACAGTATTAATTGCAAATTTAATATTGCTACCAAGATTAATTTTAATTTTTAGACCATATGAAAAACTAAAGGATATAAATAAATGAATATAGCAATATATTGTGGTTCTTCATTTGGGAATAATATAATTTATGAAGAATCAACAAAAAATTTAGCTAAAAAATTAGCATTGAAAAAATTCAATATTGTCTATGGTGGTTCACTTCAAGGATTAATGGGAATTATTTCAAATGAATCACTTAAACATAATAATATGGTAACAGGTGTAATCACATATGACCTAGTTACAAAAGAAATTGAAAATAAAAATATTACTAAAATTTATAAAGTTGACACAATGAATCAACGAAAAGCAAAAATGGAAGAACTAGCAGATGCATTTATAGCAATTCCAGGAGGTTTTGGAACATTAGATGAAACTTTTTCTGTACTAACTTCAGCACAAATTGGACACCATGAAAAACCCTTTGCATTTTACAATGTAAATGGTTACTATAATAAACTAATTGACTTTCTAGAAAACTGTGTTAAAGAAGGTTTTATTGGAAAAAGTTTTGTTGATATGTTGATTGTTAGTGATGATATTGATGAAATCATAAAAGGAATTGAATCATATAAAGCACCACAAAGTAAATGGGCTAAATAACAAAATAAAAATTATTTACTTTTTGTTAACTCTTTATTTAATAAGAGTTAATACTAAGACCTTATAATTGTTTTACAAGTTAATTAATAAACTTAATTTTTTGCGATGTTAAGATCTAAAATTAACCTTCCTCCTACTATATACAAAGTCCAAAAGGAAAGCTTTTTTAGTTTTCCTTTTTTTTTACACAATAAAATTAAACTATAGGAAATAAATTATATATGAAAAAATACATATTATTTGATAATGATGGAGTTTTAGTAGAAACTGAGAATTGGTATTATGAGGCTAATAAAAAGGCACTAAAAGAGTTAGGATTAACTCTTCATATGGATAAATATCAAGAAATTATGGCAAGAGGTGGAACAGCTTGGGAAGTCGCTATTGAAGCTGGTGTTAAAGCAGAAACTATTGACAAAAAAAGAGTTCACAGAGATGCTTATTATCAAGAGTTTTTACATACAAAGAATCTTGAAATTCCAAATGTAAAAAAAGTCTTAAAAAATCTTTCAAAAAAATATGAAATGGCAATAGTTACAACTTCTAGAAGAGTAGACTTTGAGCTTATTCATAAAAATAGAGGAATAAGTGATTATATGCAGTTCGTATTATGTGTTGAAGACTACAAAAGAGCTAAACCCTACCCTGATCCTTATTTAAAAGGATTAGAGTTATTTAATGCTTTGCCTGAGCATACTATTGTTGTTGAAGATTCTCAAAGAGGATTAACGTCTGCTGTAAATGCAAATATAGAGTGTGTTATTGTAAAAAATGAATTTACAAAAACACACGATTTTTCTAAAGCTAACTATTTTATAGATAATTTAGAGCAATTAGAAAGAATTTTAAATTAGTTTTTAATTGCTAAATTAATATACTGTTCTAAATCTTCTTTTGAAGTTTTTCCAACAAATTTTTTCACAAATCTACCCTCTTTTGTAAATAAAAACATTTCAGGAATCTTTTTCACATCACCTAATTGTTTTGCTAATTTAAAATTTTCTTCACCAACAGTAACAGGATATTCTATTTCATATTTTTTTATAAAATCCAAAATTTCTTGTTTTGGTTTATCTTTTTCAAATAATACAGAAACGATTTCAAAATCATTTTTATATTTTTCTCTAAGCTCTTTTAAAACTGGAAGTTCTTCAATACAAGGTGGACACCAAGTAGCAAAAACATCAACTAAAATAGCTTTTTTCCCCTTATACTCTTCAAAATCCAATCCTTGCTCTGTACTTTTTAAAGTAATAAATTTTTCATCTGTAGTAAGCAGTGTAAAATTTTCTGAAACAAACTCAACGGGAGCACTACTTGGATGTGTTCCTGCTTTCACAATTGCACTCTCATCTATTGTTGTTTTATTATCACACCCACTAAATAGAAGACCTGTTATCATTAAACCTATTAATAAACTTTTTTTCATTATTATTTACCTAAACCCGATAATTCTTGTATTAATTTTTTTGCTTCAATCTCATCAAAAAATATATTCATTGAAAGTTCATAATTTACTCTCTTTAAAAACTTTATTTTTTCTTGAAATTGTAACTCTTTATTCTCTTCGTTTTCTTCTAAAATATTTAGAAGCTCCTCTTTATAAGCTTGTATTAACTCCTCTTTTTTTAGAGGTGCTGATTTGATAACAATATTTTTATTCTTTTTAAAATAAATAAAAATAATAGTTAAAACAGCACTTAAAAATAAGGCTAATACATATTCCATTTTACTTACTACTTCTTGCTATTGCTTTGGCTTCTTTTGCAATAGTCTCAGCTCGTCTTGCAATTTCTAATATCTCTGCAACTTTTGCATTGTAATCAACTTCATTTTCTAGTTTTTCAATTCTTTCTAAAACATTTCTATAATCTATATGCCCTATTGTTTCTAAAACTCTTGGTGCATTTAAAATATGTTTTATCAAGCCTAAATCTTTCCAATTAAATGTGATTTTATTATCTAAATGCTCTTTATAATTCTCATTTATTTGTGTTTCATTTTTAACAAAAGCCAAATCTAAATTAATATCATCTTCTACTTTTGCAAAGAATCTATAATATAAACTTTGTAAGTAAATTGGATTTTTTAAGTTTGAAATATACTCATAAACTTTCTCTTTTTGACCAATTTCCATCATATAAGCTAAGATATTTTCTGAAATCATTATATTACTATTTTCAAATAATGAATTTATTTTTTCATTACAATTAATAAATATTTTTCCTGATTCTTCTTTTGTTAAAGCTTTTACAAATTTAAATAAATCTAAATTAAAAGCAAAACTAAATCTATTTATTTCTTCTTGTAAAGGAGTTAAAATAGACTCAGGATTTTCCAAAGTATTTGCGAAAGCCACAATACTATTTACATATTTGATGTCATTTTCTTTAAAACTAATATTTTTATAATAAGTTTCTATCTCATTTTTCAGATTTTCATCCAATAATATTCGAGATTTATTTTCATAATATTTAGTTAATTCTTCATTTTTATACTTTTTTGAATTAGCTGCAATTAAAGAGTATACAGATGAAATTTGCTTATAAGATTTTATTTTCTTTTTTATACTAAAATCTTTTAATAAAGCCAACTGAGAAGTTAAAATATCTTCTTTTAGCACATTTAAACTAGAAGCAACTTCTACTCCTCTTTTTGGTAATTCAAAAGCAATTTTTGATAATTTCCTATCAAATTCATCAAAATCAGAAGAATTTTGCACTTTGGATACAAGTCTTAAAAGCTCTGATTTTTTAAAAGCATTTTTTATAAAAAATACTGCAATTAGTAACAAGACTAATATTATTAAAACTACAATATAAATTCCATTTGGATTTTGTGAATAAATTAATCCTAAATCAAAATTTGACTCTTTTACAAGTGTTAAGAATTCACTAATTTTTTCTAAAAATGACATCATTTTCCCTTTTATTTATAAATTTCTGACTCCACCATATCAAATAAATCTTTTTGCGATAAAACACTTAGTCTTTTTTCATTAACAAAAATAGTAGGTGTTCCTCTTACATTTAACTGGTTTGCATCTTGCGTATCAATATCCATAATTTTTTCAATTTCTGGATTTTTTGAATCTTCTTTTAATTTATTTATATCTAAATCTGGAATTACAGCTAAAAATTCCCATAATAATTCTGGTTTTTCATTATTGTGCTGTGCCCAAAGAGGCTGTTTTTCGAATATTACACTTAAAACTTCTTCATATTTATTTTGTATTCTTGATGCTTCAAGAATTTTTATTGCAAATCTTGAATTTTTGTGATTTGGAACATATCTTACGACTAACTGTATTTCTTCATGATATTCTTTATATAATTTTCTCATAATTGGATGAAATAGTGCACAAGATTCACACTCAGGGTCTAAAAATTCTACTACTGAAATATTCTTTTTATTATCACCAAATTTAATTGAATGATCTCTAATTAATGAATTACTATTACTTTTTGTTTGTAATTCTTCTTTTTTTACTTCATTATTTTTGTAAAAATAACCTAAACCTAAAAATATTAATACTAATACTAATATTGAACTTAAAACTAATTTCTTATTTTGCATAAATTTAATTTCCTTTTTCTATTTTCTAATTTTTAATAATAAAATTAATATTGTAGTATATGCAAAAAAAGATAACAAAGGAATAGTAATAAAACCTAACCAATTAATATAAGCAGTAGAACAAGGGACTCCTTGTACGCAAGGTGACAGATTTTCAGGGATTATTCCAAACATTAATAAATTATGATAAATTGAAATTATCCATCCTAAAATTACTAAAGGAAATGCATATTTAAAAATTTTATCATCAGGAAATAAAAGATTTACTAAAAATAAAAAAACCAATGAATACATAAATATTCTTTGATACCAACATAAAGAACAAGGAATAAAATGCATTATTTCTGAAAAAAAAAGACTACCAAAAGTAGCTATCAAAGATACTATTAAAGCAAAAAAAACATAAGTCAAGTTACCAGAACTTGACTTATTAATCGAATCAAAACTCAATTAAGCTCCTCCACCAATATCTGAATTTAATTCGTCATGAATTCTATTTCTTGGAATTGAATCACATAATGCAACAGATTCATTTAGAGCTTTAAAAAATTCTGAAATATTTTCGTAAGGAATTTCAATTTCAGAAACTTTTGTTTTACCATGAGAATAAACAGCAATACTTACAACTGGACTACTATATTCACCATAAGGCTTTTCAACATGCTCGATTCTTACTGTATCATCAGTAGAATGAGCCAACTTAAATGTTTTTACTTCTATATGTTTTGATGGCATGATATACTCCTTTTAATTTATTAACAATTGTAACAAAAAAAATATCATAAACAAAACATTTTTACTTATTTTATTGAGGTAGCCGTTAAAAATAGATAATTTTTCCCAGTTAATGTAACCCTATATTTTTTTTGTTGTAAATATTTTTTACAAAAATAAACATCTTTATATAATACAGACTGCTCACTATAGGAATAATTGGCTGCTTTTGCTCCATATATCATTTCTCCATTTATCCATCTGCAATTTGGAAAACCTAAAATTATAGACCCTTTATCTTCCAAATAATTTTGGATTAAATCCATAAATAATAGTTTAAAATTTAAACCTGAGCTTTGTAATGTTCCTATTGAAATTAATAAATCTGCTTTTTTTAGATTTAATTCATCTAATTTATTTATATCATGAGTATAAAAACTAAAATTTTCTTTAGGAAATCTATTTTTTGAATATTCTATTGCACTTTTAGAATAATCAATTCCCACAAAATTCATTTGATTTAAAATTTCTTCATTTATTAGTTTTTTTATAACATCAAATTCATCTGCTTTATTTATACCTAGATTTAATATATTTCTTTTTTCTTCAATTTTTACATTTTTTAAAGCATTTAAATAAGTATTTAAAAAAACTGGTTCTTCATTTTTATTAATTCTAAAAAAAGTTGAATTTTCACCATATTTTTCATTTCTTTCATCATTTAAATCGTTATGAAAAGAATCAAGTTTATTTAATTTTAAAAACTTCAATACAACAGTATTTTCATTTAAAGCAATAATTAACATTCTGCAAAATAGAATTTCTGATAAATCAGTCCATGATTTATAAGATCTATAAATAAACTCTTTTTCTTCTATTTTTATTTTTTCACCCGTATATATATTATCTTTAACATTTGGATTTAAAACTTCAATATATATTTCATTATTAGTTTTTAATTCATTTTCTAAGTATTGAATTATTTCAAACATTTCTTCATTAATAAATTTTTTCATTTATAATCTCATTTTAGGCAATTTTTTGGATTATATTATACTTTTAAAAAATATACAATGTTTTTTATAGCTTATTAAATAAAATTAATATTTAAAATTAATAAATTTTTAATTTTATACACTTTTTATACATATTATTTATATACCATACACTCTGTTATATTTATTAGGAAAGAAAGGATCAAATATGAACATTCAAACAGCAGATTTATGCGATGAAAATAGAGACAAAAAAATAGAAGTTTTATCTTCAAAATTTACAAATTATGGTGGACTAAAACAATTTTCAGGACAAATAGTAACTGTAAAACTTGATAAAAGTAATTGGTTATTATTAGAAATGCTAAGAGATGAAGATGGTGAAGGTAGAATTGTTGTAGTAGATAATTCACAAGAATTTTATGGAGTTGTTGGAGATAAACTAATGGCTTTTGCACTTAAAAATAATTGGAAAGCAATTATTTTAAATGGTTACGTTCGAGATACTGATGAAACAAAAAATATTAATGTTGGTTTAGCTGCAATTGGAACTTGTCCATTAAGAAATTTTGAAAAAACTCAAGGACAAAGAGACATTGAATTAAGTTTTGAAGGTCTTACTTTTAATACAGGTGATTATATTTATGCAGATAATGATGGAATTATTTTAACTAAATCAAAACTAATTTAACTCTCTACTTTAATATCTCAATCTAGTTAACTTTATAATAAACGAAAAAATGGTAATATAATATATTAATTATTTAAAAGGAAACTAACGTTGAGATATATTATCTTAGGTCTTATCATGGCAGGGTTATTCCAAGTATTTTTTTGGATTACTCAGGATAACCGTGTGTCATTAATTGAAACTTCATTCGAAAAAGTAGAGTCACTCTCTTACTCTCCATTTGAAGGTTACGACAAAAAAGTTTTATCAACTGAGCAAATAGAAGAAGATGTAAGTATGCTGTCGCACTTTACTAATAAAGTTCGTACTTACTCTACTGCTGATGCTAAAGTAATATTAGAAGCAACTTCTAAAACAGATTTACCTGTTGATTTAGGTATTTGGATAAGTGGTGATCACAAAGAAAATCACTTAGAAATACAAAGAGCATTAAAATTATTGGAAAAATATCCAGATAATATTGCAAATGTTATAGTAGGAAATGAGACTCTTCTAAGAGCTGATTTAAATGAAACAGAATTATTTGCATATATTGATTTTGTTTCTGAATTTACTAATAAACCAATCACTTGTGCTGAAACATGGGATGTTTGGGAAAGAATTCCAGATCTTGCAAAACATGTAGATTTTATCACTATCCATATTTTACCTTATTGGGAAAAGGTTCCTATTGATAGATTTAATGACTTTATTATTGAAAAATATAGTGTTGTTGAAAAATTATTCCCCTATAAAAAGATAAATATTGGGGAAACAGGATGGCCAAGCCATGGATATAATAATAATAATGCAGTTCCAAGTTTAAAAAATCAAGCTGTTGCAATTAGAGGTTTTATAAACTTAGCTTCTGAAAAAGGTTGGTCGTATAATATTGTTGAAGCATTTGATCAACAATGGAAAGGTTATGATGAGGGTAATGTTGGTCAATACTGGGGAATTTTCACATCAGATAGAGAATTAAAATTCTATTTAAGTGGGGATATTGAACTAAACCAATATTGGTTATACCAAATGATTGCTGCAATTATCATTGGAGCTTTATTAACTTTATATGGTCTTAGAAATCAAAGATTAAATATCAATCATGCTTTAGCTTACGCAGTTACAGCTCAAGGTATGGCATTTGGTATTGTAATGGCGGTTATATATCCATTTGCAAACTATATGAACTTTGGTATGTGGGTTATGTGGGGAATGGGAACATTTTTAATGATTCCTTTGATTATTATTACACTTGCAAAAGCAAATGAATTATTTAGAAATTCTTTAGGAGTTGGACCACAAAGACTTGTTCCTCTTGATTTAAGATCAGAAAATATTCCTTTTGTTTCAATTCATGTTCCTGCATATAAAGAGCAACCTCATGTATTAGCTGAAACACTAAGAGCTTTATCTAAATTACAATATCCAAATTATGAAGTTTTAGTAATTATCAATAATACTTCAGAAGAGTATTATTGGAAACCAATTGAAGCTTTATGTAAAGAACTTGGTGATAAATTTGTATTTATGAATATTACTTGTACTGGATTTAAAGCAGGTGCTTTAAATGCAGCTTTAGATTATACAAGCAAAGAAGCTGAAATTATTGCGGTTATTGATGCTGATTATGTTGTTGAATCTCCTTGGTTAGTTGATTTAGTTCCATTATTTGATGATCCAAAAGTTGCAATCGTTCAAGCTCCACAAGATCATAGAGATGGTAATGAATCAATTATCAAAGCAGCTATGAATGCTGAATATGCTGGATTCTTTGATATTGGTATGATTGATAGAAATGAAGAAAATGCTATTGTTGTTCATGGAACTATGGTGATGGTAAGATTAAGTGCTATGATGGAAGTTGGTGGTTGGGGAACTGACACTATTGTTGAAGATAGTGAATTAGGTCTTAGACTATTTGAAGCTGGATATCTTGCACACTATACAAATAGAAGATATGGTTATGGATTACTTCCTGATACTATTGAAGCATTTAAAACACAACGTCATAGATGGGCATATGGAGCTATTCAAATCCTTAAAAAACACTGGAGAGAATTTACACCATCTGCTAAAAAACTAACTTCTAGACAAAAAAATAAATTTGTTGCTGGTTGGTTCTTTTGGTTAAGTGATGCTTTAGGTCCAGTTATGGCTATTATGAATATCATTTGGGTTCCTGTTATTATATTTGTGGGGGTTACTATTCCTACAATTCCTTTAACAATTCCAATTATTACGGCGTTTTTAGTAAATGTTTTACATACTTTTATTTTATATAGAATCAAAGTAAAAACATCATTTAAAAATACAATTTTAAGTTCTATTGCATCTATGAGTTTACAATTAATCATTTTCAAAGCTGTTTTTGATGGTTTTGTAAAAGATGGTTTACCATTTAAAAGAACTGATAAAGGTGGAAAAGCTAAAAAAGCAGCAACTAGTACTAACCCTATTAAATATGAAACTATTTTAGGTACATTATTATTAATTTCATTTTTTGGATTAATATTTACAAATTATACAGGTATTACAGAAATTTATGTTTTTGCAGCAACTATATTTATTCAAAGTATCCCTTATATCTCAGCAATTGTTATGAGAATACTTGAAGTACAATCTCTTAAAAATCAGAAGTCTTAAGACTTCTGGTTATTCAAATCAATTCTTAACTTTTAAGTACCTTTCAATCATTTTAAAACTAATATTAATTAATTATTTTGTATATTACAAATCCAAAAAAATCCACATAATAGGAATATATAATTAACAAAATAATTATTTACTTATTTATATCTACAAGTTTATTCTCAAATGAATTTAAATTAAATGCTTTAACAAAAGAAAAAGAAAGTTTAATTAGTAAATATGAAATAAAAATAAAAATAGCACAAGCTAAAAACTTATATCAAAGAATTAATCTTTTATCACAAACCTTAAGCTGTTTAAAAAATTCTCGCAGTAAAAAAGATATAACAAATAGTAAAACAGAAGAACAAAAAGAGATTATGGAAATAATAAAGAACTAAATATTAGAAGTCAAATTGACTTCTAATAAAATAGTTTTTAATCAATAGGAACTACAGGATTAAGTGTAGATGTATTATGTAAAAAATGTCTATGTTTTTCAAACTGATCAATAATATCAATAACTATTGCATCTTCGTCATAACCATAAATATCATAAGCTTTATTTCCATCTTGTAAATAAACTTCAGCACGAGCATATTTCTTTTGCTCTTTTGTTGGGTTTACTGACTCAGGATAAGCATAACTTGGTGTATCATAGTTTCTAGCTCTTACTTCGTAAATAAAATCAAAGTCGTTAGAATGTTCAACTCTTAAAACTGATATAGCTTTTTCTTTATCACTTATAACTTCTACATTCCATGCATATTTTGAAAGTTCTTCTTTTACAGCTTCCATTGCAAGAATTACATCTTCATTAATAAATCTTTTTGTTTCTTCAACTTTTGGAAATTCAATGATTCTATTAAGTCTTACTTTCCATGTTCCACTTATTTTCCCATGACGACCTGCATTCATATGATGTCTTAAGCTTTCATTTCTAATTGTTTCAAGCTTTAGAGCTTTATAAAGTCCCCAACAAGCAATTAGCATAACAATAGCAAAAGGTAAGGCTATAATAATTGAAGCTGATTGTAAAGCTCCTAAACCACCTGCAAGTAATAAAGCAATAGCAACAACACCTTGAGTAACTGCCCAAAAGATTCTTTGCCAAACTGGATTATTATCACGTCCACCTGATGCAATTGTATCAACTACAAGAGATCCTGAATCAGATGATGTTACAAAGAAAGTTATAACTAAAATAATAGCAATAATAGATGTGAAACCAGAAAAAGGAAAGTGCTCTAAAAATTTAAATAAAGCAGTTGAAACATCTGCTGATACAGCTGATGATAAAACAGTAAATCCATCATGCATAATAGCATCAAGTGCACTATTTCCAAATACTGTCATCCAAATAAAAGTAAATCCAACAGGAACAAATAATACTCCAATTACAAACTCTCTAATAGTTCTACCTCTTGAAACTCGTGCTATAAACATACCAACAAAAGGAGCCCATGCAATCCACCAAGCCCAATAAAATAAAGTCCAAGAACTAATCCATGATGTTTTATCATAAGCATATTGATTAAAAGTCATAAATACTATATTTGATAAATAAGAACCAATATTTTGAATATAGGCATTTAATAGAAAAAATGTAGGTCCAGCTAAAAATACAAATAAAACTAAAAAACAAGCTAAATAAAGATTTAATTCAGATAATCTTTTAATTCCACCATCAAGACCTAAAACAACTGAAATTGTTGCTAGTGCTGTAATTACTGCAATTAATATTATTTGAGTAGTAATTCCAACGGGAATATCAAATAAATAGTTTAATCCTGAATTTACTTGTAAAACACCAAAACCAAGAGAAGTGGCAACTCCAAAAACAGTTCCTAAAACAGCAATTGTATCAACACTATGTCCAATTCCTCCATATATTTTATCTCCAACCAAAGGATATAAAGCAGATCTAATAGACAAAGGTAATCCATGTCTAAAAGAAAAATAAGCTAATACTAAACCAACCACAGCATAAATTCCCCAAGCATGTAATCCCCAATGAAAAAATACTATATTCATAGCCATCTTAGCTGATTCTATACTTTCACCCGCTCCAATAGGAGGAGATACATAATGCATTACAGGTTCAGCAACACCCCAAAACATAAGTCCTATTCCCATTCCAGCTGAAAATAACATAGCAAACCAAGATATATTATTATATGCAGGTTTTGATTGATCAGGCCCTAATCTAAATCTTCCAAATGGTGAAATTGCTAAAAATAGCACAAAAAGTGTAAATATTCCTACACTTAACATATATAACCAACCAAATTTCTCTGCTACAAAATTTTTAACTGTGCTAAAAACATCACTTGCCACTGTTGGCATTATCATTGTAAAAACCACTAGTAATATTATAAATAATACTGATGGTATAAATACGGGTTTTAAGATTGTTGTCTTAAAATTATTGTCTGTCATCTAATTCCTTTTTATAATCTAAATCTTGTCTTGGGTCCATTTCAACTACAGTACTTCCTGAAGCTACTGGTATATTAACAAATACGCTCATATGATCATCTGCTATTCTTTTTTTAGACAATGAATAAAAACCTAAAAAAACACCTAAAATTGCAAAAACTACAAATATAAATTCTGAATAATAGTAAAGACCAAAACCTAAAAGTATAGGAGCTATAAAAGAGCCTAAACCATAAGTAAATAAAAGTGCTCTACTTATTTCTACAATATCTTTATTTTCATCAACCACATCATTTGCTCTAGCTAATGCCAATGGGTAAATAGAAAAAATACTAAGTCCTAATAAAATTCCTAATAGATAAATCATATTTTCATATGAAAAAGATACAATAAATAATAAAGAAACAATAGCAATATAAAATCCATTAATTGCAATAAGTTTTCTTCTTCCATATTTATCTGATAATAATCCTATAGGCCATTGAGAAATCAAACCTCCTATAATCGTACATGCCATAAATAAAGAAACCATTTCTATTGAGGAGTATTTCTGTATTAAATATATTGGTATCATTGTAAAAAATCCACCAACTAAAAAACCACCAACAAAACAACTAACTAAAGCAAGGGGTACCACTGAAAATAGTTTTGGGAAACTATATTTTTCAAAAGGTTTTAAAATAGGTTCTTTAATTTTTGTCATTGAAATAAATAAAACTGAAAAAAGAATTAATACAGAACCCAGAATAAAAATTATATAAGTTGTATCACCTTTTATATTTAAAAAAAGCTGCCCTAATGCAGTTGCAAGATAGAAAATGATTGTATAAATTGCAAGTATTTTTCCCCTATGCGTTTGACTACTCTTTTCATTTAACCAACTCTCTATTATTATAAGTAAAGCATAAAATGCAAAACCTGAAACAAAACGCAAAAATGCCCAAAGATATTCATTAAAAAATAGTGCTTGAATTAAAAAAGAAATAACCATCAAAGAAGCAAAAGTAGCAAAACTTCGAATATGCCCAACAGAAGAGATAATTTTTTGACTAAAAATTGAAGAACCAATTGCCCCTAAAAAAAATGAAGCATTGATTAAACCGATAATTGCATCATTTAAACCTAAATCTTTTAAGTAAACCCCAACATAAGTAAGTATCATACCATAACCAATAGCTAAAAAAGCAACTGCAAAAAATAGTGATGAAATAGGACTTAGTGAGAACTTTTCTATGTACGAGTGTGTATTTATATTGTCATTCATTGAAAGAAACTAACATATTTTATCTTAAGCTTTACTTTTAGTTGTTTATTTATTACTTGAAAGTTATCTTATTATTATACAATAATTACAATAAATTACTTAGGGAATTACTTTTCGTAGACTTTTAAATCAGAAAAATTGCTTCGTAAACTTTCCATAAACCATTCAGATGGATCATGTTTTACTGTTCTATATTTAGCATCTCTTTCTAAAAATAAAGGATGATTTTCAAATTTTGTATATTCATAATGACCAATTAGGTATTCAATTGTTTTATATTTATTTTTTAAATATTTAACTAATTCAATATTTGCTTTTAATTGCTCTTTTGTTAAATCTTTTTCATTTCCACCAATATTTTCTATTCCAATACTTGAAAGATTTAATCCTATTACATGTCTTGCCATATGAGTTTCGGGCATTAAAGCATAAATTATTCCATCAAAATCTACTAAAAAATGTGCAGATACATTTAAACTTCCTGCTTTTAATATATAACTTCTATCTGGTGTTAATGTTTCAGCATTGAATCTATCAAATGATTCTTTTAAATCATCCATTGCAGTATGATGAATAACAATAACTTTAGGAATAATATCTATATTTTCAACATCCAAACCATAAGAACTTTTTATATATTGTTTAGTTAAATCAATTCTATTTTGTGAAAAACTAATAGGCATTTGTTTAATTTCAATAGAATATGCATAAATAAAAAGAGTTAATATTAATAAAATTTTTTTCATGGTGCAATTGTAACAGATTTTTTCAAATTTTCATTTGTTAATTAAATGAATAAGATAATATAATAAAGAAGTAATAAAAAAGGAAGATTATGGAAAACATAAAAGAAGAGTTAAAAGATTTAGTTGAAAATACTATGATTCCTGAAGTTGAAAATTATTTAGAAGATTTACACAAACTTTTAGAGACTAATTCTCAAACACCAGATGATATGTTAGCAATTGAAGAAATGGAATCATTTCTTGTTGAACTTCAAAATGTTTTAGCAGTTATAGAAGAGAATAAAACGCCAGATAGTGAATATCAAAGAATTTATGATTATATTATGCAAAACTTAGATGAACATGCACACGGACATGAACTTGAACAACAAGAAGATTAACAAATCTACTTGTTTTCTAACTTAAGTAAAGCCTCATCTACTAACAAACGCCCAACTTCTATATTAGCGTGAACAAATTTTTTAATATTTAAATCTTTTAATTGTGCTTTTTCATCAAGAGATTCAATCTTTAATAAAATATTTGCTTCACCATGAAATTTTAATACAGCTTCACAAATTAATCTTTTTTTATGAGTATCACTAAGAGTTATGATAACACTAGAAGCTTCATCCACTTTTAAAGATTCTAAAACAGGAAGTTTATCTAAGTGACCAAAATATGCCATATATCCTAATTTTCTTCCAAGAAGAACATGTCTTAAATCATCTGAGATTATTACAAAAGGAATATTTCTCTCAGATAAATCTCTTGCTATTACTCTTCCTAAAATTGAAAATCCACAAATAACAACATGATTTTTTGCTTTAATTGGCGTAATTTTGTCAGATTCATAAAACTCAATTACAAAATATGAAGCGATTTTATAGATATTATTTATTATAAATGGCGTCAAAATCATAGATAAAACAGAAATAAGTATTAAAAAACTTGCCATTTCATGGGAAATTAAATTATCATTTGATGCTAATGCAAATATAGCAAAAGAAAACTCTCCAACTTGACAAAGAGCTAAAGCTGCTTTAATAGCTGTACTTTTATCCGATTTTCTTCTAATAATTACATAAACAACTAAGGCCTTTATAAGCATAATAGCTATAAAAATTGCCAAAATAATATGTACATTATATAAAAAATATAAAGCATCTATTTTTGTTCCCACACTAAAGAAAAATGCCCCTAAAAGTAAATCTTTGTAGCTTGAAATATCTGATTCAACTTTTACACTAAAGTTCGTATCAGAAATTATCATACCTGCAATAAATGCTCCCAATGAATATGTAAAACCAACTTCATGAGCTAATAAAGAAGTTCCAATAACTATAGATAAAACTGAACCTAAAAATAGCTCTTCAATTCTTGTATCTGACGCAAATTTTAAAAGCCAAGAAATGATCTTTTTCCCAATTGTAAACATAAAAAATATAATTGCAAGTGCCAATACAAATGTTTTAGCTAATACTTCACCAATAGATAAAGTATCATTTGTCAAAAATGTAATTAAAAGTAAAATAGGAATAACAGCTAAATCTTGGAAAATTAAAATAGCAGTTGATTTTTCACCATATGGAGTATGAATATCCTTCGATTGTTTTAAATATGTTAATACAATTGCCGTTGAAGATAAAGAAAAAGCTAAAGAAACTATAAGTGAAACTTCAACACTAAGTTTGAAAATAAAAAAAGTTACAAGATATATCAATACTGCACTAATACTAACTTGTAAAAAACCATTTAATAATAAAATTTCTTTCATTCGTTTGATTTTATCAAGACTCATTTCAAGTCCTATTGTAAACATCAAAAAAACAATTCCAAATTCTGCTATAAGTTCTAAAGAGCCTATATCAACACCATTAAAATTAAATCCATAACTAATAAGTGTACCTGTGATTATATAACCAATAATATGAGAGATTCCAAATCTCTTCAATATAATATTTAAAATAGTAGCTATAAAAATAGTTAAAAATAACGTTAATAAAATATTTTCCATATTTCTCTTTTTTTCTAAAATGTATAAAAATTATATCAAATTTGCTTTGGTTATTTTATAATTGACTGTATAAAATATGTTCTATAAATATTCTTTCATAAAATTAAAATATTTTAATTTAAACCATAAATTAGATATAATCATCAAAAGGATTTATATGAGAAAAACATTCCAACTAATAGTTGAAAACAAAAACAAAGATAGACAAGTTGATTCTATAAAAAATGAAGTAAGAAAGTATATCAAAAGAGAAAGAAGTAAAAAATTACCAGAAAATTGTAACTACTGGAACTTTGATTGTAAATTTGGTAAAACAGCCCAAGAAGCAGTTGAAATTAGATTTGTAGATATTACAAAATCAATTGACATAGCAGCATCTGAAAACTTTGATAGTTTCTTTTTAGAACTAATAGCAAGAGCAGAATTTAGAAAACCAAAAGAAAAAGGTCAAGATAATGACGAAGATGAATTAGAAGATTAATTCATCTTCTAATTCATTATGTATGATAAAAAGAAAATTGATTATCTTTTTCTTTTAAATTATATCTTTTCGATAATGACTCAAAAAATGCTTTTCCTAAATCTTCACACTTTAAAGCTTCAAGAGTAAGCTTTTCATCACTCATTGGATTTATTATTAGTTGATTTAATTTCTCAATACTAAGATTTGAATTAACTCTTTTTTCTAAAATAACTTCGTCATTTTGACAAATAATTCCTTCATCTAAAACCTTTGCATACCAACCTGTTAATCCAGAATTAAAAATAAAATTTGTCATATTTTTTTCATTTGTATTTGCACTTAATTTCCAACAAGGCTGTCGTGGTTGTGTTACTTGAACTTTGCTTTGCCCTATTTTTAAAATATCTCCAATACAAATATCTTTCTCACAAATATTAGATAAAATCAAATTTTCTCCAAAATACGCCATATTTGTCATATCAAAATTATTATTAAAAAAAGAGTTTATTTTTTCATAAGTAATTGCAGAAAATAGAAATAAAGCTTTATTTTCTCCACCATGATGAAGTAAATCAGCTTGAGAATCCTCTTTAAAACCTGTTTTTGTAAGGTATGCTTTTGAAACTGGATATTTTTTTATTCCTGAAACTAATTCATTTCTTTTATTTTCTATTTTTGTTGTAGTTACTTTTCCTACTTTTACATATAAAACATTTGAGATTTTTTCATTCATTTAAAACTCCATTATTAAAAAATATTATAATTTTTTTAGATTTCAATACTATAAAAACAAGAAAAAATTTCATCTTTTTTCAAAGAAATTATCCCTTTTTTGTCTTCTAAATTTTTTGAAGAATCATAACTATCTGCAACTCCAAACCAAGGTTCAATACATAAAAAAGGCGCACCACTTGGTTTTGACCAAAGACCTAAATATGGGAATTTCTCAAACTGCAATTTTACATAATTCTTATTTTTTGAGTTTTTAAATGTTACTTGTTTTATATTTAAATCATTAAAAACTAAAGCATCATCTTTAAATAACTCTTCACTTAAAGGTATTTTATTATCTTTTATTTCTAAATCTGCACTTTTATAAACTAAACCTTTATCATTTAAAAAATATCTTTTTGTATTTTTTATATTTTGAAACTCGAAAAAACAATCATTTTTTTCTTCATTATCTAAAGGCCAGTTAAAAGCAGGATGAGCTCCTATTGAAAAAAGCATTTTTCCATCTGTTTTATTCTTTACTTCATAAGATATTACTAATTTATTTTCAACTAACTCATAAGAAAGATTAAGCTCAAAGAAGAAAGGATATATTTCTAAACTCTTTTCACTACTTTTAAGTCTAAATCTTAAATAATCATCTTCTTGTTTTACAAGTTCAAATTCACAATCTCTAGCAAATCCATGTTGAGACATTTTATATGTTTTTCCATCATAAAAATACTCGTCATCTTTTAATCTTCCAACTATTGGGAAAAGTATAGGAGCATGTCTATTCCAATATTTTGGATTAGCTTGCCACATATATTCAAGATTTTGATTATTGTTTTTCAAACTATTTAATTGTGCTCCTAATGAGTCAATTTTAGCACTTATGAGTGCATTTTTTATTTCATAATTCAATTTATAATTCCTTTTATTTTTAAAGCTTCTAATGTAATCCCTTTTCGTAAAGGTAAATCTTTTTGCCCATGTGTGACTATATTTGTAGCAAAAAACCATACATCATCTTTTGTTTCAATATATCCAATATACCAACCACTCTCAAATTCAAATCTTGTACTCCAACCGCTTTTTGCACTAAGAGTATAATTTTCATTTTTCTCTTCTATCATAATATTTTTTAATGTATTTATATACTCCATTTTGAAAGGCAAATCATTTTTATAAAGTTTTTTTAGAAAATCAATTTGTCCTAAAGCTGTAATTTTTAAAGATCCATCTAACCAAAAATCACTTACATCAATGCCTATAGTTTTATTTCCATAGTTTAGCTTTTCTAAATATTCTTTATATTTTGAAGCTGCAATTTTTGAAGTAAATTCTTTATAACACCAAACACATGAAACTTTAAATGCAGATTCTAAAGTTTGATCTTTATTCCAAGGAGTCATTCCCTTATCTGTTTTATCCCAAAGTATAATTGAATCAGCAGAAATTACTCCTTCGTTTAGAGCTATCAAAGTATGAGGTATCTTAAATGTAGAGGCAGGACTTAGTAAAGTTTCTGCTTTTTTCTCATTATAAATATATGTTTTTTTTGTATTTAAAGACTCTAAAATAAGAGTTCCTTCAATATTTTTATTTTTAAAAATAGTTTCTATTTGAATGTCACTTGCAAATAAAAAAGAATTAGAAATAAATATTCCTAATAAAAATACTTTTATTTTTGATAATTTTATCTGACTAAACATCTATACTCCACTTAATTTTTATTTTCCAATTCTAACAAAATATATTGATAATTTTTATAAATATTGATAAAATAAGGAATAATCTTTATAAAAGGATAAATTATGCAAACATCAATGTATAAACAAAGAAGTTTTCAAGATGAGATTTTAGATAGTTTTGAGTTAGTATTTAAACAAGTAAAGTCATTTTTGTATAAACATCATACTTTACTTGCATATTTTTAGAATTTACTAATTATTTTTAAAACCAGAATTAGTTCTTCTATTTTTTGAAGTATTATTAGTTGAGTGGTTACTATTTTTACTTCCAAATTTATTTTCACTATTTCTGTTATTTTTATTTTTAGAAGGTGCAGATGCATCTTCTTTTTTTCTTCCAAATGATTTTTTTGCACCATCTTTAGGTTTTGCTGTTCGATTTTGATTTGAACTATTTCCTCTGTTGCTTCTGTTTTGAATTGGTTCAGCTTTTATATTTGGATCTACTTTAAAGCCTAGTATTTCAATCTTTTTGATTTTTTCTTTAATTAGTTTTTCAATTCCCCATAAATAATCATGCTCATCTACACAAACTAAAGATATAGCAATACCTTCATTTCCAGCTCGTCCTGTTCTTCCAATTCTATGCACATAATCTTCTGCAATATTTGGTAATTCAAAATTTATTACATGTGGAAGTTGGTCAATATCAATACCACGTGCTGCAATGTCAGTGGCTACCAATACTCTTACATTTCCAACTTTAAAATCATCTAAGGCTTTTGTTCTTGCACCTTGTGATTTATTACCATGAATAGCAGCTGATGTAATACCATCTTTTACAAGCGCTTCACTCAATTTGTTTGCTCCATGTTTTGTTCTAGTAAAAACTAAAACTTGTTTCCAATTGTTTTTATGCACAAGATGAAGTAAAAGTTCTTTTTTTCTCTCTCTATCTACATGATGAACTATTTGCTGTACCTTATGTGAAGTACTATTTGCTTTAGCAACTTCTATTAAAACAGGTGTATTTAGTAAACTATCTGCAAGTTTTTTGATATCTTCTGAGAAAGTTGCTGAAAAAAGTAGATTTTGTCTCTCTTTTGGTAAGATTGCAAGAACTTTTTTAATATCATTTATAAATCCCATATCAAGCATTCTATCAGCTTCATCTAAAATAAAAAATTCTATTTTTGTTAAATCTAAACAATTTTGAGAAACTAAATCAAGAAGTCTTCCAGGAGTTGCAATAACGATATCAACACCTTTTCTTAAAAGTGCAATTTGAGGATTGATTCCAACTCCACCGAAAATTACAGCTGATTTAAAAGGAAGATATTTTCCATAAGTTTCAACACTAGCTGCAACTTGAGCTGCAAGTTCTCTTGTAGGAGTTAAAATAAGTGCTCTTACATGAGATTTTTTATCTTTTGAATAAGATGTTTTTAACCTTTGTAATAAAGGTAGTGTAAAACCAGCTGTTTTCCCAGTACCCGTTTGAGCACCTGCTAAAACATCTTTTTTTGATAAAATTACTGGAATAGACTTTGATTGAATAGGCGTAGGAGTTGTATAACCCTCTTCTTTTATTGCACGTAAAAGTTCTGAGCATAGCCCTAAGTTTGAAAATGACATAAGTACCTTGTTTTTTATGAACCTATCAAAAGCTGTAAACTTGAGTTACGATCTAGGTTATATAATATGAGTTTAGTTGAGTTGTAAAGTGGATACAAAAACGAAGTCAGGCGTAGACCGATGTACGCTGAAATTACAACATTATATCATAATTGTAACAATTAAAACTATTTTTGAATTAATTTAGATTATTTCACTGTTTTTCCAAAAATGACAGGGCGCATAAGTATGCTTGCTCTTGATATTTTTTTAGATTTTTTGGAAATTCAATATTGTTTTTTTTCTCAAAGGCATTGATAGTTTGAGCAGAAATTAGCTCAACTTTACAAACCGTATTTAGTTGGATAATAGCTTCAGCTTTAAAAGTATTTGAGCCACCAGAAAAAGAGCCTTTTTTAGCTCTTTTTTTGATAAGAACTTGCTCTATTTGATTCTTTTGTAAAAACTCATTTATAACTTTAGAATAAGCGATGATATTTTCTTGAACTTCATCATCAGCTAACTCGATTTTTTTCACTTTTAAATCTATATAATCTATTTCATCATTGTTTTTTTCTAAAACTACTAATATTGTATTATTTGCTTTTAAGTCTATTGCACATATTTTCAAAATATACTCCTTGAGTTTATGTATTTTGAATTATATATTATTTAATTTTTTAAAGCTTATTTTATTGCATTTTGTAATATTTATCTCTATTCTCAAAGTTAATAGCAATTTTCTTCTATATTTTAGAATAAATTTGATGATATAATTTTAAAAAAAGAAATAAATAAATGATTGAATTTTCTACATATTTAAATGAATTTCTAATAGTTATCATTGCTACATTTTTTGCAGTTATTAGTCCTGGTCCTGATTTTGCTATGGTTTTAAAACAAAGTATAACTTATGGGAAAAAATCATCAATATATACAAGTATTGGTATTGGCTTAGGTATTGGTGTTCATGTGATTTATACACTACTTGGTATTGGGCTTATTATTTCTAAATCTATAATTCTATTTACTATTATCAAATTTTTAGGTGCTGGATATTTGATATATATAGGTTATCAAAGTCTAAAATCAAAAGGTTTAAAAATAGAAGAAAATAAAGATATTGAGATAAAAAATATGAGCAATATAAAATCTTTTTCTATGGGATTTTTATGTAATGCTCTAAATCCTAAAGCAACAATATTTTTCATATCATTATTTACAGTTATTATCTCTATTGATACGCCTATTTATGTCCAGGCTATATATGGAATTGCTTGTATTTTTGAAGTTATGTTATGGTTTGTTTTTTTATCGATAATTTTAAGTCAAAGAAGAGTTAGAGAATTCTTTAAAAAATTTGGTATTTGGTTTGATAGAGTTGTAGGTGCAGTATTAATATTAATTGGATTGAAAATTGCTTTTAGTAAATAAGAAACAATTTAATGTTTCTTATTTTACGCTTCTTCTGTTACGTAAAAAGTAGTTTTACCATTTTTTGGGTCATAGTTTTCACCATTTTTTGAAATATATGTATTTATGATTTTTCTAGCTTTTACAAATGAACTTGCATTTCCTATCTCTTCTCTTTTATCATCTTTTGTGATTACTGATTTGTCGTAGCCTTTTGCAAATTTTTTAGCAACACTTGCATCTAAAAATGTATATTTAACTATATCAATATCCCTTTTTACATCTATTGTAGCTTTTTTCTTTTCATCTTCAAATCTTAAAATTCTATTTCCATTTGATGAGATTTTCATTGTTGTTGCTGTTTCAATATTTTCTGTATCTTCAACTATTACATACTCTTTTCCATTTATTAATAGAATATCATCATCTAATTTTTTAATTTCTTTGATTAAAGTTTTTTTCCCTTTTGCCATTTAGCAACCTTTTATTTTATATTAGTTTCATATTGTATCTAATAATTCTAAGCTATTCTTAAAATATATTTTTTTTGGCTATAATCTGAATATCTTAAAAATCAATATGAATCGAGAAAAATAATCAAATGAATTTATTATCAAAAAATAGCCCAGTAGAACAATCAATTAATAAAATGAAAGAAGTTTTAAAAGATGTAGGTTGTGAAGCATCTTTTTCACAAGAAAAACATCCTTTAGAAAATTGCTTTTCAGTAAATTTAGCTTCAAATGAAGCTCCAAATCATATCTATTCAAATGGAAAAGGAACAATCTCAGATGCTTCAATAGCAAGTGCTTATGGAGAATATATCGAAAGATTACAAACTAACAACTTTTTTATAGATTTCCATCTTCCAAATAGAAAATATTATCCTGATGAAGTTGCTTTTGATTTTGGAGGAGATTATTTAAACCCTAAATTAAAAGAGATTTATGATGCAAATGGTGAACTAGAAGACAAGGACTTAGTAGACTTTAACAGTGATTATATGGACAAGATAGTAGCTCTTCCATTTATTAGAGAATCTGATAAAGTAAAAACATATATTCCAATAAATATCTTAAGTAACCTATTTGTAAGTAATGGTCTTGCAACTGGAAACACAGCAAATGAAGCAAAAGTTCAAGCTTTAAGTGAAATTTTTGAAAGATATGTAAAAATCGCAATTATCAAAGAAGGTTATGCACTTCCTAAATTTCCGGATGAATTAGTAAAATCTTTTCCAAAAGTTTATAAAGATGTAGAGACTTTAAGAAGTTTAGGTTATATCATTGAAGTTTTAGATTCATCTTTAGGTGGAGTTTTTCCTGTAACTGCAATTTCTCTAATAAACACTAAAAACAATACTCTTTTTGTATCTTTTGGAGCTCACCCTATTTTAGAAGTGAGTCTTGAGCGAACCATGACTGAACTTATGCAAGGAAGAGATTTGACAAATCTTGATGCCTTTGAAATTCCTACTTTTGATATGAGTTTAGTAGCTGATAGCTTTAATATTGAAGCTCATTTTATTGATTCAAATGGGAAAATTGGATTCCCATTTTTAAGTGCTAAAAAAAGCTTTGAATATGCTCCTTGGAAATATGAAGGAAATGGAAGTGATGATGAATATGCATTTTTATTAGATATTTTAGCTTCACAAAATAGAGAAATGTATGTAAGAGAATATACATATTTAGATTTCTATTCTTGTCAAATGATTGTTCCAAACTTCTCAGAAGTTTATCCTCTTGATGATATGGTTTACAATAATAAAAACAATGGAAAACTAATCAGAGATATGGTTTTAAACTTTGAAAAATATGATGTAAATGATATTTTAGACACAGTTGATAGTTTAGATGATTCACTTAATATGCAACTTTATATTGGTGTAATTTTCAAAGAAAACTTCACAATGGGAGATTTTAAAGCTCAAATGTTACTACTTTTACAAGAGTATGATGATGCTCTAGAAATCTTAGAATTCTCAAGTAATAAATTTGGTCATTTAGTTGCTCAATTAATTAGAATGAATAATGAAGAAATTGTATGGGCTGATTATGAAGAGGCTTTAAATAATGTTTATGGAAAAGAAAAAATACAAAGAGCTGTAAATATTCTTGAAGGAAAAGAGTTTTTAATCAATAGAACTTTACACCAAGATTATAACAATATGCTAAGTATGTTTGATAAACTTGAAGTAAAAAAATTGGCTTTTTATAAAAACTAATTTGATATAATTAATAAAATTTCAAAACTAAAAGAAGGAAAATAAATGCAATATGTAGAAACATCAAGTAAAAGTGTTCAAGAAGTAGTTGAGAGCCTAAAAGAAATATCTTCAAAATATAAATTTGGAATTCAACATATTCATAATGTAAAAGAAACTTTAAAATCTAAAGGAATTGACTTAGGAAATGAGTGTCAAATAGTTGATATTTGCAATCCTATAATTGCTGAAAAGTTTTTAAGTGAAGATATGTCTCTTTCTATTATTATGCCTTGTAAAATCTCTGTTTATACTCAAGATGGTGAAACTATGATAGCCATGAACTCACTTGTTCAATTAGTTGATGATATTAATCCTGATTTAATAGAAATTGCTCAAGAAGCACAAGATCAGTTATTAGAAATTATTGATGAAATAAAATAGGCAAAATATTGGAAATAATATATAAAATATTTGAAGTTGGTATTGCTTTATACTTCATTTATATGATAATAAAACTTCTGAAATGTAAATTTGGGAAATGTAATATAAAGTAAATAAAAAAATAAGAAGAAAATATGATAACTCAATTAAATTCAGATGGCGTAAATATAGTTTCTCAACTGATACAACTCTCTGTAGCTCCTGTATTTTTACTGGCAGGCGTGGCAGGATTGTTAAATGTTTTTACTGGAAGACTTTCAAGAATTATTGATAAAGTTGATAAGTTAGATAAATATGAAGAAGAGAATATATTAAAAGATGAAAAATCTATTTTAAAAATAACTCAAAGAAGAGAATTCCTAACTATGAGAATGAAAAATACAAATCTAGCCATACTATTTGCTACAAGTACAGGCTTGCTTGTAGCTATGGTTATTGTAACTATGTTTTTAAGTGCTATCTTTGATTTTAAAGACTTTTTATTTATCGCTATTTTATTTATTTTAGCGATGATTTGTTTGATAATCTCTCTATTTTTATTTTTAAGAGAGATTTTTTATACTACTTCTTTTATAAATAAAAAGCAAAGCTATATACCTTAAAAAAGTAAAAACAAATTGTTTTTACTTTTTTACAGATGTAAATATGATCTCCACTAAAGTTTGAGGTGTTGACATACTAGCTTGTACACAAGCACGTGCAGGAGGATTCTCTTTTGAAACCCATTCATCCCAAATTTCATTAAAATCTGCAAAATCTCTATCTATATCTTTTAAATAAATTTCAGCTCTTAAAATATTTTCTTTATCTGTATTTGATTGTTCAAAAAGTTCTTTTGCAATATTTAATACCTCTTTTGTTTGACCTTTTACATCAACCGTTTTATCAGTTGGAACAATTCCTGCAAAATATATTACACCATTATGCTCAACAATTTTACTCATTCTACTACCAATTATTTTTCTTGTTATCATGTGGCTCCTTTTATATAAGTATTTTAAGTATATCATTTTAAAATAAAAAATCATTTATTAATTCAATTAATACTAAAATCCTTTTTCAAATCAAAAAAAGGTCTTATTTATGTACACTCCAATTTCTTTAGATTTCTTTGATCAGTTAAATGTAGCAATGCAAAGAAAAATTCCATCAACTGTTGTTTTCTTAGATAATGGTGAGAAAAAAACACTTAAAGGTTTAGTTCAAACAATGGAAGTAATAGATGGGTTTGAATTTATGGTTTTAAATACAAAAGAGAAAATAAGACTAGATAAAGTTGTACTTTTCAATGGAAGACGTCATAAAGAAGAGTAAAAGACTAAGCCTTTACTCTAATACTTTATTAAAATAAGAATTCTTATATTTTAATAGAATCTTTTCCATTAAACTCTTTTGCATCAGCTTGAGTAATAATTTCATTTGATATTTCAAGAGTTTGTTGAGCTATTTCATTTGCAGAAGATGCATTTTGCGCATTTTGTTGTGTAATTTGATCTAAACTATTAACTGTATCATTTATTTGAATCATTCCTATTGATTGCTCTTTACTAGCTGTTGTTACATTTTGAATTAATTCTAATGTTATAGTAATATTTTCATTTAATTCACCATAACCTTTTATCATATCAGAAGCTATATCTTTACCTTCTTTAGTTTTTCTTTGAGCATTTTCAACTAAATCTTTTATTTGTTTGGCAGCTTCAGCACTTCTACTAGCAAGTGTTCGCACTTCTCCTGCAACAACTGCAAAACCACGTCCAGCTTCTCCTGCTGTTGCTGCTTCAACAGCTGCATTTAGTGAAAGAATATTTGTTTGAAATGCAATTTGATCAATAACACTTATTGCTTCACTAATAGCTGTTGTTTGAGAATTAATATCTTCCATAGAATCTACAGTTTTATTAGCTAATTCTTGTCCTAAAGAGATTGAAGTTTTAACTTTATTCCCATAATCTGCCATCTTTGCTGTTGTTTGAGTATTATTTGTTATATTTGAAGTTATCTCTTCTAAAGATGCAGCTGTCTCTTCTAATGATGCTGCTTGAGAGTTTGCAGCATTTGCAATTCCTTGCATATTTTGAGTTAATATATTGGCATTATTACTTAAAGTCACACCTATTTTTTTATTTTCAAGTAAAGTTTGAGTTATAACATCACCTAAAATATTTACATCTTTTTCAAGTTCTTTTATAATACCTTCAAGATTATTATTGGCTAATTTTGGTCTAAAATCAAGTTTTGAATATGAAGTTAGTACTTTTAAAATATTCGAAATATTTCCATTTAAAGTTTCTAACATTTCATTAATGATATTTTTTAATTCATTTAAAGAAGGATTATTTGAATCAAGTTCTATTTTTGTATTTAAATATCCATTGTTAATAGCATTTGTAACACGAATAGTATCAGCTATTAATGCTCTATCTTTTTGAATATTTACTTTTGTATCTTCAATATTTTTATTGATGATTTTTGACATAACCCCTAACTCATCATTAGATTTTACATCTATAAGTTCTATATCATCTTTTTCAAAATTAATAAATGCAAAAAAGTTTTCTACCCCTCTTTTTACAGAATCAACATCAATTAAAATAGTAAAAGCAATAGTTCTTGCTAAAATCATAGTTAAAGCAATTCCTAAAATACTTAATAAACCAAACACAATCATATTTTGATTTGCTGTACTCATTTCATTTTCAATTGTTTTTAACAAAGTTCCTGAAATATGATCTTCAACTTTTTTTAATAGATTTATTTTTTCTGTAATTTCTTTAAACCAATGATTAGCATCTACATTAAACTTTGAATCAATATCACTATACAATGCAATTTTTCTTATTCTTTCAACTTCATCTACCGATTCACCTTGTAAAGTAGTTTTATAAAATTTAACTATTTCTAAATCAGAAACTTTTAAAAAGGAATCCATATAAGCATTTTGTTCAGCTACCAAAGTATAAAATTTTGCTTTCATTCCAGCACCAAAACTATCTTTTGCAAAAGTATTAGTCCCTACAGCTCGCTCAATTCCTGCTCTTTCTTTTGATAATAAAAAATTCATATAAGAAACTAATTCTTGGGATACAGTTGCACTATTTGACAATTTTGTAATTGTTCCAATCACATTTAATAATAATTTATTTAAATCTGTATAATATCCAATAGCGATAGAAGCATCTAAAGATAAAGAGCTTACACCATTTCTAGTGCTTGACAAATCTTCAAGTTTTTTAAGTCCATTACTTAAATATTCTAAAAATTCAGAACTATATTTATTTTTATCAAATACAGATAAAAAGTTGTTTAATTCTTTTAATCTTTCATCAACATTTAATCTTTGAGATGGTAATTCAGTTTTAAATTTTTCACCTGAACTTCCTAAAAAACCAGCGGTCATTCCTCTTTCTTTTTGAGTTTCATGAACTAAAGCTCCAATTTTTGTAGAAAGAATAACAACTTGATCTAAATTTCTTAAATTTTTAGATGTACTAAATGAATCTATTGCTAATTTTGCTGCTAATAAAATAACCACAATAAGTGGTATTAACATTATTAAAATCAGTTTTTGTTTTATTGATAATTTTGAAAGCATAAAAACTCCATTTTCTTTAATTTTATTTATTGTAACTAATTTAAAATAAGTTAGGCATGATTATAGTCAATAGATTATTAGAAATAATTAGAGGGAGTCTTTTATACTCGATTTTATATAGAAATAATAATTTCTATATAATTTTAGTTGTTTTTCTTATTAAGAATTACTTTTGTTTTTTCAATATTTAATCCAGCTTTTGAACTTGCATCCGCTAAGTTTTCATTATTTGCTAAAAGTCTTAATAAAACTTCGATTTTTTTGTTTGTTTTTATATGTGTAATTGACATATGATTTTCCTTTTTTTTCTTCATTTTTATGAAGTTAATCAAAAGATAAATATGAGCTTGTTGTCTAAATGTAAATAATGTGTAATATTAATAGTGTGGGAATCAATAAAAAGCATAAAATAAAATAACAGATGAAACTCGAATTCATCTTAAGTACACACAGTATAACTGAATGTTTTAATAAAAGCAAGCCCTATAATATTTTTTAGTATACTTCCTATTAAATTTAAAGAAATAGAGAAAATAAGAATGATCATAAATAATAGTTTCATAGAGCTAATATCCCATAAAAATACCCTAAATAAAGAACAATTTAGAATATTAAATTTAGATTACCCTGCTTTAGAAAATTGGAAAGAATTGGCTTTAAATAAAGAAGTATCAAAGAATGATACAAATTTATTAATGCTTTTAAAGGGTGATTTATCCCTAAAAGCTCAAGAGCAAATAATAAAAAATTATCATATGGTATTAGAGTTTAACAATATTAAAGCGAAATCAGTTTATAAAATTCCTAAGAAAGAAGAAACAACTATTTCTAAAATTGAAGAAAAAGATGATGAGGAAGAGCATATAAGAATCTATTGTGATGGAGCATGTTCGGGAAATCCTGGAAATGCAGGAAGTGGACTTGCAATTTATTCAAATAAAAAAAATCCTGTCTTACTTTATGGAGCTTATGAAGAGGAAGGAACTAATAATATTGCTGAATTAAACGCTCTTTATCAAGCTTTATTAATAGCAAGACAAACAAATAGCCAAAATATTATCACTATTTATTCCGATTCAAAATATAGTATTGATTGTATTACCTCTTGGGCTTATGGCTGGAAAGCAAAGGGTTGGACAAAAAAAGCTGGAGAGATAAAAAATCTTGAACTTATAAAAGAGACTCACCAATTATATGAAAAATTAAAAAATAAAATTGAAATTCATCATGTAAAAGGCCACTCAGGTGTAGAAGGAAATGAATTAGCTGATAGAATGGCTGTGCATACAATAAAAGCAAAAAATAAAGATTTTGCTTTTTATTCATATAATAAAGTAGAAGATGTTTTATCTTTAACTTCATATTAAAGATGATTTGAGCAGCATTCAGATATTATAATAAATATTATTTAAGAAGAACAACGAGGGAAAAAAATGATTGAAAAAAAAGGTTCAATACTAACAGTTAGAGAAGACATCAAAGTTTTTGATTGTACAATCAGAGATGGTGGACTTGTAAACAATTACCATTTTACAGACGATTTCGTAAAAGCACTTTATGAAACATGTGTAGCTGCTGGTATTGATTATATGGAGATTGGTAAAAATGTATCTCCAACAGTAATGAGGGAAGAAGAGTATGGAGCTTGGAATTTCTGCAAAGAAGCTGATATTAGAAGAATTGTAGGTGAGAATAATACAAATCTAAAAATTGCAACAATGGCTGATGTTGGAAGAACAATAAAAGAAGAGATTCCACCAAAAAGTGAAAGTGTAGTTGATATGATTAGAGTTGCTACTTATATTCATCAATTACCAGAAGCTATTGAATTAATTGAAGATTTCCATGCAAAAGGTTATGAAACTACTTGTAATATTATGGCTATTTCAAAATCATTTGATGATGAATTAGATCAAGTTTTACAAACACTTAGCAAAACAAATGTTGATGTTATTTATATTGCTGATAGTTTTGGTTCATTTTATCCAGAACAAATCAATAAATTAACTGCTAAATACCTAGGTGCTGCAAAACCTGTTGGTAAAAAAGTAGGAATTCACGCACACAATAATCTAACTCTTGCTTATGCAAATACGCTAGAAGCTATGATTTATGGTACAAGTTATTTAGATGTTACCGTTTCAGGACTTGGACGTGGTGCTGGAAATTGTGCAATGGAGCTATTATTAGGTTTCTTAAAAAATCCAAAATACAAATTAGTTCCTGTACTTAAATTTATTGAAACTCATATTGTACCTTTAGAAAAAGAATTAGATTGGGGGCCAAGTGTACCTTATATTTTAACTGGCCACTTAAATGAACACCCAAGACCTGCTATGAAAGCAAGAGACGAAGGTGATACACAATACGTAAAGTTTTATAATAAATTAACAGAAGAGTATAGTTAATATTTAACTGTGTTTTATATTTTTCAGCCATAAAAAAGGGATTAATCAAAACTAATCCCTTTTATTTTTTAATCTCAAAATTTTAAAAATTTTGAGTCCAATCAAATTCCATTTGTCTAGCTGTTTTAATAGCTAGTTCTTCATCATATAATTTACGAATCAAATGCAAACTCATATCAATACCAGCAGAGATTCCTCCTGATGTTACAATATTTCCTTCGTCTATCCATCTTTTATTTTTTACTACTTTTAAACTTGGATAATCATTTTGTAAATCATCTATATCTTCCCAATGAGTTGTAACTTGGTGATTTGTAATAACATTTGCTTTTGCTAATAAAAAAGCTCCTGTACAAACTGAGGCTATTAGTTTGGCATTTTTTGAAGTTTCTTTAATCCAGTCTATAACTTTATCTTTTTTTAACTCATCAGTATGAATACCTCCAACTATAATTAGAACATCTAAATTAGGACAATTTTTAAAATGGTAAGTTGCATTTAATTTAAAACCACCTCTTGCCATAATAAGCTCATTATTTTCACTAATTAAAAATACATTATGTTTCTTTTGCTCATCTAAAAATCTAGCTGCAACTGAAAAAACTTCAAAAGGTCCTGCAAAATCTAAAACTTCCGCTTCATCATAGATATATATTCCTATATTCATTTTAATCTCCTTTATTTTTTATTTATTACACTATAGTTAATTTTATATCTTGAAATGTTGCATTTGTTCCACAATCACTTATTTCATTTGATGTGAGTTTATTTACTTGCTTATTTCCTGCATATATCAAAATAGAATTTGAATAAACTCTTTCATCATTTTTAACTTTTATTTGTATCCTCTTTATTTTAGATGATATTGTAACTAACTGGTTATCGACAAAACCTTTACTTGGATGAATATATGCATACTCATCATATTTAAATTGTGAGTTTAATGTATCTGTATGTTTTGATGTAAGAAGATAATACTCATCATCTTTTAAATCTAATAACTCTATATTTTTTGTATCTTGTGCCATAAATCTTATATCTGGTTTATCATTTACTTTTGTTTTAAAACAATCAAGATATTCATCTTCACTAAGAAGTCCATCAAATCCAAACTCTTTAAATAAATACGAAGTAAGCTCATATTCACTTACTGCATGATTATTCTCTTCACACACTTCACAAAATCGAACTTCATCATGTCCATAGCTAAGTCTTACATCTTTTTTTTGTAAAAAAGTTTTGGAAGGAATGATTATATCTGCGTATTTTGAAGTTTCATTTGCAGTGGTACCCATAAATATAACAAAGGTATTTTTTAATGATTCAATTACATATTGAGTATTAGGAGCTGATATTACTGGGTTTGCTCCTTGTATAAATACTACATCATAATCATCAAATTTAACATCTGCATAAGTACATGTTTTACTAGGATTTATAGATATTTTATTTTCAAAAGGATATGCACTATTTGCCAAATACCAAACACCTTTATTTTTACCATCAAAAAGATTTAGTTTATCGCATAGTTTATCTATCTCATGAAATATAACTGCACCTTCTTTATATTTTTGGGCTCCAACACCAAGCATAACAGATACTTTTTTATTACTTAATAGTTCTACTGTTTTATTTAGCTGCTCTTGTGTGATATTTAGTTTTGCTAAATCATCTGTTTTTATAGTTTTATTATCCAAAGCTTGTTGTAATAACTTAGATAAAAGAAAATCTCCTTTTGGAGGTATTTGTAAAAAAACTTCAGACTTTTTAGATATAGGCGTTGCTACTGGATCAATTGTGATAAATATTTTATCTTTTATTAATTTATAAATATGAGCTGATGTTTGAGTAAGGTTTCTTCCCCAAACCAAAATCACCTCACTGTTTTGAAGTTCTTCAATACTTGGGTTTACATTATATTTTCTACCCATTTCAATACCTGCTTCACCAGAAGCATCACAAATACTTCCACTTGAAAATGTAGCACCAATTTTGTCAAAAAACTTCATTGGAATTTTTTGCATTACACCCATATTTCCACTTCCTTTGTAGTAAAGAATTTTTTGATTAGGTTCTTTTAATTTTGCTACAACTTTTTTTAATGTAGAAACCAAATCTTTATCAAAAATATTCTCTTCATTTATAAGATATGCAAAATTCTTACAAAGTTTTTTATTTGTAATATAGTTATCATTTGCTTTACAAATACCATCTTTATATATAACTTCACAAGCATCAAAACAATCCATTGGACATGCAGTTAATTTCATCGTGGTTTCCTTTTTTGTGCTATTAATTCTTTTATTTCATCTAAATGTAATTTAAAATGTACTGGATAATCTATTATCATCTCTTCTAATGTATATTTGGTAAATAATGCACTTATACATATATTTTGTAATTTTGAAATATTGATATTTTTTATTACATTAGTCATATGAATATTCGTATATTTCATCAATTGCACTAAATCTTCCCAGTTATAGTTATCATAATCTTGTATTGCTATCCATTTATTATTGACGCCAAGATTTGCATAATCAGGAAAATTCAATAGACTTCTTCGATATTGTAAATGTATAATTCTGTGTGTATTGTTTGATGCTGAGTCAATTAAATGCCCTACAATTTGTTTTATCGTTCTATTTTGTGTATTTCTTTTTGTAAAAATTGTATTATCATCTATATATTTTAATATATTTTCCAATTTATTAAGTAGTTTTAATGTATCCCTACTTATATTTTCTAATAATTCCATCTTGATTCCTTTCCTTTTATTTATGGTAATATATCATTTATCTGTACTTCTATCAAGTGTCAAAATATTTTAAAATAAAGGGACAGTTTTGTATTTTATTAATAAAAATAGTAAAACTCCTCTTCATATCCAAGTATATGAAGAGATAAAAAAAGAGATAATACATAATCTAAAAGTGGGAGATAAACTCCAATCTATAAGGAAAGTTGCAACAATATATAATCTTAGTAAAACAAGTGTTGAATCTGCATATTCTCAACTTATTGCTGAAGGGTTTATTGATAGTTATCCACAAAAAGGATATTTTGTGACAGATACAAATTATGAGAACTTTAAAAATGAAACTAAACTCCCTATTGGAAAAGAGAAGACTAAGGAGGAATTTTTATACGACTTTCATCCTGCAAGATTAGAAAAAGAGTCTTTCCCTCTAAAAACATGGAAACGAATTTTTAATAAAGCTATTGATGAAAGTATAAATTTTAGTACCTATCGTGATGCTCAAGGTGAATATGGTTTAAGAGATGAAATAGCAAAATATCTTATTGAATCAAGAGGAGTAAAGTGTACTGCAAATCAAATTATTATATGTAATGGTTTTGGCGATTCTATGGAACTTATAATAAGACTTCTAAATAAAACACATAATACATTAGCAATAGAGCATCCTGGTTATTATGTAACAAGAAAAATATTTGAAGCTAATAATTATAAAATAAAAAAAATTCCTGTTGATAAAAGTGGAATTGATTTAAAAGAACTTAAAAAATCAAATGCAAAACTCGTTTATTTAACACCATCACACCAATACCCAACAGGAGTTACTATACCTATTTCTAATAGACTCAAGTTATTAGAATGGGCAAAACAAAATGATGCTTTAATTATCGAAGATGACTATGACAGTGAATTAACATATGACAATAGACCTATCCCTTCCATGCAAGGGTTAGATAAATTTGGTAGAGTAATTTATGTGGGCACATTTGCTAAATCCTTATCCCCAGCTATTAGAGTTAGTTATTTAGTAGCTCCTAGTATTTTACTCAAAGAATTTAACGAAGTTTTTGAATCAAGAGTATGTTTATTCACGCAAAAAACATTAGAAAAGTTTATGAAGGAAGGACATTGGGATAGACAATTACGAAAAATGAGAACACTTAATAAAAAGAAATATCTTCTAATGAAAAAATATCTTGAGATAAATTTGGGTGATACAATGATGATTGTAAATCAAGGAGGAGGATTATCTATTCATATTAATCCAACTGTTCCTTTTGATTGGGATAAACTAAAAGTATTAGCAGTAAAAAATAAAATAAAACTTCACTATGCAAAAGAAAAATCTGGTGGAGAATGGGAAGCTCTTATGATGGGATTTGGGGGATTAAAAGAGGAAGAAATAGAACCTTCTATAAATTTATTTTCTCAAATTTGGCATAAATGTTTAAGAGATTAAAAAAGGGATAATCCCTTTTTCTTAATTTAAAAAAGATGCTTTTGTAATCTTACTTAATGGTTCATTTACATTAAAAATCTTTACTCTTATATCTTTATATCCAAAAGATTCAAGTCTTTTTGTGTGCATTTCTAAATATCTTTTTGCATCAGTTTCATTGTCAAAAAGATAGATTCCTCCTGCTTCTTTTGTTTGCTCATTTTCTGTCCAAATTTTCCAAATTAAACCAGATTCTTCTGATATATTTTTTGCTAAATCAATAAAAGCATTTGAAAATTCTTCACCAAAAGGTCCGTGGTGTGGAAAGTCAACTTGTAATAAATATGCCATTTAAATCCTTCTCTTATTTTTATATTTAAATATACTATATTTTATATAAATATGATTTTATTTTTTAATCTCAAAACCACTTTTTATAATATCAATTCCATATTTATTTCTTAATTTCTGCATTTGATTTGTCAAAGCTCTTTTTTTTGTATCACTTTCATACTCAAAAAGATTATAAGTATATTCATTTACCTTTGCAAAATTTGACACTGTGATATTTAATTGGATTATTCCATGGGTTTTGTGATTGTCTGTACTTTCAAAAAGTTTTACCATTTCATTTTTGAAATCCATTTCATTAAATATTCTATTTACATTTATATAGTTTTTGGATTTAACTTTATATTCATATCTTATTAAAATAGCATAGGTGAGTGGATTTACATTTGCTTTTTTTACTAAAAAGCATAGATATCTACAAAGTATCATTACTCTTCTTTTTAGCTCAACTCTATCAAATATAACATCAAAGGTTCGCCCTATTCCTATTGATTTTTTTTCTCGCTCTATTGTTAGTTTATTATCTCTTATTCCGCAAACACGATTGTATAAATCAATTCCTGGTTTTTTCCAAGAGTAAAAAAGTTTTTGATTTTTTTTAATATCTCCAAGAGTTCTAATTCCATAACCTTTTAGTCTTTCTTGAAAAGCTTTTCCAATTCCAGGAAACTCTTTTATTGGAATATCTTTTATAAAATTTCCTATATTATCAGCACCAACATATTTAACCCCATCAGGTTTTGCATATTCTGTTATTAGTTTTGATAGAAATTTTGTATTTGCAATTCCTATTGAAACAGGTAATTTTAGCTCATTAAATATTTTTTTCTTTAAATAATAAGCAAATTCAACTATCTCATCATCACCTATATATCCAGTTAAATCTCCAAAGAATTCATCTATAGAAAATTGTTCTACTAAAGGAATTTCTTTTACTAATATTTCTTTTAATTTTGTTGATAAATCATGATATAAAGGATAGTTTGGAGGAAGCATTTTAAGATGTGGACATAAAGTTAAAGCTTCATTTACACTCATGGCTGTTTTTACTCCATAAGACCTTGCTTCATATGATGATGTTGTTATTATTCCTCTTATTTTTCCATTTTCATCTACAAAATATTCTTTGAAAGTTTTTTGACCTTCATTAGTAAGAATTGTACTAACAAAAGCACCACTGTTTTCTGAGATCTTTCTAATCTCTTTTTTTGATGAAAAAATATTAAGATTGCTTCGTCCTCCAACCGCAACTGGAATATGAAATAAACTATTATCAAGGGTTCTGTGAGCAGAAACAAAAAAACAATCGATGTCAATATGAACAAACATACTTATATTTTATACTATTTAAAAAAAATAATATGAATTTCTTTCATTTTGTTATGTTTTTATTAAAAACTATTTATCTTATCTTTAAGCTTTTTAAACTATGATATTTAGATTATACTTTGTATAACTAAGGAGAAAAAATGAAAAAAATTGCACTAGCATTACTTTGTTTAAGTAGCTTATCATTTGCTGCTGATTATGATCCAATTCGTGGAGAAATGTTATCCCTATCTTGCACTTCATGTCATGGAATTGATGGAAAATCTGAAGCTATTACACCATATATTGCTGGTATGGGTAAAGCTAATATGTACCAAATTTTATTAGATTACAAAAATGGTAAAAGAGTTGAAACTATGATGCAAAAACATGCAAAAGGTTTTAGCGATGAAGAGTTAGAGCAAATCTCTTATTACTTTTCAAATATTAAAAGATAGAAGGATTGAAGATGATGAATAGAAGAAGTTTCAACAAAATACTTTTAGGAACAACAGCACTATCTTTTGCAACTTGCGCAAGTATTGCAGATACAAAACTCTCTACAAATAAAAAAAGAGTTATTGTTGTAGGTGGTGGATTTGGTGGAGCGACAGCTGCTAAATATTTAAAAAAATTTAGTCCTGATACTGAAGTTATGCTAATAGAGCAAAATAAAGATTATTATACTTGTCCATTTAGTAATACTGTAATTGCTGGAATAAATAAAATTGATTATATAAAACATGATTATAAAACTTTAGAAAGTAAATACAAAATTATTGTAAAACATGAAAAAGTTCAAAAAGTTGATGGAACTACAAATAGTGTTATTTTAGAAAATGGTGAAATCATACCTTATACTAAAGCTATTGTTGCACCAGGAATTGATTTTAAATATGATAAAGGTTATATAGAAGGATCAGAAGAGTATGCACCTCACGCATATAAAGCAGGAACTCAAACCGTTCTTTTAACTGAGCAACTACAAAATATGAAAGATGGAGGAACTTTTATAATGGTTGCCCCGGCAAATCCATTTAGATGTCCTCCAGGTCCTTATGAAAGAGTTTCTTTAGTTGCTCACTATTTAAAACATAATAAGCCTAACTCTAAAATTGTAATTCTTGACCAAAAAAACAATTTCTCTAAACAAGGATTATTTCAAGAAGGTTGGGAAAAACTTTATAAAGGTATGATTGATTGGAGAAGCTCTGAATTTGGAGGGAAAGTAATATCTGTAGATCCTAAAACAAGAACTATCAAAACAGATGAGGGAGATATAGTAGCAGATGTACTTAATTATATTCCTGAACAAAAAGCTGGAAAATTAGCTTTTGATTCTGGCCTTACAGACGGAGATTGGTGTCCTATTAATACTAAAACATTTGAATCAAAACTTGTAAAAAATGTATATGTAATAGGTGATGCATGTATTGCATCTCCTATGCCTAAATCTGGTTTTTCTGCAAACTCTCAAGGTAAAATTGTTGCACTTCAAATTTCTAGAATTCTAGCAAAACAAGAAGTAATAAATCCTCCAAAACTTGCAAATACTTGTTATAGTTTAGTAGCTCCAAATTATGGTATTTCAATTGCTGCTGTATATGAAGCACATGATGAGAAAATAATTGATTTAAAAGAATTAGGTGCAGGTGGACTCAGTCCTTCATATGCAAATGAAAGTATCAGAATGCAAGAGGCAGAATATGCTGTTGGTTGGTATAAAAACCAAATGACAGATATTTTTAAATAGATAATATTAAATAAGACACATTATGTGTCTTATTTATTTTGTAATATACTGAATAACTTTTTGAGGAGCTTCACCTATTTTCACAATATTTGGTTCTTCAACCATATCTCTTTTATCACGATTTAATGCAAAAGTAACTTCATAGTCACCACTTGGACAAGAAATAATACTTTTTGCTTCACTTAATTTCAACTCAATACAACCTTGAAAATCTTCTTTTGCTGCAAAAAGTGTTGATGCAATAAATAATGAAAATAGTATTATTTTTTTCATTATACTTACTTACTTGAAAAATTAATTAATGTTTCTAACCATTTATTAGCATCTTCTACTGTTTCAAATCTTTTTGATTTAGCAACTTGATCTTTACCTTCATAAAATCTAACTCTAATTCCATCTTCTACATGGTCAATTTTTGTTCTTGTGATTTTTGATAAGTTTAAATAAACTCTTTCATTTAATTTTACAAACATTTTCGTTCTCACTTTCTTTTGATTTTACTCATTTTACTAGAATTTTCTTAAGTAGTAAATTATTTACAATAATTACTCAACTTTCGCACATAAAAAAATCATCAATTTCTTATGTATAAAAGCTTTATAAAGCCCATAAATAGACACTT
>NZ_JBEVTN010000001.1:0-198608 GCF_040884245.1 Arcobacter sp. s6 | reverse complement strand
ATGCAAGAGCAAGAGTTGCTACAGTTAGTGACAAAGTTTTTAATATTTTCATTTTTCTTCCTTTATGTATTATTTAAATTCTACAGAAAGTATATATCTTTATCGTAACAATAGAATAGCAAAAGTGGTTATTTTTTAAACAATTTGAAATAAATGTAATTTATTTGTAATTAACGTAAAATTTAAGTGGTACTATTTTAATTAGATTAAAAAAACTTTTAATCTAATTATATATTACTTTTCGAGTGGTTTCTTTTGAGTCTTTTTTTAATTTATCATATAGTAATTGGTATTTTACTTTATCTTGAAATGATATTGGAGTTCTAATTGATTTATATTCTATTAAAACATTATTTTTAAATACACCTGAAATTTCTGCATATACCCAGTAAAATCCTTCATCTTTTCTGATGTTTTTTACTACACCATTCCAAGAACCTTTTGTTTGAAGATCATTCCAAAGTTCTTTAAATACTGATTTTGGCATATCTGGATGTCTTACAATACTATGTGGTTTACCAATAAGTTCATTTACCTCATATCCAGAAATTTCTGCAAATGTATCGTTTGCATAAGTAATAATTCCTTTTAAGTCAGTTCTTGAAACAATTAATTCACCACTTGGAACAATTGTTTCGCATAAAAAATTTCCAGATGTATATTCCATTTTATTTTCCTGTATTATCAAATGTTTTTGCAAAACCTTCTAAATCTTTTTTCTTTAAATCACCATTATAAATGATATCTTCAGGTTTAATATCTTTTTCATTTAAAACTTTTGGCACAGCATCAGCATTTGCTAATACCTCTAAATGAGCACTTAATTCTTCTTCACTATATGCCATTTGCATATCAGCACTCATTACATGAGGAATTGCTTCAATAACTTTCAACTTTTTTAACTCTTCAGAAACACCTGCTCCTTCTATTGTAATTATGATTCTTCCTAATTCATCATGCATATGATAATCACATACATCACAATTTTTTAAAGATTCAACAACCTCGTTTAAGTATTTAGGTAAAGTTTGTACAACTATGCTTGAAATATTCATTTTATAATCCTTTTAATTTAATCAATTTTGTAATAATTTATTTGTTTATCATCACTAGTTACAAATAGTTCATTTTCATTTAAAAATAAGATATTTGATAAAGTAGCTTTATTTTGTGTTAATTTATGTAAATCTTTTTGTGAATCAATTTCAAAAATTGTTACATTATTTTCTTCATCACTTGCTATAGCTGCTAATTTTGCGCTAGGGCTTAGAGCTGCTGCATATATTAAAAAAGAGTATTCTTTGTAATATGCATTATTTGTCTCTATATTATAAACAGCTGCTCTTCTATCTTGACCTGCTGTTAAAATTAAATTACCTTTAATATCTACTTGAAAAACATTATCTAGATTTTGATATCTAAAAGTTTTAAGTATTTCAAAAGTTTTTGAATCCAGCATATTTATTACTCCACTTTCATCACAAACTACTAATTTATTTTTATCTTGAGTTAACTTAAAGTTTGAAAATTTAGATTGTGATACTTGAATCTCTTTTAAAATCTTTTTATTTTTTATATCATATAGATAAATTTGATTTGAAAGTAGGGCATAAATAATATGATTTTCATCTAAAAATTTTGCTCGAGCTATAAATTGTCTTTCTGTGTCTTTAATAATATTTTCGAATTTACCATTTGTGTAAATATCAAGATTTCTTCCACCTTGCTCACCTTGAGAAAGAATTAAAATATTATCATTTAACACATCAACACTATAGATTTTTGAGTCGATTATATCACCTAAAAAATCTTTTATTTTAGGCATTTTTATAGAATCTATTTTTTCTTGAGTTTTTATATCAAAAATATCTACACTTGAAGCTGCTGTTGATGCATAAAGCTTATCATTATTAAGAACTAAATCTATAACTCCTCCACTTGCTAGCAGTGAACTTTTAGGTGTTAAATCTTTTGCATTTATATTTAATATAAATATATTTAAAATAAAAAAAAGATATAAAAGGTATTTATTTGATTTCATTTTTTCTCCATTCTTTTAAGAAACGATTTTTATTGCACTTGTAGGACATGTTTTAATACAAAAACCACATGATGTACATTTATCATTTATGCTTGGTCTAAACATACCTAAAAAATCAATTGCATCATCTAAACAAGGATCTTTACATGAAAAACACATTGTTTGATTCCAGGAAAGACAAGATAATACATCTATTTCTATTTTAGCATTTATATGTTTTTTATATTCTAATTTTAAAACTTCATTTGGACAAATAGCTGCACATTCATCACAATAAGTACATCCACTTGAAGTAAAATCAAGTTTAGGTGTAAGGTCTTCTTGAATTATAATAATATTTTCTTCGCAAGCTGTACTACATAATCCTTCGCAAGATATACAGTTTGTAAAAAAAATAGTTTCGTCTTGAAAATATGGAGGTCTTAAAACTATCTCTTTCTTCTCTTTTTTAGAAAAAGATGAAGAAAGAGAACTAAAAAGTTCTCTTCGTTTCATAGTTTATTTTACACCTTCATTAATTGTATCAATTAAATTTGAATGACCATTTAAACCTTCACTTCTGAATTCAGTAGCAAAGTTATTTTTAGGTGCATCTGTTCCTTCTGATTGAGGAGCGTGACATTGTGAACAGTTAAATCTTGCCCCAGCAAGTGTTTCAAGTGGTTTTTCAACAGTTTTAATATCACTTGTATTATTTATTTGTTTACCTTCTTGTAACATTGTTCCATCTTCTGTAAGTTTAGTTTCTGGTCTAAAACTTGTAAAGTGTGTTTTTGGAATCGGAGTTGCTCCCATTGATGGTGCAACTGATGGTTCATGACACATAGTACATTGATTATTATCAATAGTAATAGGAAGCATTCCTTCTACATCATGAGGAATCATAGGAGGAGCATTTTCAAATGCTCTTGCTATTTTTGTGCTCGTTCCAGCAGCTTTATCACCATATTGAGTTTTATCTCCAGTTGTTTTATCTTCTGTATAAATAGTTGTAGTTCTTAATCCTAAAGATTCTTCACTTACAGTTTTCTCAGCAGCAGCACAGTTAACAACTATTAACGTTGCAGCTGTTATAATACCTAAAGTTAATTTACCTAACTTCATTTTGTTCTCCCTTTTTTAAGTTTTTTATTGAAAAATTAAGAGCATCATCATCACATACTTCAACACATCTTCCGCAATTTGTACACTCTCCTGATAAAACAGGAATAGAAGTTTTTGTAACCATATGTAAAACTTGGTTTTCAGGACAAACTTCTTTACATTTCATGCAAGCTGTACAATTAGGTGCATTATGATGAACTCTTATCAAACTAAATTTTCCTACAAGTGAATAAAATCCACCAAGAGGACATATATGACCGCACCAGCCATTTTTTAAAACAAACAAATCAAAAAGAAAAATTATAAGTATTGCAGCCCAACCAAAACCTAATCCAAAAATGATTCCTCTATGAACCATTGAAATAGGTGAAATCAATTCAAAAGCTGCAACACCCATAAAAAAAGAGATAATAAAACTAATAGCAATTACCCAATATCTTATATTTCGTGAGGCAGGTTGTTTTTTTTGGATTTGGTTAAATCCAAATTTTCTTCGTAAATAGTTTGCTAAATCTGTAATCATATTTACAGGACAGACCCAAGAACAAAATGCACGACCACCAACAATCATATAAAAAATTGTAATAAAAAAAGCTCCCAAAAGAATATCAAAAGATAAAGCAGCACCTGCAAAAAGCATTTGCATAACTGCATATGGATCACTTAATGGAATAATATTTAATAGTAATGATGAACTTAAGTTCCCCATTAAAAAATTTATTCCATATACATTTGCGATAACATATAAAACCATAATAGAAATTTGTGTGATTCTTCTAGCAATTAGGAATCTATATTTTTTATAAATACTATTTATCATTTTAATAAATCCTCCATATCGCTATTACTATTCAAAGAATTAACTGCACTATCTTTACTTATTTCAGTTCTAGTTGTTTGGCTTGAAGCATTTTCCAATCTTTTTTCATCACCTTTATCCCAGCCTTTGATATAATAATCTCCTGCACGTCCAAGGGCAACTTCTCTTGGTAATACAAAAATAGCTGCTTTCTCAGTTACACAAGCTTTTTCGCATAAACCACATCCTGTACAAACATCCGCATGTACAATTGGTTTTAAAAATGCATGTTTTCCTGTTCTTTCATTTTTTGTATATTCTACTGTTATAGCTTTTCCTAAAAGTGGACAAGCTCTATAACAAGCATCACATTGAATTCCCCAAAAGGCAATACAAGAATTATCATCAACAACTGCAACACCCATTTGGGCTTTGTTTATATCTAATTTCTTTTCTTTATTTTGTACAGATAAAATATCAAGTGCATCTGTAGGACATACAGGAACACATGGAATATCTGGACACATATAACAAGGGATATCTCTTGGCTCAAAAAATGGAGTTCCAAGAGGTTTATTATCCCCTGGTTTTGCTAATTTTAATGTATCAAAAGGACAGGCTTCTACACACATTCCACATTTGATACAAGTGGCTAAAAAATCATCTTCCCTTAGAGCACCAGGTGGACGTAATATTAATGAACTAGCTTTTACTTCATCAACAAAGGCACTCCACGTTAAACCACCAAGAACAGCAAGACCAGCTGCTCTTGCTATTGTTAAAAAGAATTTTCTTCTTTCATTTGTTGTTTGGTTTCCTGATGTACTCATCTTTTTTTCTCTTTTCTTTCTTGAGGATTAATATTGCTCAAAACAATATACCCTCCTTTATTATGCTTGGTAAATTTTTACCGCACATTTTTTAAAATCTGTTTGTCCAGATTGTGGACAAGTTGCATCTAAACAAACTTTATTAATAAATACTTTTTCATCAAACCAAGGTACAAATACTAAACCTCTTGAAGGTCTATTTCTTCCTCTTGTTTCAACTCTTGCTTTTACTTTTCCACGTCTTGATTCAACCCAACAAAGTGCACCTTGTTTAACACCATAGGTTTTTGCGTCTTCTGGGTGCATATAACATAGTGCTTCTGGAACTGCTCTATAAAGTTCAGGAACTCTCATAGTCATAGTTCCTGAGTGCCAATGTTCTAAAACTCTTCCTGTACATAACCAAACTGGATACTCAACACTCGGAATTTCTGGTGGATCCATATATGGTCTTGCAAATATTTTAGCTTTATTTTTTAGAGATTTCTTAGTTTGATCTTTAACTCCAAGTAAATCACCTTGTGCCAATTCTTTAGCTAATGTACCATAAAATGCAAAATCACCACTTGGATTTGCTTTTTTAGCATATGGGTCGTATTTAGTATTAAATCTCCATTGAGTTTCTTTACCATCAACAACTGGCCATTTAAGACCTCTTACTTTGTGATAAGTATCAAAATCAGCTAAATCGTGTCCATGTCCTCTTCCAAAGTCAGCATATTCTTCAAACAAATATTTTTGAATAAAGAATCCATATCCTTCCCATTTTTTACCATCTGAACCGATAATATTTCTTGCATCACCAAATCCATCTGTATTATCATAACCAGCTTGAATTGGATCTTTTGGATCTAATTTATAAGATTTTGCTTTTTCATTTGCAAATAAGATTTCATACATAGTTGTATTTTCTTTATATCCCATAGCAATAGCTGCATCAATTACATTTGGAAGTTTAGTTTCACCTTTTGTACTTGCAAGTGCTTGTTCACCCCATAAATCTTTTACCGTAAATCTTTTTGAAAGCTCAACCCATTGCCATGTATCAGACATTGCATCACCAACTGGTAATACTTGTTGTCTCCAGTGTTGTGTTCTTCTTTCAGCATTTCCATAAGCTCCCCATTTTTCATAAATCATAGCAGATGGTAAAATAAGATCTGAAACTTTTGCAGAAATACCTGGGTATCCATCTGATGTTACGATGAAGTTATCCATTTCTCTTGCTGCTTTAATCCAGTGTGTAGCACTTGCTGTATCTTGGTATGGATTACAAACATTTACCCAAGCAAATTTGATATTTCCATCTTCAATATCTCTATGGATTTTCATAATATGTTGGTGACCTTTAGGATTAATAGTTCCAAGAGGTACATTCCAACCTTTTTCAGTTACTTCTCTATCTTTTGGATTTGCTACCATCATATCAGCGGGTAATCTATGAGCAAATGTTCCAACTTCCCTTGCAGTTCCACAAGCAGATGGTTGACCTGTTAATGAGAATGCACCACTTCCTGGTTTAGCTTGTTTATTTAACAAGAAATGAACATTATAAGATAAAGTGTTTACCCATGTCCCTCTTGTGTGTTGATTCATACCCATTGTCCAGAAAGATACAACTTTTCTATTTTGTTCAATATATAAATCAGCTAAAGCTTGAAGTTTTTTCTTAAACTCTTCAAGATCTTCATCAGGGTTACCTTTTGAAATTTTTGCAACATAATCAAGAGTATATGGCTCTAATGATTTTTTATATTCTTCAAATGAAATTTCCCAATGAGCTAATCCTGCATTAGTATTTACCATTTTATCACCAGCTTTATATCCATAAGGAGCAAGTGCTGGAGCTTCTGTTTCAGAAACGATTTTTTCCATTTCTTTTGAAATAGTTTCCATTTCTTTTGCAGAATATTTACCATCTACAATTGATTTTTCGTCAGATCTTCTCATTCCATAACCAAGATTTACAGGGCTTGCTGCAAATATGATATTTTCTTTAATAAAATCCCAATCAATAGCTTCTGGATGATTATAAACAATTTCTCTTGCAATATAATTCCATAATGCCAAGTCAGTATTTGGAGTGAAAATAATCTCAATATCGGCAATATCAGAAGTTCTATGTCTATATGTAGAAATATTAACAATTTTTACTTTTTCTGGAGCTGATAATTTTCTATCAGTTACCCTAGACCATAAAATTGGGTGCATTTCTGCCATATTTGAACCCCAAGTAACTACTGTATCTGTAAGTTCAATATCATCATAACATCCAGATGGTTCATCTATACCAAATGTTTGGTAGAATCCAACAACCGCAGATGCCATACAATGTCTAGCATTTGGATCAAAAGCATTTGATCTAAATCCAGCTTTCATCATTTTTTGAGCTGCATATCCTTCCATTACAGTATATTGTCCAGATGCAAAAACTCCAACACCTTCAGGACCTTTTTCTTTTAATGCAATTTTAATATGTTTTTCCATTTCATCAAAAGCTCTTTGCCATGAAACAGGTGCAAAATCACCTTTTTTATCGAATTCACCTTTTGCATTCATTCTTAACAGAGGTTGTTTTAATCTATCTGCACCATACATTATTTTAGCATTAAAATAACCTTTGATACAGTTAAGACCTCTGTTAACTGGTGCTGCTGGATCACCTTTAACTGCAACGATTTTACCCTCTTTAGTAGCTAGCATAATCCCACAACCAGTACCACAGAAACGACAAGCTGCCTTGTCCCATCTCCATCCACCTTCAGCGGCTTGAGCTTGTGCTTGTAAATTAGCTGGCACTGTCATACCAATTGCGGCTGCTGCACTTGCGGCTGCTGAGCTTTTTAGGAAGTCTCTTCTTGAAAGCGACATATTTTCTCCTTTTATGAAATATATAATTGTTTTAACATGATAATTGTAACAAGTAAAAATTACAAATTGGTTGACCTTAGTCAAGTTAATTAAGTTTAAATTAAGATAGAATTTGTCTTATTTAAAGTAATAGGAGCATAAAATGGGGTTTCATAGCTATATAAGGGCAGTAGGAACAGGTCCAAAATCAAATAGAGAATTATCAAAAGAAGAAATAATAGATGCAATTGAATCTATTTTGAATCAAAATGTTCAATCTGAACAAATTGCAGCTTTTTTACTAGGTTGGAGAGTAAGACTTGAGACTATAGAAGAGCTAAAAACAACTTTTGAAGTTTGTAATAACTATATAAAAAGAGTGAAAATACCAAATTCAATAGAACTAGGTTATCCTTTTGATGGAAAAGCTGATAATCCATATTTACTTCCTTTAATAGCAAAATATCTTAAAAAATTTGATTTAAATTTGGTTGTTAGTGGAGATGAACTTCAACCTGCAAAAAAAGGCTTAACCATAAAAAAACTTTATGAAAATATAGAGTTTGATGACAATATTTACTATTTTGATAGAGCTGATTATTTCAAAGAATTAAGTGATTTAACAAAAATTAGAAATATTTTGGGTTTAAGAACTGCTTTTAATACAATTGAAAAACTATTAAATCCAGGAACTTCAGACTATGCTGTAAATGCAGCTTTTCATAAACCTTATGTTGCTAAATATAACCATCTTTTTGGTGAAAATTATAAAAACTTAATAATCGTAAAAGGAAATGAAGGAACACCTGAAATTTTCTCAAAATGCAAATATTGGCTTACTATTGATGGTAAAATTATCGAGCATATAATTGACCCTGAATATTTTGGAATAAATTATAAAAAATCAACTGATATTATATCATCAGAAGAATCACTAAATATGACAAAAAATCCAAGTAATGATTTAGAAAAATTAGCAAAACTAAATGCGGCAATGTTTTTAATAGCTGCTCAAAAAGCAGATGATATTAAAACTGCTTTTGAGATGATTGAATAATATAAAAAGAGAAAAATATTAAGATGAATACTAAGAGATATTTTTGAAAAGATATAAAAATTTTTACAAAAAATACTCTTACTTCATATAAAATAGCTTATCTTAAAAATATAAACTTAGAAATTTTCCGATTTTTACCATAAATATTTTATTTTTTACCTTTAAAAATTTTTCTTGTAAAGTTAAAATACTTTTATAAATTTATTTAAAGGAAAGATATGTTTTTCAAAATTATTAGGGTTGTTTTTCTTTTAATTTCATCTATTACTATGTTAAGGTTTGCCTTACCAAAACTTCAATCGATGCCTGTAAGTGTAAAATCTTTTACAATGTTTTCAGAAGTTTTGCCTATAAATGGAAGTTTTTTTATGTATTTTACAGGTTTTGTAGAACTTTTGATCGCAGTGTTATTACTAGCTTCACTATTTATAAGAAAAAATGAGTTGAAAAATATCATGCAAACTATTGCTTATGTTTTACTTTTTGCAACTATGTTAGGAGCTATTTTAATCGAGCAGTTTGTTAGAGTTTCCCCTGTAGCATTTTTGATGAGTATTGCCCTTATTTTAATTACTATCTCAATATCTGAACTAAGTATTTTATCTTTAAAAAAAGCAGATAAAGATGACAAATAATAAAGATGTTGTTTTGACAAAAAGTTTACTATTACTTATAGCTTTTAGTGTTGCATCAACGGTTTCAAACCTTTATTACAATCAACCCTTGCTTCCTAATATGGGTTTGACTATGGGTATTTCTGATATTTACCTTGGGTACATACCTGCTGCATCTCAGTTGGGATACGCTGCAGCTATTTTATTTATCTCACCTTTGGGTGATACTATGAATAGAAAAGTTCTTATTGGATATTTGTCTATCACTCTTACTCTTGGATTGTTTTCAATCTATCTAGCACCAAACTTTATCACTTTGATATTAGCAACTTTCGTTGTGGGTCTTAGTGCAAATATTACTCAGCAGTTAATTCCCCTAGTGGCATCTTTATCAAATAAAGAAGAAAAGGGTAAAAACATCGCAACTGTTATGGTAGGTTTAACAGTAGGTATATTATTATCACGTACTATTAGTGGCTCTATTGCTCAATATTTTTCATGGGAGAGTGTATTTTTATTTGCTGCTTTTATGGCTATACTTATAGGTTTATTGCTAAGTAAAATACTTCCTGATAACAAACCTAGTGTTACTTTATCCTATGGGAAACTTTTAGTATCTATGCTTCAACTAATAAAAATACATCCTTTGCTAAGACAATCTGCTAGCACAGGTTTTTTATGGTTTGCAGCGTTCAATGCCCTTTGGGCAACTTTAGCTATACATCTTATGGGAGATAAGTTTTCATACACAGTACAAGAGGCTGGTTTTTTTGGTTTTCTTGGTCTTGCTGGTATTTTTGGAGCAAAACTATCTGGAAAACTTATCAATAAAATGGGTGCAAATAGACTTATCACCATAGCTTTAAGTTTTATCCTACTTGGCTTTTTTATTATGTTTATATTTCCTAATTCTTTATGGGCTTTAATACTTGGGATATTGTTGGTTGATTTAGGTGTATTTGGAGCACAAATTCCAAACCAACACAGAGTATTTTCCATTGATCCAAAGGCACAAAGTAGACTAAATGCTGTATATATGCTTTTTTATTATTTAGGTGCTGCTTTAGGCTCAACTATTGGAGTTAAGATTATGGGGTATTACTCATGGGAAGGCTTAAGTTTATTTGCCATGGTTTTAACTTTTATTGCCATAACTTACCATATAAAGGCGAAATGATGAAAGAGATTTATATATCTAAAATAGGAACTATTTCCCTTTTGATAATTGCTAGTTTGACCATAATGGTTGGAACAGTTGTAGCACCAAGATTACTCACCATCTCATCTAAACTTGGTGTTCAAGATTATGCTCCATGGCTTATAACAATTCCATCTTTAGGTGTTGTATTATCTAGCTTTTTCCTATCAAAGTTTATAGAGAGATTTGGTTATTACAATTCTTTAAAAATTGGTCTTTTCTTTTATGGACTTTTTGGTGTTTCAGGAATGTTTTTATATGGTACTATTTTACTTTTTATAGATAGATTTTTATTGGGTGTAACTACAGGTATAGTTTTAGTTTGTGTAAATGGCTTAATTTCATATTTTTTCAAAGGTGAGAAAAGGTTAAAAATCATTGCAATGCAAGCTATTTCCATAGAACTAGGTGGTGTGGTAATACTTAGTGTTAGTGGCTTTTTATCGGTAATATCATGGAACTATCCATTTTTTATATATCTTTTTGCTTGGGTATTTTTAGCTATGTTATTTTTGTTTATTCCAAAGCCTAAAAATAGTATCTATCAAAAAGAAGACGATGATGAAAAACTTGAAGTTAAAAGCTCACTTTATAAGGTATTTTTTGCTGTTTTAAGCTCTATGTTTTTATTTTTTATAGCTATTATTGTTTTACCTTTATATCTTCCAAAGTATGGTTTTACTGAAGACAAGGTTGGATACTTTTTATCTTTTGTATCTTTTATGGCTATTATTGCAGCAGGATTTATTCCAAAATTATCAAAAGTATTAAAAGAAAAAACTATTATAAGAGTTGCTTTTTTATCATATAGTTTAGCCCATAGTTTATTTTTTCTTTTCAATGAAAATATCACTTTTATAATAGCTGGAGTTTTTTTAGGTATAGGTTTTGGCTTTTCTATTCCTTTATTAAACCATATTACAATAGAAAAAAGTGATACAAAAACTCTTAGTAAAAACCTCTCTCTATATACTATGTTGATATTTTTAGGGCAGTTTTTAGCAACCTTTAGTGAGTTTTTCCCAGGAAAGCTAAATACTATTTTTCTAATAGCTTCACTTTTATCTTTAGCTCTTATTTTAATATCTTTAATAATAAAAAAGAAAGTATATTTTGATAAAATCAAAATATGCAAAATAAGAAACAAAAATTGATAAATATATCTCTTCCTAAATTAAAAAATACAAATAATCAAATAGAGTTTCAAATTATTGATATGGAAACTTTATTTGAAATAAAATCAAACCATGATATTGAATACCCACATAGATTGGAGTTTAATCTTATTATGATAGTGATTGAAGGAGAGGGCACTCATAGTATCGATTTTAAATCTTATGATTATAAAAAGGGAACAATATTTTTTATAAAAAAGCATCAAGTACATAACTTTATTGTAAACCCTAATCTAAAATGTTATCTTTTACAATTTTCAGATGCTTTTTTAAATAGATTAATTAAAAATTCACTTTTTGATATTTTTGATTATATGAGATCCCCTGTTAATATTCAGCTTGAAAAAAATAGTTTAGATGATATTCTAAGAAATATTGATATTTTAAATAATCAATTAAAAACAAAAGATGATGAGTTTAAAGAATCTATTTTACAATCTTTATTACAAGCTTTTTTATTGCAACTAAAAAGATACAAAAAGAGACAAACCTTAAGTTTCAAAGATAAAGAGCAAGTAATTTATCAAAATTTCTTAAATATGGTACATAATTTTCATAAATATAGTATCAAAGTAGATGACTACTCAAAAAAACTTGAAATTTCATCTAGGACTCTAACAAATCTTTTAAATAAATACACAGGAAAATCTACAAAAACATATTTAAATGAGTTTTTACTTTTAGAGATAAAAAGGTATCTACTTGATGAGAGTATGACACTACAAGAAATAGCAGATACATTAGATTTTGATGAGCCTACAAACCTAGTGAAGTTTTTCAAAAAATATGAAAATACAACTCCAAGTGAGTATAAAAGAAAGACTAAATAACTTAAATTATTTTTTTGAGAATTAATCAAAGAATATTTATATAGTTTTAAAATATAATAAATTAATTATTTAGTTCTACTGGAACATATTTAATACATCTTGCTGTAAAAAAATCTCTACTATAGTTTGGAGAAGACAACATATGATTTTCAAGTACCCATTCATTTGATTTCTCAATTGTTACACTTTGTGAAACTTTTCTTATAGCTCTATTTTCACATATAATTTTACCATTATTATTAAAAGTATTTTCTACTTCATAAATACGACTTGTAGTAACAAAATAGTGCATTCCTATAAATATACTCATTATTATAAACATAAGAGGTATAGCTTTTTTCCATATACCAGCAGGTACAAAATTTCTTGTTGTTACAATTATTGTAATAACTAAAACAAAAATAGCAATACCTAAATAACCAGCTTCTAGTTTAAAAAATAATTCCATAATATTAATCCTTTTAATTTAAATATTTTTCTTCCCAATCTTTAAATTCATCACAAAAATATTTAATTCTTATTTTTTTAAATTCTCTTGATGAATAAAGGGGCATATTTGATTTATACTCAATTTCTTTTGCAATATTATTGATAACTTCTTGAGTATCTTCAACTGTTTTCCCATGTATCATTGTAAATAAATTATAATTCCAAGTTGGATATTTTGGTCTTAAGTAACAGTGTGAAACAGCAGAAAATGAAGCTGCTATTTTACCAATTTCTTCACCTTTTTCACCTTCTTCAATATCCCACGCCACCATTGCATTTGCTCCAAAACCTGCATGTCTATGATTTAAGATAGAAGCAAATCTTCTCATAACACCTGATTCTTGAAATTCATTTAATACTGAAAAAAATTCATCATAAGATATATTTAGTTTTTCAATAATTTCTTTAAAAGGTTCTTTTGTGATTTTTATATCATTTTGAGCTTCTTTGATTATATTATAATGATATTCATTTAATTCCATACCTTTAAATTCTGTTCGAGCTACTTTTTCTTTTTTTTCAGCTTGATTTGTAGTATCTAGTTTTACTGAAATTTTAAAAAGTTTTAACGTTGGCAAAATAATATAATCTTCTGCTTTAGTTAATTTTGCTAAAACACTAATTGTATCTTCTAAGTTTGATTTAGAATTTGGAGCAATTGCAAGGGTAAACCAAATATTATATTTATGATTTCTTTCATAATTATGAGAAATTCCAGGATGTGAATTAAGAATCAAAACTGCATCATCAATATTTTGTTCTGCTATTTCAAAAGCAACTAAAGATGATGTATATCCTAATTTCTTTGTATCAAAAATTGCAGATGTTTGTCTTATAATTTTATTTTCTTTTTCTTCTTGTAAAATCCTTAAAACTTCATCTTCTGTAGTATTTAATTCTTTTGCAATATCTTCAAAAGGTCTAATAGTCAATGGAAAGTTTTTTTGTATTCTATATAATATTTGATCTTTCATTTATTTCTCTCTTTGAGTAAATTTTGGAAAAGTATAACAACTATATTTTTTTTATGCCTTGATATGAAACAACATATTTACTTGATATGGATTAAGAGATTTATTTTTTGATTTATATATAATTGTTTTTAATATTTTGAAGGAAAAAAGATGAGAAAGAAACTATTATTATTTGGATTTTTTGCAATATTTATGTTTTTGGGAATTATGGCTTTAAAAGATGGTATGCCATCACCTAAAAATGAAAGAGTTTATACTATTTTACAAAAATATATTCCTTATACCCTTGAAAAAAGAGTTGGAGGATATTCAATTGTTAGCAATGAAACAGGTGTAAAAGAAAAACCACCTGCTAAAGATTTATTTTTAAGGCTTGAACAACTTGAAAAATTATGGGGGAAAGATTTTTTAAAATTTGAAAATAATACTTTAATAATTTTAGATAAAGATAAAAAAGAAGTGTCAAAAATAGAATTAAAAACAAATGAAGAAATTACTTGGGTTAAAGAGTATTTTAGTTTTTAATACTTTGCTTAACCCAGGTCAAGAAATTGTGATTTTATTTTTATTATAATCGAAACTTGAGAAACAGGAGTTTAAATGAAAAATAAGCTAAAAGAGATGTATTTATTTAAAGATTTATGTGATGAAACATTAGATAGAATAGGTGAGTTTACTACCTTTCTAAAATTATCAAAGGATAATATTTTATTTTATGAAGGTGAAGAATCAGAATACCTTTATTTATTGAAAAAAGGTATTGTAAAACTTTATAAAACTTCATCAAATGATAAAGAAATAATCTTGAAATATTTTCATCCTAATGAGTTAATAGCTGAAGTTGCAAATTTTGAGCATATTCCTTATCCTGCAACTGCACAATCTTTTACTGATACAGAAGTTTTAAGAATAAATTTTGCAAGTTTAAAAGAGTTAATTTACTCTGATCCAAAATTATCTTTCTTAATACAAACTTCACTTATAAAAAAAATAAGAAATCTTGAAAACCTTGTATCTTTACATGTCGTTTTAGATTCAAAAGAGAGAATAGCAAAATATTTATGTGACCATAGTGAAGAATTTTTTAATACAAAAAATATAATAATCGCAGAAATTTTAAATATATCTCCAGAAACACTCTCTCGAATGCTAAGGGTATTTAAAAATGATGGTTTAATTGATAATAAAAATAAAACAGTAGATAAAGAGAGATTAAAAGCACTCTTTTTATAAAACAATTATTAAATTTTATTTATTAATTGTTCTGTTTGTAAATAAACTTCTTTAAATTTCTTATTATTAATTTTGTATTTTTCTTTTTGTTTATTTGCATACATCCATGAAAAGAGTACTGATAAACTAAATAATCCGTATATTTCCCATTGCCAATTCTTTAATCCTAGTAAGACAATAAAATATTGAACTGAAAATAAAATAAAAAACTCTATTGAAAAAATAAATACTAAGGTAGGGCTCTCTTCAAATTTTAAAGTATATTTTTCTATGTTTCTTAATAAATTAAGATTAGAGTTTATTTGATTTGCATTTATTTTTTGATGTTCTTCTAATCTTTCTAATTCTAAATTTCTAAAGTGAATATTACTTATATTATTTTCTATATTAGTTTGTTTATAATTTTCTAATATTTCATTATTACTCTGAAGAAGAGATATAATCTCTTCTTCTATTAATACATTTTTATTGGAAATTTTTAAACAATCTTGAAGTATAAAATCATAAAGTCCCACATTTTTTATGTCTTTTGCAACTAAGTTTAAATCTATTAACAAAATAAATCCTTTAATTAAATGCCATAACTAGCTTCTTTATTTTTTGATGGTAGAAATATTCCAATAAGTCCTTTTATTCCTATGGACATAATTATATTAAATAAAAATATTATCCAAGCAAGAAGAAGCATAGCTCCACAAATTCCTGCTAAAATCATCATTAAATTAAATTCTCCATTAAAATACATATGACGTCTAAGCATTCCATCAAGACCAGCCATTCCCATAAATGCACCCATTCCAATACCTCCTATTAGATGTAACCAAAAGTGTGCTGTTGCTAATTTCTGACTCCATAGTTTTGCATTATTAGTTACATGTGGCCATAACACATAAACAGCTGAATATAAAGTCATATAAAGCCCAACAATAATTGCAATATGAACATGTGCTCCAATAATCCATTGAGTATTATGTAAAACTCTATTCATTGCCATATCTGCTTGAATGATTCCGGCTGGAACGGCCAGCCCAAATCCAATTAATCCACCTAAAAGATATTTTAACTCATTTGTCATTTTTAGTGGTCTAGCTTTCCATAAAGTTACAAGTGTAATAAATAATGCTAATCCTTGAGTTAATAACTCAAATGCTGTCACCATTTCCCCTGAAATTAATTTCATCATTTCAGGTTGGCCTTGATCAGCTAATAGATGATGCGACCATACCATCCAAGATACTAAAAGTTCTAACATAAGTGCTGCACGTGCCACATTTTCCATAAATAGTTTTTGACCTGTTATAAGTGTTGCTAAAAGATACCAAGAGCCAGCAACATAGATAAGTACAAGTCCATCTGCAACTAAATCAAGTCCCCACCAAAACCAGTTTTTGTATAAAAGTGCATCTACTGATTTTACATCTAAACCAAATCCACCAACATCTGCAAAAAGATAAATCAAAACTAAAACACCTGCACCTAAAATAATAAGCGCATCTAAAAAAGTATCAACAGTTCCTCTAAAAATTGCAACAACAGGAAGAGATAATGCTGGCTCTTTTGTATATGGTTGTTTACCCATTAATTTATACCCAAGGTTTAGCATCCCATCAATACCAAAGCCAGATATTAATAATTCTTTCATAGTTTTATTTTGATGAATACCAACTCTTGCAAAAATAGTTGCATAAATATTATAAATAAATCCAAAAGTTCCAAACATAATAAGAGCAATACCTAATATAAATACTATACCACCAATTGTTTTGAACTGCGTAGTATCTGCTGGAAGTGGCCAATAAAGTGTATACAGTGGAGCATAACTCCAAACAAAACATGCAATCCATGATAATGCTGTACCAACTGTAATTAAAACCCAAACCCAATTTGCTAACTTTATACTATATAAAGGTTTTTTTGTAAGCATAGGAACTAAAAACATAAAAGCACCAAATACTAGTTGATAAGTTGAACCAAATATTCCTACTATTGGGTGAACTGTCATAATTGAAAAGTAGTGTTCTGGGGAACCATGTACCGGTGGAATACTAGGAACAACTGCCGCTGTTCTCATAATCATACCTTCAAGTGCGGCAAGACCATAAAATAAAAATGCCATAACAACAGCTCTTAGTGTAACTTTTTGTAAAGCATTTAAGCCAGTATGATCAAATTTATTATCAGCTCCATTTATTAAATCTGTCATAAAACTCATTTTAAACCTCCATCAATACAATCTATAACTTCAACTGCATTTTTTATAAACATATCATTACCCTTTGGTCCAGAATATTCAGTTGACATCAAATCATATATTCCATTATGATTGAATGTCCATAAAATATCATTTTTACTTCCAGGATTTACTTGCATTTGCATTACCATAGTTTTATCTTTTCTAAAAAGACCAAATCCGTAAACTAAATCTTCACTAGTAACATTAAATAACACTTCTTCACCACATTTTATAATCATTTTTTCTGTTGGTAAAATAAACTGATGCTTCTTTACAATTATATTGAATGTTTTATCAGGTGTGATCTGATGTCTATTTATATCTTGGGCAACCCAAGGTACAGTATTATAAGTAAATATATGGTGCCCAACACCAGCAACAACGAGGAATCCAACGAAACCATAAAAAGGTATTCGAATTATTGATTTAGCTTTTTCTTTTTTAGTTAAGTTATAACCAAACCATGTTATAACTGAAATAATAAGAGCAGAATAGATTGAATATGCCATCCAATGAAAGGATAATAATTCAAGAGAACTGCTAAATGACATTTTATACTCCTTTTTTAAAGCGAATATTAACCATAAAATAAATCTATAAAATTGATATAAATCAATAATATTAAATAATCATATAATATGAATATAATATATACAACAAAATGTAAAAAGAATATTTTATATACATAGATAATTTATAGATTTTATTTAACTTGATAATTTTAGAAAAGAGTAATAATTTATTTTGTTTGTGAAATTAGATAGATAATGTATTTTTTTATATTAGGTTTATTATAAATTAAAAGGGATTGTAATGCAAAATTCAGCTCCTTTATAATCTTTATTTAAATAAGTATATTCTACATTTTGAACACTGATTTTTGATTTTAGATGTTTTGTAATTATTTGGTTACTCATATATAAACCAATCCCTGTACCTTGTTCTTTATGTTTTGTTGTAGAGTAAGGCTCAAATATTTTATCAATGAAATCCTCATTTATCCCATTTGCATTATCTTTTATTTTAATAATATAAAAATCTTTTTCTTTTTTTAGGCTAACAAAAACATACTTTTCTAAATGTTTGTTTTCAATCTTATTTAGGGCATCTTTTGCATTATTAAGAATATTTATTATTGCTTGAATAAAAATATTTTCATTGTAAAATAAAGAAGTATTTTTATCTAAATTTTGTATGATTTTTATATTTGAACTTTTATATGAATCTTTTATTAAAGAGAATGCTTTTTTTAAACTATCGCTTAAATTTATTTGATTTTTTATGTAATCATTTGATGAAAAGAAATCTCTAAAATCATCAATAGTTGAAGACAAATATTGACTATGAGTATTTATTTTTTCCATATCATCAATAAATTCTTTATCATTTAATATATTTAGTTCTTTTTTTAATTTAGCGCCTGTAGCAATTGTTGAAATTATAGATAAAGGCTGTCTCCATTGGTGGGCGATATTTCCTAACATTTCCCCCAGTGATGCAATTTTTGATTGATGATATAATAATTCTTGATTATGTATTTGCTCACTAATATCTGTTATATTTCCTATAAAATGAGTTATTTCTCCTTGTTCATCTTTTTGAATAGTAGTGCAATCTAAAACCCATTTTAATTTCTTATCTTTTGTAATTATTCTATATGGTTCATGTTGAAAATAATTTTTATTTTCTTTAATTGCAGAATCAACTTCCTTTAAAACTCTTTCAACATCATCTTTATAAATATAATTGATATAGGGTATATTTGCTGAGATAAATTCATTTCTTGAATAAGCAAAAAGTTTCTCTATACTTAATGAGACATATTCTATTGGCCAATTTATTTTATTTTTCCATTTAAACAAAGTAGAATCACCCTTGTCAAAAAGGGATAATAGTGCTTGTTGTGATTTTGTTAATGATAGAGTTAATTCATTTAATTTTTTTAATTCTTCTTCTTTTTTTTCTCTTTGTGTAATATCATGTCCAATACCAAGTATTCCTATAATTTCTCCATTAATATTTTCCATTGAAATTTTTGCTGTATCAAAAACAATTTTTTGATTATTTATTTTATAAGTTATTGACTCTTTTGTCCTAACAATTTTTTTTGTTTCCATAGCAATCTTATCATTTGCTATAAATCTATTTGCAGTTTTTTTATCTACAAAATCATAATCTGTTTTACCAATAATTTCAGATTCTTTTTTATCAACAAATTTTTCAAATTCAAGATTACATCTTAAATAAACTCCATTTTTATCTTTTAGCCAAACCATATCAGGAATTGTATTTAGGATGTTTTCCAGTAAGAGCGTTTTTTCTTCTAACTCTTTTGTATTTTTTTGAATAATCTCAGAATATCTATTTTTTTAAATTGCTTTTGCAGCAATATTAGCATATGTTTCAATTAAATTTAACATAAAAGTATTAGGTGCTTTGATTACATTATTATAAATAGCAAAGGTTCCCAGTACTTCATTTTGTGAGGAGATTATTGGTTGTGACCAACATGAGTGTAAGTTCGCTTTTTGTGATAATTCTAAATAATCTTGCCAATTTTCATGGGTATCTATATCTTCAACAATAACTCTTTTTTTTGTATAAGCAGCACTTCCACAAGAACCTACTTTTTCACCAATTTCTACTCCATTTATAGCATCATTATAAAATTTTGGTAATGATGGTGCAGAACCTGTTATTAAGTGTTTTTTATTCTCATCTAAAAGTAAAATTGAACATATAGTTTCAGGGTTTCTTTTTTCTGCAAGATCTACAATCTTATCCAATACTTTTTGTAAAGAGTTTTCAATAGCTATATATTCTAATAGCTCTTTATTATCATTATAAATAATTTCATATTGCTTTTTTTCTGTAATATCTTCGATAATACCCCAAACAACTTTTTTATTATCTGTATTTATAAAAGAAAATCCACTAATTATTATTGGGTATCTTGTTCCATCTTTTTTGATATATTCTTTTTATTTGGACCAAATTTTCCAGTAGCTTCTAAATCTTTTATTTGTTGTTTTTCTAATTGATCATATTCTTTTGGAGTAACATCATAAAAACTAAGAGATAAAAATTCTTCTTTTGTGTATTTTACAGAGTTTAATAAAGATTGATTAACTTCTAGAAACTTACCAGTTTCATAATCTATCATAGCCATTCCTAATGGAGATAACTCAAATAGTATCCTAAATTTTTCATCTGAAAGTTCTAAGTTTGATGGGTTTTCAATCACTATTATTTATCCTTTATAAAATATAAATCTTATTATATATATTACTATGATATTCATAAAAATCATATCTTATTAGGATATCTAATTGTCATTTAAACCATTTAATTTTATCTCTTAAAGTTACTACTTCTCCCACAACTATGATTGCAGGTGTTGGCATGTTTTTTGAAAGTTCAACGATAGTTTCAAGGGTTCCTACCATAACTTCTTGCTCAGGAGTACTTCCCTTTGAAATTACAGCACATGGATAATCTCTTCTTTTTCCTAGGTTCATTAGTTTTCTAGTAATTAGTTTAATATTATGAAATCCCATTAAAAATACAATTGTTTCATCATTTAAAAAAGTTTGCCACTCTATTTGAGAGATTCTTTTATTTGGTGTTTCATGACCAGTTACAACTCTAAAAGAAGTAGTAATTCCTCTATGAGTTACAGGAATTCCTGCATATGCGGGAACTGAAACAGATGAGCTAATTCCTGGGATTATTTCAAATTTAATATCTCTATCAAATAAATAAATAGCTTCTTCTCCTCCTCGACCAAATACGAAAGGATCTCCACCTTTTAGTCTTACAACATTTTCATATTTTAATGCTGCTTGATAAATGATTTCATTTATTTCATCTTGGGGTACAGAGTGTTTACCATCTTGTTTTCCCACATAAATCATTTCACAGTTTTCTTTTGCCATATCTAAAATTTCAGGATTAGCTAACCTATCATATATAATAACATCTGCTTCTTTTACAACTCGAGCTGCTTTTAATGTCATTAATTCGATATCTCCAGGACCAGCTCCTGTTAAATATACTTTTGCCATAATTATTTTCCATCCTCATATAAAAATATTCCTGAAGGTTTTTTTACATTAAATATCTCTCTATTTAAAAACCATTCTTCTGTGTGTATAACTGCTATTTTATTTGTATCATTTACAGAAACATAAAGCTGAGGTGTTGTTTCAGACCATCTTACATGTAATACTTTTCCATCAAAGTTAAATGTATGTATAATCTCTAAAGTTTGTGTATCTACAATTTGAATAGTGGGAAAATCTTTCCCTGAATAAGTAACTGCTAAATATTTTTTATCAGGACTTAAACTTGTAAATACTGGAAGACCTTGAGTTTTTATATTTTTTATAAATTTAAAATCATTATCATAAACTAAAACTTTATTATCTCCAACTGCTGGAACAAAAACTTTATCTCCACCAATTGACCAAAATCCAAAATGTGGAACTTTTAAAACCATCTGTCTATTTTCATCTAAGAAAACATCAACTTTTTTGTATTCCATTGTATTTAAATCAACAACTCCAAAGTGTTTTGAAGTAAAAAATCCAACTATATATTTTTCATCTTTTATCATTGCATCAAAAGGAAGCTCACCTACATCTTTAAATTCTTTATGTAATTTAAAGCTTGGTTTTCCTTTTCCTGCACTCATATCTTTGTAAACGGAGATTATATCATTATCCATCTGTGAAAATATAAGGTAATCTGTATATATTTTAATCCCTACATTTTTTGAACCGGTTTCAATTTTTTCAATAGGATTTAAATCTCTATCTAAAATATCTACACTTTTATCATCATAATTTGCAACAGCTACATAATTCGTTCCAATTACAAAGCCAATTGCTGATTTTGAAGTTTTGTATTCTGCTAATATTTTTTCAGATTCAGGGTCAAATTTTACAACATATCCATCTCTTGAAATTACATAACCATCTTTTCCATCAAATTTTACTACACCATGGTTCATATTGTGCATACCTTCTATATTGGTTCTTTTTACACCATTATAGATAGTCGCTAATGATTCACTTTCTCTCTCTACTACAAAAAACTTCTCTTTAGCCCAAACCGAACCCATTGCAATAGATGCAATTAATAATACATTTAATAGTTTCATTTTTCTCTCCTAATTTCTTCGTGTGTTAAATAACATGATGGATCCTCTTCCCATAAATCTCCACTAATAGCAAAGGCACGTGAACGTGATCCTCCATTACAAATTTCTATATATTTACAATCTTGGCATTTTCCTTTTATTTGTCTTGGATGTTCTCTTAATTTATTTAAAATATCATTTTTAGTTGATGTCCAAATTTCATCAAAAGGAGTTTGTAAATAGTTTCCAACAACAAATGGAAAAAATGGATCTGGTTTTACATTTCCAGCCCAGTCCATATTCCCAAGTCTATGTCCTGCTGAGTTTCCTCCCCATGCTTTTAGTTTTTGCTCTAAAAGTTCTACTTTTTCTGGGAATTCTTTTTTAAATCTATTTAGAAGCATAATTGCATCCATTTCCATATTTCCAGTTACTAAATCAATATTATTTCCATTTTTATAGTATTCAAAAGCTTTGTCAATTATAAATTCAACATACTGCTTTCTTTGTTCTTTTGAAATATCTATTTCAAGATTATCTTTTCCCCTTCCTGAATAAACAAGGTGAGAAATATATAGTTTATCAACATTTAACTCTTCACATAAATCAAACATTGCATAAAAGCTATCTTGTGTTTCTTTTGTGATTGTAAATCTAATACCTGCATTTCCACCATGAGCTTGTATTAGTTTAATAGCTTCAATTGATTTTTTATAAGCACCTTTTTGACCTCTAAATTGATCATGAATTTCTTCTATTCCATCTATTGAAATTCCAATATAATTAAAAGTATCAATGATTTGATCTACATTTTTAGGACTTACATATATTCCATTTGTAGATAAGTATGTCATGATATTGTGTTCTTTCATAACCCTTGCAATATCAAATATATCTTTTCTTAAAAGTGGCTCTCCACCTGAAAATATTACAAAATTAACTCCACCTGCTTTTAATTTTGAAATAGTTTGTTCTATTTGTTCAAAAGTTAAAGTATCTTTTTCATTTGCATCAGCTTTACTATAACAATGATGACAAAGAAGATTACATCTATTTGTAAAATTCCAAATCATAATTGAGCCATTTAATGTTCTTGATTTTTGATCTTCAAGAGTTGTTTTAATTAAATTTGATAATCGAAACATTCTTTTAATCCTTTTTTGATTTAAATGAGATTATAAAATCTGTAATTGCATCAAGTTGTTCTTGTGAAAGTTCATCTTTAAAGCTTGGCATTACAGATCTTTTATGTCCTAATTGTTTGTACATAGATTTAGGAGCTATTATATGCCCTTGAATTTCTGCTACTGTTCTTTGATTTGCAATTTGTTCAAAAGATGGACCAAAAGCAACAGAAGTTTGATGGTGACACCCCCAACAATATTGTTTAAATATTTTTTCTCCATCTACTTGTGAAGCAAGTAAAAAGTTGCAAAAAAATATTAGTACAAGAGGTATGATTAATTTAATACTCACTTTGTACTCCTTATTTTAAATATGAATAAATCTTAACATAAAGACAAAGCTAAACACTTGACTGCTATCAATAAAATATGAATAAAAATAGGTAAAATAAAGTATATATTTATAAAGGAAAAATGATGAAAAAATTTTTATTTTCAATGGCTTGTGTTAGCTTATTATTTGGAAATGATTATGATGTAGGTTTAGACGCTTATAAAAATAAAGAGTATAAACAAGCATATGAATATTTCTTAAAAAGTGCAAATGCAGGTAATTCACAAGCTGCACATAATTTATCAATAATGTATCATAATGGTGATGGAGTAAGTCAAAATATTGCTGAATCAATAAAATGGTTAGAAAAAGCAAGTGATGCAAAAAATCCTTATGCCATGACTCAATTAGGAAATAACTATATGAATGGCTCTGGAGTTGAAAGGGATTATAAAAAGGCCTTTGCTCTTTTTGTAGAAGCAGCACTTTTAGATAATTCTCAAGCAGCATATAACTTGGGATATATGTATACAGTTGGAATTGGGGTTAATATAAATAATAAAGAAGCAGTTTCATGGTATGAAAAAGCTGCAATTTTAGGAAATGAAGATGCTTTGATAAATTTAGGATTTATGTATATCTCGGCACAAGGTGTTCCAAAAGATATGAAAAAAGCTGCAATGTATATTAAAAAAGCAAAAGATAATGGAAATGAAAAAGCTGCTTCTTTATGGGAGCAATTTGAATTAGAAAAAGAATTATAGGAAAAAAAATGCAAATAGTAATGACTTTAGTATTTACAAGTGTTCTTTTAGTTTTTATGATTTATCCAGCAATAAAAATTGTTGGGTTTTTAGAAACAAAAATACCTATTAGTGATAAAATGTATAGTATCCTAACAGTATCTTTAACAATAGTTCTAGCTTTGATTGTTGGTGCTGGATTATATTTTATTTAGTTTTTAAATCTATTGAATATAAAATATTTATAAACTCTTCTTTTGAATTAAACTTATAAATAGGGTGAGTTAAAAATGACTCATCCTTAAATGAGACAAAAAATATACTTGGAAAATTTGTCGTATAAAATAGTTCAATTGGATATGAAGTTTTATGTTCAACAGTTATTAATACATTTATAAAATTTTTATTTAAATACTCTATATACTCTTGATTCATAAAATATTTATTTAATATTTCATTTGAATTATTATCTTTAATTGAAGCTATAAATAACATCATATTCTTTTTTTCTTTATGTGCAATCTCTAAAGCTTTATCATAAGAACCATACCATGAAATATTATTTATAATATTATTTGAAAATAGATTTGTAAAAAGTAAGATAAGAATTAAAAGTATTTTATACATGAGATAAATATCCATCTCCTAAGAGATGGATATAAAATTTTCCTAATTAAGCACCAGGAATAGTTTGTCTATGCTCTACAGAATAAGTAAATGTAGGAGTAGTTAAGTTATTAATATATTTAACAAATTTACCACTATCTGATTCATAAATACCAATTCTTCCAGTAGTCCACTCAGAAATCATAGTCCATTTTCCATGGTTAGCAGGTTCTGCGTGTAATAGTCTTGGTTGAACAGGTTCTTTTACTTTTTCACCTAATTTATCTGTATATTTGATAACTTTATCTTTTCCAATTTGTGGATCAGATTCAGGAAATGTAATTGTTTCATATTGTGTTGCATCCCAAGTTTGTAAAACTTTTTTAGTTTTAGCATCAATTAATTGACCTTCAGTTTTTCCAACTTTTACGATTTTATCAGTTTCTAAAGTTTCTTTATTAATTAAATAAACTTCATTATAAGTTTCAGGTGATCCTAAAACTGTATCAGCCCAAATATATGGTGTATGATGTGCAGTTCCTACGAATAATCCTCCTCCTGAAGTTTCAACTTTTTTAACAATTTCCCAGTTTGAATCCCAAATAACAACAGAACCTATGTTCATTGAAACAGTTGCATGCAGTTGTTTTCCCATTGTTTTATTAAACCAAGAAGAACCTTGACCTGGATGTGGTTTTGATTTTTCACCTGTATAAACTTTTGCTGCTAAATTTTTTTCTTTAAAGTCTACGATACCCATAACATCAGAACCTTGAGAAGCGATCATATAGTATCTACCAAAATCTTCACCTTCATCTTCATTTAAGAATGCATCATGAAGAATTTTACCAATATTAGGAACATCTCCAACAATTGGGAAACCTGGTTTTGAATAATCAATTAAATATACTCTACCAGCATCTTTTAATGCCATTGCAAAATAAGGACCATAAGGAGTATCAGCTAAAGATGCAACCCTTGAAGCTTCAATTTGTCCTTCTGTATTGATAACTGCTGAAGTATCATAAGCTTTTAATGGCTCTAAAGTCATAGCATCACATAAAACTGCTCCACCTGGAGTATAATTTCCTGCGATTACATATTTACCATCTGGAGAAACTGCAAGTCCTCTTGATTCAAATCCAACTTGAACAGAAGCAAGTGCTGGTTGACCAGGTGCTGCAATATCAAACATTGTTAATCTTCCAGATCTTGAAATTGAATACGCATATCTTGGATTTTTCTTATTTGTTACTGTTACGTGAACAGCAAATCCAGCTTTATGTCTTGATAATACTTTTCCTGTAGTTGAATCAATAAAGTCAACTAAAGAAGCATCTCTTTCTGTTGCAAATGTGATATCTAAAACTGATTTTGTATCAACTGCATTTGGATATTTTTTAGCTAATTCTTCTCTATCTGCTAATTTTGTCCATGTACCCTTGATTTGATCAAAGTCTAATTTATAATTTGTATTGTCTTTCCAGTCCATTAACCAGTCAACCATACCATCTGCGTCATCTTTAGAGAACATGTGATCCCATTGTGGCATTGCCGTATTTGGAATACCATTCATAATAGAATCTCTTAATACGTGTCTTTCTTTTTTCTTTAATGCATCAGGTCTTAAATCAGAACCAACTCCACCTTGGTGAATTGGACCATGACAACCTTGACACTCTTTTTCATATACATTTGCAAAATTCATTGTTGAAGATCCTGCAAATAAAGAACCTGCTGCTATTACTGAACACGCTGTTAAACTTAATACTCTACCTAATTTCATAATGTTTCCCTTACCTTTTTTAATGTAAATTCATACCTTATTACCCATAAATAGTCTTTCTTAAACACCACAGTTTAGCTATTTATTCCTACCTACCCAAATCAAGAGAAAATCTCTTGATTTTTATTTTTGTTCATCCTCTAATCTTTTTTTCTCCTGTTTATAAATCCAAAACATTGGAAGAATAATCACTGTATGAAGAAAAATCGTAAGTGTTAAAGGACCTTGATTTAATGTACCAAAAAAACTTGGTACTATATCTGTAAATGGTTCAAACATAATTTACTCCTTATCTTTCGTGTTTAGGATTTTTTGAAGTAGTTAATAAATCTTTAACCAAATATATAAATCCAACAAATGTCATGATTCCAGTTGCTAGTCTCCATCCAAGACCTTGAACAAACCATACCATATCTTGAGATACAAAGAATGCTTCCCAAGTAGCTCCCATTTGAGCACGTTCTACTAATACTTGACCATATCCAGCAACTGTTAGAGAAACAGTCATACCCATTACACCAAGTGTAATTAATGTAATTGCCATTTTAGAATCAAATGTTGCTTTCATAACTTTGATACCATTTTTACCTTGAACTCCAAGATAGAACATACCAATTAAGATAGTAGCATATGCTCCAAAGAACGCTAAGTGACCATGAGCTGATGTAAACTGCGTACCATGTGTATAAATATTTACTTGTGGTAATGTGTGGAAGAATCCCCAGATACCAGCACCTAAGAAGTTACCAAAAGCATTTGTAACAAACCAAGCAAAGGCAGGTGAATTATTCATTGTTTTCTCAGCTGTTCCATGACCTTCTTTAAGACCAGTTTCTTTTCCCCAATCATAAATAACGTGTACGAACATAGCAACTAAAGGAACAGGCTCAAGTGCTGAGAATAATGCTCCAATTTCCCACCAGTATTCAGGAGTACCAATCCAGAAATAGTGATGACCAAGACCTAATATCCCTGATCCAAATAACATTGAAACTTCAATCCATAACCACATTTCAACAACTTCTCTTCTAGCACCAATGATTTTAATTAATCCATAAGCTGCTAAACATCCAACAAATACTTCCCATGTAGCTTCAACCCATAAGTGAATTACCCACCACCACCAGTATTGATCCATAGAAATATTATCAGTAAAGAACATACCTGCTAAATATAAACCAGCAAGAGCTAAAACGTCAGCCATTAATACAGTTACAATACCTGTTTGATTTCCTTTCATTGCTGTAGCAAAAAGGTTAAATACAAAAACAAGTACTACAACAACGATACCAATATCAGCCCATCTTGGAGCTTCAATATATTCTCTACCTTCATTAATTAACCAAATAGTTGATTCACTTGCAGGTCCAACTTGAACTAAGATATATACTAAAACAACAACAGTAACAGCAGCAGTTAAAATATAAAATGCTAATTTTCCAAGTTTGATACCAACTGTTTCAATACCAGTTTCTTCTGGTAATAAATAGTAAACAGAACCAATCATTGCATAAAGCATCCAAACAACTAGCGCATTAATATGTACCATTCTTGCTACTGAAAAATCAAAGATTTCAAAAAGAAAACTTGGATATAAAAACTGAGTAGCTGCAATAAGCCCCATTACTAATTGAGCACCAAATAAAATAGCAGCAACTACAAAATAGTTAATCGCTAATTTTTGAGATTCAAATTTTAAATTATTTCCCATGAATCGCTCCTGTTACACCATCTGTTGACATTCTTCCAAAGTTTCTTGGGAAACCATTTGTATCAATTGATGACATATGTTTTAAAAATGCTACAAGACCCATAGCTTCTTTTTCTGTAATACCAAGATTTGGCATCATTCTTTCATGTGTTGGGTATTGAGATGGATTTTGTAAAAATTTAGACATAGCTTCTTCTTTTGTAGTAGAATTAGTCATACCTAAATATGATCCATTTGGTCCCCATGCTGGATCTAGCCAAGCTTTTGTTAAATCTGGAGCATAATATGCACCATTTCCAAGTAATGTATGACAATTCATACAGTTCTTTGCTTGAGATCCTAGTTTACCTAAATGAAGAAGTTCCGCAGCTTCTTCTTCGCTCCAGTCATCTCTTCCAAAGAATTTCTCTTTTTCACCAATAACTGGCACCTCATGACCTCTTTTTTCATCCATTTTATAATCAATGTTATAATTGATTACCGTAGGACCTGGTACTCTTTTTGTAACACCATTTTTAAGATCTGCATCTGTTCCCATACTAATTTGACCCATTGAGTCAAATGTTAACCAAATTAGTAATATTGAAGCAAAACCAGTTACCCACGCAGCTGATCTTCTCCAAAATGGAATACTAGTCCATACTGAAACAACTTTTTTTGACACCTGTTCCTCCTAAAATTTATTGTTCATATCTTTGTTCAGATCTAACATTCAAGTAATAATATAAGTGTGGAAGGATCAAATAACACACCATTGTTACCATTAATGCTTTAACAGTAAAATCATTACTTTGAATTTTGTCTGCAACAAAATACATACAATATGTTTGTAAAGCCCAAAAAATGTATGCGAAAGGCATATACATTTTTTTTAATCTTTCCATTTTTACTAGCGTATAAATAGCTACATAAAACAGTCCAAATAGCAAAACAAAAGATGAAGATAAAAAGATAGGTAAGAAATCGTCAAGGGCAATTTCAGGTCTTATGATTAAGATTGGTTCCATTTTTTCTCCTTTTTTTGTTCATACTAGAACTATGGAAAAATTTTAGTCTAAACCAATGGATAAAAAAATGATATATATCAATATTGAAAGAAGTATAAAAAGTATTTAGGAAGTTAATAGCTAAATAGGAAGAAATCCTATTTAGGTTTACAAGAATTAAGCAACTTATCTAACTCATTTTTTAATTCTTGTAGTTTCTTTGTAGATTTGATAAGGTCTTCTTGTGTTTGAATTACTATTCCTTCACTTTTATCAAGGTGTTTTGATATTTCTGCTGAATTAGTTAATTCATTAATAATTGCATCAAATTCATCATTTATTTCTTCAAGTTTAATAGATGCATTTTTTGATTGTTCTACTGCATTTGCAGAGTAGTTCATAGCTGAATTTATTTTATTTATAAAACAATTAATAGTATCTGTTGCATCAACTATTTCTTTTTCTGCTTCTATTTTAATTGGTTCAAGAGGTTGATTATCGGGATTTTGTGCAACTTTCTTAGAAAATTCAAAGAATTTTCTTGCATTTGCTTCCATGGCTTTTAATTGCGAGAAACTATAGATAATAAGAAAAATAATAATAAGTGCAAACAAATATTGACTATATCTCAAATAGTCTGTTTTTTCTTCTGTATAGCTAGTATACATAGATACTAAAATATCTACATCATTTAAAAGTGTATTATTTGTATTATAAATTGAATGAACAATAGTTTCTAAAAGATGCTCATTAGTTAAATCTCTTTTTACTACTATTTCTTTAAATTTATTTATATTTGCATAAAAATTATGCCATAGTATTTCAATTTTTGATATTTGCTTAGCAATTTCATCTGTTGGAGCATTAAATATACCTATTAATTTATTTCCATTTTTTAATGAATCAAGATTATAGATAAATTCAACTGTTGCAGCATCTAGTTCATTTTGTGATTCATTATTGTGATATAAATAAAATATATTTTTAGCTATTTTTTGTGTTAGCATTCTTTGCTTTCCTGCAATATTTATAACTAAAGCATCTTTTTTATTTTTTTCATTTAAATAAATGGTTGAAACAATAATACTAATCATTAAAATAATAAAAAATATACCTATTAATTTAATTTTGCTACTTATTGTATTTTCTTTCATATTCCAACTCCTTTAAAAATTGAAATCAATGCATCTTTATTAATAATAGTTATTTTTCCATTATCTACTATTATTACACCATTTCTTGTCAATCTTTTTAAAACTCTAGATAGAGTTTCTGGTTGAATATGAAGCATAAATGATACCTCTTGTCTTTTTAATTTATTAAACATTTCTAAATCTTGATTTAGCATAAAAGCAACTTTTGCAGTTGCATCGAAAACTAATTCTCTATTTACAATACATTGTAATTGATGAGTTTTTTCTAGAAGTATTTCTAATAATTCTATATTTAGAATATTTTTTGATAAAAAATATTCTTTAAATTTACTAAAATTTATTGATAAAATTGTTGAATCTTCAATAAATTCTGCATTTGAAAAACAGTATATATCATTTTGTTTTATAGATGTTAATTCACTAATCATAGAGTTTTTATAAATATGATATAAAAAAATTTCATTATTAAATTTATCAACTTTATATATTTTTATAAGACCTTCAACTAAAAACAAAAGATTGTTATTTGAATCACTTTCATAATATAAAATAGAATTACTTGTATAAGTAGATGTAGTAGAAATAGAGGCTATTAAATCAACTTGTTCATCATCTAAATTATTAAAAAAACTTATTTTTCTAATGGTTTCTTGAATAGACACGGCTTACCTTGGTAATTGTTTTATTTAAGCTATTGTATATTATGCTTGTGAAAATATAAATTAAACGATAAAAATAAGGTAAAAAATGAGCTTCAAAAAATATATAAAAGCAGTTGGAACAGGACCAAAAGGTAATAGAGAATTAACAGAATTTGAGGTAATAGATGCAATTGAATCAATTTTAGAAAATAAAGTTACACAGGCTCAAATTGGAGCATTTTTAATTGGATGGAGAACTAAACTTGAAACAGATGGCGAATTAACAGCAGCTGTTAAAGCTTTGAAAAAATATATGAAATTTTCAAAAGTAGAGAATTCTTTGGAACTTGGATACTCTTTTGATGGAAGAGTAAATAATCCATTTTTATTTCCTCTTTATGAAAATATTTTAAAAGAATTTCATGAAAAAAATAAAGATATTACACCTTTAAATCTTGTAATTTCTGGAGATTTAGTTCAACCTGCAAAAAATGGATTAACAACAAAAGAGATTTTTGATTCACTTGATGCGGGTCAATATGTACACTATTTTGATAGGGTAGAATACCTAAAAGAGTTAAGTATATTGACACCCTTAAGACATGAATTAGGATTGAGAACAGTTTTTAATACAGTTGAAAAACTTTTAAATCCAGGTTTAAGTGAATATGGTGTTACAACAGCTTTTCATAAACCTTATGTAAAAAAATATTTAGCAATGTTTAAAGAATATTATAAAGAGGTTTTAGTTGTAAAAGCAGCAGAGGGAAGTCCTGAAGTATTTGGAAATGGTAAATATTGGAAAGAAGTTAATGGAGAAATTTCTGAAGTTTCATTTTCATTGGATGATTTTGGTATAATTTATGATAAAGCTTATGAAAATATCTCTTTAGAAGAGGCTTTAGAAATAATTAAAAATCCATCTGATGAGATTTTAAAACTTGCGAAATTTAATATTGCATTATATTTAGTATTTGCTAATAGAGTAGATTCTTTAGAAGATGCATGGAAAAGGTTAAATTAATTTTACCTTTTTAAGTTAGGTTATACTATTCTAACAGCTACAAAAAATAGGAATAAGATATGTTAATAGATGGATTTGGAAGAAAACACGATTATTTAAGAGTTTCTGTTACAGAAAGATGTAATTTTAGATGTCAATATTGTATGCCGGAAAAACCTTTTTCATGGGTACCAAAAGAGAATTTACTATCTTATGAAGACTTATTTAAATTTATAAGTGCTTCAATAGATGAGGGTATAAAAAAAGTAAGAATTACAGGTGGAGAACCTCTTTTAAGAGAAGGTTTAGATGTATTTATAAAAATGATTTTTGATTATAAAAATGATATAGATTTAGCACTTACTACCAATGGATTTTTATTACCAAAAGTAGCTCAAGAACTAAAAAATGCAGGACTTAAAAGAATTAATATTTCACTTGATTCTATGAATCCTGCAACTGCTGCAAAAATTGCACAAAAAGATGTTTTAGGAACAGTTCTTGCAGGGATTCAAGCAGCAGATGATGCAGGTCTTAAAATCAAAATAAACTGTGTTCCAATAAAAGGAATAAATGATATTGATGTAATTGATGTTTTAGATTTCTGTAAAGAAAAAGGTTATGTAATTAGATTTATTGAATTTATGGAAAATCATCATGCAAAAGATGGTGCAAAAGGATTAAATTCAGATGAGATAAAAGCCTTAGTTTCTAAAAAATATCCAAATTTTAAAGCAGTACCAAGAGATAATAGTTCACCTGCTCAGTATTATGAACTTGAAGATGGTTATCAATTTGGAATAATAGAACCACACAAAGATGATTTTTGTGCTGCATGTAATAGAATAAGACTAACAGCAGAAGGGTTTTTAATACCTTGTTTATATTTTGAAGATGCAATGAGTATTAAAGATGCAATTCAAAAAAATAATGTTGATGAAGCAGTTGCAATTTTAAAAAAAGTATTAGCTGGAAAACCAGAAAAAAACAAATGGTCTGTAAAAGATGACAATGAAGTTTCATCAAGAGCATTTTATCAAACAGGAGGTTGAGCCTCCTTCTTGTCGGTCTTAGCTAAAAGATTAATAAACAATTAACTTTCTATTAGATAGCATTCGCAAATTATAATATAAGACTTTTAACTTAATATAATTTAATTTTTTATTAGGAGTTATTGTTATGAGCATTGATTTAATAATGCAAAATATTCTTAATCCGCCAATTTTATTCTTTTTTTTAGGAATGTTGGCTGTTTTTTTAAAATCTGATTTATCCATTCCTCAACCCCTACCTAAGTTTTTTTCACTTTATCTTTTAATTGCAATAGGATTACATGGAGGATATGAATTATCAAAAAGTGGTTTAACACTTGATGTTATGAAAGCTTTATTATTAGCTGTTTTTATGGCTATTTTGGTACCTATTTATAGTTTTTTTATTTTAAAAATAAAACTCGATGTACATAATGCTATTGCAGTTGCTGCAACTTATGGATCAATTAGTGCTGTTACTTTTATAACAGGAATAACTTATTTACAATCTTTAGGTGTTGAATATGGAGGATATATGGTAGCAGCTATGACACTTATGGAGTCACCTGCAATTATCATAGCTTTAGTATTTGTTGCAATTTTTTCTAAAAAAGAAAGTGTTGCTAATAATGGTAAAAATGAATCATCTCATACATCTTGGAAAGAGATACTAAGAGAAGCTTTTTTAAATCCATCTGTATTTTTACTAATGGGAGCTTTATTAATAGGAATTTTAACTGGAGATAAAGGCTGGACTTCTATGGAGCCTTTATTTGGAGCTTTATTTAAAGGTATGCTGGCATTTTTCTTACTTGATATGGGATTAGTTGCTGCAAAAAGAATATATGAACTTAAAAAATTAGGTTCATTTCTAATATTTTTTGCAATATTAATGCCTATTTTTAATGCAAGTATAGCAATGGCTTTAGCTTATTTCTTTGGTTTATCAAAAGGCGATGCATTTTTACTAGCACTTTTGAGTGGAAGTGCTTCATATATAGCAGTTCCAGCAGCTATGAGACTTTCTGTGCCAGAAGCAAATCCAAGTATTTATTTACCTTTAAGTCTTGCTATTACCTTCCCATTTAATATATCATTGGGAATACCATTGTACTATTTTGCAATTAATAACTTATGGAGTTAATATGAAAAAAATGAAAAAAATAGAGATTATTCTTGAATCAGTTTATCTTAATAGATTAATTGAGTTATTTGATATAAAAGAAATCTCAGGTTATACAATAATAAGAGATGTAGAAGGAAAAGGAATAACAGGTATAAAATCAGCAGATGAAATCACTGATGTTTTTACAAATAATTATGTTTTTACAGTTTGTGATGAAGATAAACTTATGAATATTGTTGAAGATATTAGAAAATTTATAAAAAGATATGGTGGAAGATGTATTGTTTCTGATGTTTCTTGGGTTTTATAATTTAATGCAAAATATTTTGAAGGAGAAATTTATATATGAATAAAACTTTTAATTATTCTACAATGAAAGTAGGAATAATAGGAGGTGGGCAACTAGGTAAGATTATGGCTCAAAAAGCCAAAAAAATGGGATTCCATGTAACTATACTAGATCCTACTCCTAATTGTCCTGCTGCACAAGTTTCAGATAAACAAATAATTGGTGGTTTTCATGATGCCCAAAAATTAGCACAATTAGTAAAAGAAAATGATGTTACAACATTTGAATTAGAGCATGTAGACACAAGTATTTTAAAAAAAATGTTTGACGAAGGAAATAATATCTTTCCTTCACCATATTTAATAGAATTAATTCAAGATAAGTATAAACAGAAAGAATTACTTGATAAAAAAGGAATTCCAGTACCAAAATATAAGAAAGTTGATACAAAATCTTGTCTTGAAAGTTTTGGATTACCAGTGATTCAAAAAGCAAGAAAAGGTGGATACGATGGTAAAGGAGTTGTTTTATTAAAAAATAAAGATGATCTAATTAATAAAGCCATTGAAGCTGAATCTTTTATAGAAGAACTTGTTGATATTGAAAAAGAAATAGCTGTTATGGTTGCTAGAAATATTGAAGGTGAAATAGTTTGTTATCCTGTTGTTGAAATGCTTTTTGATGAAAGGGTAAATATCTGTGATATTGTTATTGCACCTGCACGAATTGAAGAAAATCTTAGAAAAGAAATAGAAGATATTTCTATTAAATGTATTGAAGCATTAGATGGAGTTGGAATTTTTGGTGTTGAATTATTTTTAACAAAAGATAATAAAATTTTGGTAAATGAAATTGCACCAAGACCTCATAATTCAGGACATTATACAATTGAATCTTGCTTAACATCACAATTTGAGCAATTAATAAGAGCTGTTACAAACCTACCTTTGGGTTCAACAAAGCTTATATCTCCTTCTGCTATGGTTAATTTATTAGGAGAAGAAGGATATAAAGGTGAACCTATAATTGAAGGAATTCATGAAGTTTTAGAAATTCCTGGTTTATCATTTCACTTTTATGGTAAAAAAGAAACAACACCATTTAGAAAAATGGGACATATAACAGTATTAGATGAAAATCTTGATGATGCATTAAAAAAAGCACAAAAAGCTAAAGAAATCTTAAAAGTAAAAGGGAGTATAAAAATATGAGTAAGCCATTAGTTGGAATAATTATGGGGAGTGATTCAGACTTACCAGTTATGAGTGCAGCTGCACTTATGTGTGATGAGTTTGGTATTGATTATGAAGTAAGTGTTGTATCAGCTCATAGAACGCCAGATAGATTAGTTAAATATGCAAAAAGTGCTGAAAAAAGAGGATTAAGAGTGATTATTGCAGGAGCTGGTGGAGCAGCTCATTTACCTGGAATGGTAGCTTCTATGACAGAACTTCCTGTAATTGGAGTTCCTGTTAGGGCTTCAAATTTAGAAGGAATGGATTCTTTATTATCAATTGTTCAAATGCCAGGAGGAGTTCCTGTTGCAACGGTTGCAATAAATGGCGGGAAAAATGCTGGAATTTTAGCTGCTCAAATGATTGGAATTAAATCAAAAGAGATTAGAGCTAAGGTTAAAGAGTATAAAAAACAAATGGAAAATGAAGTTTTAGAGAAAGCTCAAAAATTAGAAGATATAAAATATAAAGAATATTTAAAAATGATGGGAAAATAGTTTATTAGTTAAAGTAAACTAAAGTATATTTTAAGTAAAATTCGCGTCCACTTTATTAAAGTGAGATAAAATAATATACCTATTAGGAGGTCAACATGGCTTTAGATCAGGAACTAAAAGCAGCTATAGTAGCAAAATATGGAAAAAAAGATGGTGATACAGGTTCATCAGAAGTGCAAATTGCATTATTAACAGAGCAAATCAAAATTTTAACAGAACACTTAAAAGTTTTCAAAAAAGACCACTCTTCAAGATTAGGTTTATTAAAAATGGTTGGTAAAAGAAAAAGATTACTAGCATATTTAAGAAGAACAAACTATACTTCATTTGTTGAATTAGTTGCTTCTTTAGGAATTAGAGCTAAATAATTCTAGTTTTTTTAGTTAAAAAAGGGTCTCAGTTTTTCTGGGACCCTTTTTTTTTGATTAAAAATTCGAATTACTTGATTATAATAACTAATCTTAATAATAGTTTATGTAGAATATAGATAAAAAATTGGAAAAATATAATATGTTATTAACAAAAAAGAGTGAATATGCTTTATTATCTTTGATTTCAATTGCTAAAAGCAGTGAACCAAAGAACGTAGATGAATTATCAAGAGAATTAAATATTTCAAAATCATTTTTAGCAAAAATCATGCAAAATTTAGCAAAACAAAATTTAGTTATATCTCACAGGGGTGTAAATGGAGGTTTTGCTTTAAATAAATCATGGGAAAATATTACTATCTTGGAAATTGTTGTTGCGGCAGAAGAAAAGACACCATCTGTTTTTGAGTGTTCCCCTTCTCCTGATAATTGTCCAAACCAAGTAGCAATGCTTTGTACTATTTGGCCTTTACTAAATAACTTACAAATGAAAATTAATGATTTTTTAGAAAAATTAACATTAAAAGATATTGCTTAATGAAATTATTTCATATCTCACATACAGATTTAGATGGCTATGGATGTCAATTAATCACAAAAGAATATTTTAAAGAAGGTTATTTTTATAATGCAAATTATGGAATAGAAGTTAAATTAACCATAAAAAAAGTATTAGAAGAAATTCTTGCTTTTAAAGAAGAAGATATTCTTTTTTTAATAAGTGACTTGAATTTGACATTTCAAGAATCAAAAGATTTGGATAGAGATATTTCAGAATTAATTGAAAGTGGATATAAAATCAAACTTCAATTACTAGATCATCATGTAAGTGGAAAAAAGAGTGCAGATGCTTATTATTGGTATTATTTAGATGATAAAAGGTGCGCTACTAAAATAGTATATGATTATCTTTTTGAAGAGTATGATGGTTTCGATTTTACAGTCTCATCATGGTTAGAACCTTTAGTAAATGCAATAAATGCTGTTGATATTTGGCTTGATTATGATATTAAAAACTTTGAATTTGGAAAAGTTGTAATGTCTATGATTTCAAAAGTTAGAGAAGTGAACAATATTTTATTTGCTGATTTAAATAGAGAATTTAGATTTTATTTATTAAGACAAGCATCAACATTTTTAGATCAAGTTGATGGACATATAAAACTTGATAATGAAGTTCATTTCTTAAAAAAAGAATTTCTAAAATTAGATCATAAAGATGATACCTTAGATAATTTATCAGCTGCTTATTTGGTAAAATCTTTAATTGATGTAAAAGATGATTTAACAGTAGTTTTTAATGGTCATAAAGGACTTTTAACATATTGTTTAGGTTCTATATCAATTCCTGCAAATGCCTTCTTAAAAGCAAATCCTGATTATGATTTTTTTATAGATGTAAATAAAAAAGGAAATGCTTCTTTTAGAGCAGATGGAAAAGTAGATGTTTCACTAATGGCTGCAAAAATTGCAGGTGGGGGTGGACATGTGAATGCAAGTGGTGGAAGATTTGAAGACTTTAAAGAAAGTATCAATTATCAAGATGTAAAAACTTATATACAAAATAAATTAGATAAAATTTAATTTATTTTAAATATACTTACTCAATTAATTTATAAAGGATTAAAAATGGATTGTGAATTTCCAACAGTAAACTCAAAAAGTGAAGAGATAATAGAAATTTTTAAAAATACAAAAACAATAGCAATAGCAGGTCTTTCTCCTGATACTTCAAAAGCTTCAAATATGGTGGCCGCTTATTTACAAAATGCTGGATTTAAAATAGTTCCTATTTATCCAAAAGAAGATACGATTTTAGGAGAAAAAGTTTATAGAACTATTTCAGAAGTTCCATTTAAAATTGATATGGTTGATATTTTTAGAAAACCAGATGCAATTGCTGCTATTGTAGATGAAGTAATAGCAAGGGGTGATGTAGATACTGTGTGGACTCAATTAGGATTAGTAAACAATGAAGCAGCACAAAAAGCTAAAGAAGCTGGAATGAAAGTAGTACAAAATAAATGTACTAAGATAGAACATAGGAATTTATTCTAATCTATACTTTTTGATGTATTGTTAAGTACAAGCTTAGCAATGCATCCAGTTTTCCCATCATCTCTATTTTTAAGTGTTATTTTTGCTCGAAGTGCATCTGCAGCGTTTTTTGCAAGAAATAATCCAAGACCAACTCCACTTTGATTTCCTATTCTTTTAAAAGGTGCAAATAAATCTACATTTTCATTTATTCCTATTCCTTCATCAGTTACAGTTATGATAATTTCATCTTTTGTTTTTTTTAGTCTAATTGCAATTGATTTTTCATTTGGAGTAAATTTAATTGCATTTTGCACAAAATTTTGTAAGATTTGGTTAAATAATGTGATTTGAATAGATGTATTTAGATGATTAACATTTGAAAAAAATGTTATGATAATATTTTTTTGAGCACTTAACATTCGATAATCATTTGCTTTTTTCTTTATATATTCAACTAAATCTAGTTCAATGTTTTGTTCAAATTGAGCACCTTCTGTTCTTCCTATATCTAAAATAGAAGATATCATTATATTCATATCATCAATTGATTTAATAGTAAGTTTAAGAGTTTCCTCATATTGCTCTATTTCTCTTTTTTTCTTTAGTGTAACTTCATTTTTTAGTTTCATAACAGCAAGTGGAGTTTTAAGTTCATGTGCTGCTCCTATAAAAAGTTCTTTTTTAAACTTAACATAGGTTTCAATTCTATTTGTTAAAGAGTTAATAGAATTAGCAAGTGAATGAAACTCTACAGGTAAATCTTTTTTATCAATTTGTGTTAAAGAATTTTCATCCATATTTGAAAGTTTTTTATTTATTTGAATAATTGGTTTTAATAATGACTTTGAAACAGCTACTGCATATAAAAGCATTAAAAGAAATCCAGGAATTGCAAGTATAAAAAGATTTTTAAAGATAACAGAATAAAGAAGTTCTCGCTCTAAACTAATATTTCGAATAATTTGTATAAATTGCTTATTATCTAAATCAAAAGGATAAAGTAATTTTATATAATAATTCCCACCACGTTGATAGTTTTGAAACTGAAAATTTTCTAGAATACTATTTGTTACTAAATTAATTGATAAGTTGTCATTTTGAACTGCTTCAAAGTTTTTAGTAGATTGTGATGACTGGTAAAGTTGTTTTGCATGATTTAGCATATTTTCTTGTATATCATCGTAAACAGTACTTCTTGCATATTCATAGAAAATAAATGAGAGAGTAATAATGAAAAGTGAAGTAGCTATAATCAGTTTTGTATAAAACTGTCTATATATACTTTTACTTTCCATTTTTATAAGCAGCTATTAATAATTAGCTTTTAGCTTTTGTATCTTCAACTGTATTTGGATAACAGAATCTGTATCCTCTTCTTCTAATTGTTTCAATAGTAGAAATATTTAATGGTTTATCCATTTTTTGTCTAATTTGGTTGATTGCAACTTCAATTACATTTGGAGTAACTAATTCAGGCTCTTCCCAAATTGCATCTAATAATTGTTCTTTTGAAACAATTTGATCTCTATGTCTTGCTAAGTGTGTTAATACTTCAAAAGGTTTACCTTTTAATTCAATTTCTTCACCAGCATATTCAATTTTCTCTTCATCAGGATTAATGATTAAGTCATCAATCTCAATTACATTTGTTCCACCAAATCTTAATCTTGCTTCAATTCTTGCAAGTAAGATATCAAAATCAAATGGTTTTTTAATGAAGTCATCAGCACCTGATTTAAGTGCTTCAATTTCACTTTCTTTATCATCTCTTGCAGAGATAATAACAACTGCAGTTCTTGAACTTCTGTTTTTTACTATTTTACATAATTCAATACCATCACCGTCTGGTAACATCCAGTCTGTTAAAACTAAATCATAGTTTCTAATGTCAATAAAGTATTCTGCATCTTTATAATTTTCAGCAGTATCTACTTGATATCCGAAGTCTGATAGACCTTCTTGTAGTGTTCTATTTAGTGTTATTTCATCTTCAATAATCAAAATTCTCATTAATATTCCTTAACTTTAAGTAAAGTTTAAATTTTGACGGAATTGTATCATAAAAATTGGAAAATTTAAAGTGTTTTTAAGCTAAATTTTAAAATTTATTAAATATGTTGAAAAAAATCATAAATTTATAAAAAAATTATCATTTTACTTTAATATATTATCCTTTTATTAACTATGAATGGATAGAATACGCTAAATAAAAAGTCAAGGAAAATTATGAAAAGAATAGTGTCAAGTTTAGTTGCTTCAATAGCTTTAGTGTCAACGTTAAATGCTGCAGATATTTACGCTTCAGTTGATGGTGAGAATATTACAAAAAAAGATATTACTATGGTATTACAAGATCCAAGAATTGATTTTGATAAACTTCCTGATACTGCTAAAAAACAAGTTTTAGAACAAATTATAAATAGAAAACTTCTTTCTAAAAAAGCTTTAGAAGATGGTATTGACAAAGATCCTCAATATGTTGAAGCCATTACTAAAATTAAAGAAGATTTAGCTTTCCAAGTATGGCAAAAAAATGAAGTTCAAAAAATTAAATTCACAGATGCTGAAAAACAAGATTTTTATAACAAAAATAAAGATAAATTCATAGTTCCTGAGAACTTAGAAGCTAGTCATATTTTAGTTAAAACTGAAGCTGAAGCAAATGAAATTATTAAGCAATTAGATAAAGCTACTAAAAAAGAAGATAAATTTAAAGAATTAGCAAAAACAAAATCTCAAGATCCAGCTGGTAAAAATGGTGGTTATTTAGGTAAATTTGCAGCTGATCAAATGGTTCCAGAATTTTCTGCAGCTGCAAAAACTTTAGCAAAAGGATCTTATTCAAAAACTCCTGTTAAAACTCAATTTGGTTACCATGTTATTTATTTAAAAGATAAAATTCCTGGTAAATCATTATCTTATGCAGAAGTTGAAAGTAATATCTCTCAAATTTTATTAGGAAATAGTTATAATAAAAAAGTAAAAGAAATTACTGACGAATTAAGAAAAGACGCAAAAATAGTTATTAATTAAGGAGATTAGTTTGGGTGTATTAGATATTGTAAAGCCAGGGGTATTAACAGGTAGTGAAGCAAAAAAACTTTTTGCTTATGCGAAAGAAAATAATTTTGCAATTCCTGCGGTAAATGTTGTAGGAACAGATTCAGTAAATGCTGTACTTGAAGTTGCTGCTAAAGTTAATTCACCAATTATAATTCAATTTTCAAATGGTGGAGCAAGTTTTTATGCTGGAAAAGGTTTAAAAACTTCTGATGCTGCTGTTCTTGGTGGAATTAGTGGTGCAAATCATGTTCATACAATGGCTGCTGCTTATGGTGTTCCTGTTATTTTACATACAGATCATGCTGCAAAAAAACTTTTGCCTTGGATTGATGGATTATTAGATGCAGGAGCTAAGCATTTTGAGCAAACTGGACGTTCTTTATTTACTTCTCATATGTTAGATTTAAGTGAAGAGCCTTTAGAAGAAAATATTGAAATCTGTGTTGAGTACTTCAAAAGAATGAATGCCCTTGATATGATGATTGAAATTGAACTTGGAATTACAGGAGGAGAAGAAGATGGTGTTGACAACTCTGATGTTGATAATGCTTTACTTTATACTCAACCTGAAGAAGTTTGTTTTGCACATGAAGAGTTAAGTAAAGTTGGACCTAACTTTACAATAGCTGCATCTTTTGGAAATGTTCATGGTGTTTATAAACCAGGAAATGTACAATTAAGCCCAAAAATCTTAAATAATTCTCAAAAGTTCATTCAAGAAAAACTTGGAACTGCATCAGCACAACCTGTTGATTTTGTATTCCATGGCGGATCTGGTTCATTACTTGAAGAGATTAGAGAAGCTATTACTTATGGTGTTATTAAAATGAATATCGATACAGATACTCAATGGGCAGCATGGGATGGTGTTAGAGCTTATGAAGCTAAATATCATGGTTATTTACAAGGTCAAATTGGAAACCCAGAGGGTGAAGATAAACCAAATAAAAACTACTATGATCCTAGAAAATGGTTACGAGCTGGTCAAGAATCAATGATTGCTAGACTTGAAGTTGCATTTTCTGATCTTTGTTCATTAAATAAAAACTAATTAGAAAAAAAGGTAGGTAATTTATATTATCTACTCTTTTTTGAATAAAAATTTCATATAAAAACTATATAATATATTCAAAGGAAATTCTAATGAATATAACTCTAAACAAAAAGAAAAACAATCAAACCCAATTATCTGTTGAAATAATCATTTTAAATAAAATTAAAAATTTATCTGAAGATGTAAAAGAAACTCTAGATAATATAAACTTTTTAAAAAAATCATTTAATACTCATTTTGATATAAAAAACAATAAACTATATGTTTCATGCCTAAAATTAAAAGATGAACATATAAAAATAGCATTTGCAAAAGCTATAAAATTATTGAAAAATATAAAAATCGAAAATATAAATATAGATATCATTCAATGTAAAAATGAGTTAAATATTCAAACTATTGTTGAAGGTTTAGTTTTAGGTAATTATGAATTTTTAGAATATAAATCTTCTCAAAATAAAGAAAATATTAAAAATATTGAAATAATTACTTGTAAGTCAGAAAAAGAAAAAACTCAATTAGAAGCAGATTTAAAAAAAGCTCTTATTATTTGTAATAGTGTAAATTACACAAAAGATATTGTAAATAGTTCACCTGAAGATTATTATCCACAAATTATGGCAGATGATGCACAAGAAATCGCAAAAAGTAAAAACATCACATGTAAAATCTTTGGTGAAGATTATCTAAAAGATAATAATATGAATGCTATGTATAGTGTAGGTATTGCTTCACCACATGAAAGTAAACTAATTCATCTTACATACAAAGCAAAAAAACCAATAGCTAAAATAGTATTAGTTGGAAAAGGCGTGACATATGATACAGGTGGGATGAGTTTAAAGCGTGGTGATGGAATGGTTTCTATGAAATGTGACAAAGCAGGGGGTGCTAGTGTAATGGGTATTATACACGCTCTTGGATGCCTTAATTTAGCTTTCGAGGTTCATGGCATTGTTGGTGCTGTGGAAAATATGATTGGTGGGGATGCTTATAAACCAGATGATATTTTAAAAGCTGCTAATGGTAAAACAATTGAAGTTACAAATACAGATGCAGAGGGGAGATTGGTTTTGGCTGATTGTTTACACTATGCTCAAAAAAATATAAAAGACTTTGATTATATTTTTGATTTAGCAACATTAACGGGAGCATCTATTGGAGCTTTTGGTGGATATACAACGGCTGTCATGGGATATAGTGAAAAACTAAAAAAGAAGATTTTAAAAGCTTCAAAAAAATCAGGTGAATTAGTAGGTTTTTTACCTTTTAATGATTATTTAGAAAAACTTTTAGAAAGTTCTGTGGCTGATTTCGTAAATACAAGTCCCAATAAAAATGGAGCTGCAATCACAGCCTCACTATTTTTAAGTAAATTTATAAAAAATAAAAACAAGAAAAAATGGCTTCATTTTGATATAGCAGGACCTTCTTATAGAAAAGAAGTTTGGGCATACAACTCTTATGGGGCAACTGGAGTTGCAGTTAGATTACTTATTAAGTTTATGGAAGATTTGAAAAAATAGTTATTTCAAATCTTTTTCATATGAAGGATATAGGTTTATCACAGATCTTTCAAACTCTTCTTTAAACATAGTAAAACTCTCAAACTCTTTTGGAATAGGTTTATTTAATATCTCATAAATATCTAATCCCTCTTTTGCACTATTTCTAAGTGTATTTTGTAAAAACTCTAAATAAGCAATATTTTCTTTTATAGGCTCTTTTGTTGTAGAGCTAATTCCATGTCCTGGAACTAAAATAGAGTAGCTTATTTTTTCTAACTCTTTTAGTGATTTTATCCAATTATCAAGATTTGCATGGGGAGTAGCTAGTGTTCTTTTGTAAAAAACTAAATCAGAAGAATAAAGTATTTTTGTATTCTCATCATAAATTGCTATATCACTTTGTGTATGTCCATCAAAATATAAAACTTTTAATTTATATCCATCAAAATCTAACTCTTTGGTTGTTAAAATTTGATTAGGAGCTTTTACTTTTGTTTTATCCATAGCTTTTTGAATAATATTTACTAAATTCACAATATATAAATCACCATTAGTTTCTATCTCATTTTTTGTATATTCACTTGCATAAATATCACTAGTAGAAAAAGCACTATTTCCTAAAAAATGATCCGGATGATGGTGAGTATTTAAAATATATTTAATAGGTTTCTTAGTTATCAATTCAATTTGTTTTTTGACTTGCTCCCCATATTGTTCTGAGCTTCCTGTATCAATCAAAATTACACTATCTTTTGTGATTATAAAAGAACTATTTGCAATATCACCACCATTTTCTTTGGAAAAGTACTCTTCTTTTCCATAAAAGTAGTAACTATTTTCAGCCAATTTTATAGGTGTTAATTTATAATCAAAATCATTTGAGAAAACATATGATATTAAACAAAAGAAAAAGATTAAAGATTTCATTTTATATCCATATTAAATTTGTTTCCATCAATATCAAAAAATTCTATTTTATAATCTTTTGATTCAACTAATGTTTCAAAAATAAATCTTGGATTTTCACTAATAGATGAGTAAGCATCAATTTTTGCTAATATTTTATCATCTGCTTTTATAGTAATTTTATTTATATAAAATTCACTATTTCCAAATACAAGTCCTGTTTCCATTGGATGAAAAATCGAAGCTTTTAATCTAATTGAATCGGGTGTTTTAAAAATATTTCCCTTTACTTTTCCAAGAAGCTTATCAAAGTTTGTATCAGATGAAGCTACACTAGAAACAGAACATCCTCCTCCAAAACTTTTGATATTATTACTTCCCACATGCCAAAGTCCTTTATCATCTAAAACTAAAGCTCGAATAGGTGTTTCTTGTGCAACTTTCATATTTAATGACACTATTGGAAGAAGATTTACTAAATCCATATCAATTACTTTATCAATTGGATTTAAGTCTGCAAATATAATTAATCTTTTGGCATTCTTAATAGCTTTTGCATCTACAAAGATTGGAACTTGTACAGGATTATCGGCAAATAATGGAACTTGAATATTGATATTTTTATCATCAAATATATATTTGTCATTTTGTATAATATTTTTTATAATATCGTCAAAAGTTGGAGACTCAACTGGATTCTTTCCATAAGAGTTTTGAACTAGTAAAAAACTTACTAATAAAACAAATATATATTTCATAATTTCTCCTTATTGTGTTTTTGCTATAGGGGGTAAATATTCAACTCCAAAGCTTTCAAAGATTGTTTTAATCTCACCTTTTTTATAAGCTTCATCCAACAATCCATCAACATGGTAAGATAAATCTCTATAAGAACTAGAAACAGCTGTAGCTAAATCCCATTGAGATTTCATTTGTGGAATATCTTGAGATAAATAGTATTTATCTTTATTGTTTTTATAGTCAATTAGAAATTCAATTTGTGATTTTAATCCAGCGATTGCATCTAGTTTTCCAGTTTTAAAATCATTTATTGCATCTTGAAAATTTGAATAATGCTTAATATTTCTTTGTAATAAACCTCTAGCAAACCCACTTAAATGTAAATCAGGAAGCATATCTATTTCTACGCCAATAGTTTGATAAGCAAAAATTGCTAAAGTTTTTATTTGTGGGATTATTTTTTTATTTGTAGCAATTATCCATTTCTCACTTTGATATGGACCTTTAATTGTTACTCTTTCATTTTCTAATTCACCTGTTGATTTATCTGTCATTCTTAGATAATCATAATCATAGGGAATTCTAAACATAATATCAGCTTTTGTTTTATGTATTAGATTCCCTCTCCATATAGTGTTTCTTAAATCACTTGCAAGATTTTCATCAAAGCCTGTAAAATACCATATGGGTTTTACATTTAATGAGGCTGCGACCTTTTTACCAAGCTCGATGTCAATCCCTTTTTCTATACCATCTTCAATATAAGAGTAAGGTGGAAAGTTTTCATAAACAGCAATTACTATTTCCCCACTTGCTTTTATATCATCAATACTTCTTGCAAATAAATTTATTGTAAGAATTAATATTAGAGCATATAATTTAAGAATATTTTTCATATAAATACTTTTTATTCTTTTGGTAATGATACTAAATAAGCTCTAATTGCCCACATAGCTTCTTGGTTTAAAACACCTTCAAATGGAGGCATGTAAACATTTCCATTTCTAACAGCTCCCCCTCTTACTCTTTCCATATACCACTCATCACCATCAATACCATCATCTAAAGCTCTTAAATCAGGTGCAATTCCACCAGAAATAGCATCTAAACCATGACATCTAGCACAATTCTCACTATATGCATATTTACCAAGTTTTATTGCTGCCTCATCACCTTTATAAGGATTTTCTTCTAACCATTCAGCTCCAAGTGGCTTTAAATTTTTAGTATCAATAGCTTGTGGAGTAACACTTCCATGTCCAAAAGCTAATATTGTTGTAGCAAGTAATGCTAGTGTAATTTTTTTCATTTCTCGTCCTTTTGTTTTTATGTAATGGAAGTATAAACAAATTTTATAGCCTAATTATAGCGACAAAAATTATCACCAAATGGCTATAATTGGGCTATAAAACTTATATACAATTGCTCTATAAAAAAACATAGAGGTAGAAAAGTGATATATAAATTAATTTCAATTTTATTATTAAGCATAATAAGTTTATACGCACAAGGAAATTTACGAATAGGTGTTTTAGCATTTGGAACTGTAAATTGGGAATTAGATGTTTTGAAATATCATAACTTAGATAAGAAATATGGTTTTAATTTAGATGTTGTTGAACTAGCTTCTAAAAATGCCCAGTTAGTATCTTTACAATCAAAAGATGTAAATATGATTGTAAATGATTGGATTTGGGTAAATGCACAAAAAGTAAAAGGAAAAGATTTTAGTTTTTATCCCTATTCAAAAGCTACAGGTACATTAGTTGTAAATGAAAATAGCAAGATAAAAACATTACTTGATTTAAAAGGGAAAGAGCTTGGAATTGCAGGTGGAGTTTATGATAAAACATGGTTGTTATTTAGAGCATATAGTAAAAGTAAATATGATATAGATTTAAAAGATATTGTAAATCCTTTATATGCATCTGCTCCAATTTTATATAAAAAGATGGAAGATGATTCTTTGGAAGCTGCGATTAATTTTTGGCATTTTAATGCAAAATTAGAATCAAAAAATATAAAACCATTAGTAGAGATTAAAGATATATTAGAAGAATTAGGAATCAAAAAAGATGTATCTTTTGTGGGTTGGACTTTTGATACTCAATTTGCAAATAATAACAAAGAGATAATCAATGGCTTTTTAAAAGCTTCAAAAGAGAGTAAAGAAATTCTAAAAAACAGTGATGAAGAGTGGAATAGAATTAGAAATCAAATGAATGTAAAAAATGATAAAGAGTTTGAAGCACTAAAAAATGGTTATAAAAAAGGAATCATTGAAGAGTTTGATGATAGTAATATCACTGATTTACAAAAAGTATTTAAAATACTTTTAAAAGAGGGTGGAAAGAGTTTTGTTGAAGATAGTGTTTTCTTGGATAATAATATATTTTGGAATTTTGATTCAAAATAGAGCTTGAAAATACTATGAATAATCCTAATAAATTTTTATCAATATTTGCATTTGTAATATTATGGCAATCAATTTCAATATTAGCAAATACTGATGTTTTTCCCTCAGTTGTAGATATATTAAGAAGTTTTTTTGATCATCTTTTAAATAAAGAGCTAGTTCATCATGTATCAATAACACTACAAAGAGTTTTTATTGCATTTTTTATTGCAATGATTATTGGAGTTTTTTTTGGAATTATTATGGGGTTATTTTCTAAAATTGATTCTTTTTTAGATATTTTTCTAATAATTGGTTTAAATATGCCAGCACTAGTGACAATAATTATTTGCTATATTTGGTTTGGTCTAACAGATTTTTCGGCAATACTAGCAGTTATCATAAATAAAGTTCCAATAATAATTGTAAATATTAGAGAAGGTGTAAAATCTATTGATAAAAAATATTTAGACTTAGCAAGTATTTATGAAATACCAAAAAAAGATGTTATAAGAAAAATATATTTACCTCAAATTTATCCATATATTATGGCAACAACAAGACTTACTATTTCATTGGTTTGGAAAATAGTTTTAGTTGTTGAGTTATTAGGAAGAAGTGATGGTGTTGGTTTTCAAATTGCATTATTTTTTCAAGATTTTGATATTACTTCTATTTTTGCATACTCTTTTGCTTTTATTTTTATTGTGATTTTAATAGAAAAAATATTTCTAAATCCAATAGAAGCAAAAATGAGAATTTGGAGATAATATGATTAATATAAATATAAAAGAGAAATTTTTTAAAGATATAAAAATATTAGAAAATATTAAAATATCAGTAAGAGAAGGCGAATTTTTATCTATTATTGGACCATCTGGCTGTGGTAAAACTACACTTTTAAATATAGCTTCATCTTTAGATAAAGATTTTAATGGAAAAGTTACTATATCATCTTCAAATATAGGATTTGTTTTTCAAGATCATAGATTAATCCCTTGGCTTACTATAAAAGAAAATCTTCTAATAATCTCAAAAGAAAAAGATATGAATCATATAAATGAACTATTAAAAATAGTAGGATTAAATGATATTTTAGATGTTTATCCAAAAAATCTATCAGGTGGAATGGCAAGACGAGTATCATTTGTAAGAGCTTTTATTAATAAACCAAAAGTCATATTTTTAGATGAGCCTTTTATCTCACTTGATTATCCAACTGCAATGGCTTTAAAAAAGGATTTTTTAGAACTATGTAAAAAATTTAATGTAACAGTTATTTTAGTAACCCATGATTTAAGTGAAGCAATTTATTTATCAAATAGAATTTTGTTTTTTAGTAAAAATCCTGCAAGTCAAATACTTGAATATGAAAACTCAAATAATCAAGAGTTTGATTTAAAAAAAATAGATGAACTAAAAAATCAAATACTAGAAACTTACCCAAATATATTAGAAGGATTTTTATGCAAAAGATTTTTTTAAAAATATTCCAAAGAATGCCATTGTCTTATCTCTTCCTGTTTATGAAAATGAAAAAGAAGAAAAACAAGTATTTATTATGTTTGAGATAAAACATATAAAGAGTTTGCAAAATATAAATAGAAAACCCCTTTATTTCATACTATAATATAAGTTAAAAAAACAGTAAAAAATAATTTTTTATCCTATGCTATGATTAAGCTATTTAAGCGCTATATCTAGGCTATTTTAGGGCTATTGCAGGGCTATATTAGTCAGATATAATAACGAATACGGAATTTGTTTTTAGGTGAATTCTTGTAAAAATTAGTTAAGGACTGAAGATGAAAAAATTAGGGTTATTAAGTTTAGCTGCGTCGCTTGCACTTACATCTGCAATGGCAGGAAATGTTGAATTAGTATCAGATTTAAAAATTTATGGAGATGCTGATGTAAGAGGAATATCTGTAAAAGGTGATACAGATACTGTAAAAAAAGATAAACAAGTAATCGACTCAAAAATCAGAGTTAATTTAGATTTTAAAACATTAGAAAATGTTGTTGTTCACACAAGAGTTGAGCTTAAAAACGATGCATGGGGAAATAATGATAATGACGCTTTTACATGGGATGAAGCAACTGTCTTAGTACCATTTAATGAAAATAAATTTTTATTAGCAGGACGAGTAAATGATACTTATGGGACACCTTTTTATGGTTCAAATGGAGATAAAATTGATTTAGCTTTCTTAGGTTATACACCTATTGAAAATACTTTATTATATGCATTTGATTTTAAAGCAGTTGAAGGTACAAATGAAGACCAAAATACATTCTTAGGTGCAAACTCAAGTGGAACTGGAACGGGTGATTTTGATGCTTATGGTTTAGGTGGACAAGTGACACTTGATAAACTATTAGTTGGTGGAAGATATGTTTATTTACAAAATAATACAGAAACAACTGTAAGTTCTGGAATTTATAATGATGCTACAAGCCATATGTTTAATGCCTTTGCAATGGGTGAAGTTGCAGGTTTAGATATTCAAACACAAATAGAAAAAAGAGTAGGGGATAGAAGTAATTCAACAGCAGGTCAAAGTGATGAAAAAATGTTTGGAGCTTATTTAAAAGTTGCTAAACAAATAGATAATCTAAATATTGGATTTGCTGCACTTACTACAAAAGATGGATATGTGTCAGGTGAAAATTTACCAGTAACATATTTAACAAATGATGATTTAGGAACAGCTTCTCTTGATAGAGTTGGAAAATATGGAGATACTACAATTGTAGCTTTAAATTTAGCATATGATTTAACAAAAGATTTAACACTAGAATCAAATTTAGCTCAGCATATTATTAAAGATGCAACATTTAGTAGTATCAACAAAGATTTAAAAATCACAGAATATGATGCAGGTTTAGCTTATGAACTTAATAAAAGTGCAACTGTAAGTTTAAGATATGCATTAGGTACATTTGATGAAGGTAGTTTAGAAGATATGCAAACAGTTGTAGCTGCTGTTGAAGTTAAGTTTTAATAATACTACAAAAGAATAAGACCCTAACTTTGGGTCTTATTTTTTATTTATTTTATATCTGTAATATGTACTCTAAATTTTAAATTATGATTTTTGAGGATAAAAGAATGTAAGAAAATGATTACTTAGTTAAAAATTTAAATTAGTAGTTATCTTGGATTTATATTGTAAATAGTATCTTTTACTAGCATTTTGTACATTTTTACTTCTCTGTTGTCTATTGTAGTATTTTTATTAAATATTATTGCAGTTGGTCTTATTTCTAGAGCAAGTTCATAAGAGATACATAACGCTTTTAAATTATTACTGAAAACAATAATATTTTTTCCATTGCAACCTCTAAACATACTATCTTCCTTCCCCTCATCGATAGTTCCAATTATTTCGACGTTTCCAACAATAGTCCAGCCTATCATTCTTGATAGTTCTCTTTCCAGATTTCCAGCTTGTATGTTTAATATAAATATAAAAAAGACAATTATTAATTTCATTTATCTTCTTATCCTCTTTACTATTGAATTTTAACTTATTAATAGATATTACCTTATGATAGGACAATATAGTCATAGTTTAGTTATCATTAATTCTTATTGTTTTAGTTTTGCTTTAATTTTTAATATTAAGTGTTATTAGTTTTTTCACTTCTTAAAACTAATTTATTATTATACTCAATTTACACTTTTTATGGTTAATTTGTTTAAAATTTAAAATAGATACAAGTGAAAATCCAATAACAAGACTAAGAGATAAAGTAGACAGACGCTACTTCTAGCTAAAAATATACTAAAAAATTCAATTGGATTATCTCTTCCTGCTTATAAAAATGGAAAAGAAGAAAAATAAGTATGAAGATAAAACTTATAAAGAGTTTGTAAAATATCCTTAAAAAAACTTACTAAAAGTGGAATCTTTATAAAAAAATTGCATGGCATCTTTTTCACTTTTTTTTATTTAAGATTGATTTACTTCTTCGATTAATTTAATTGATTGATTATCTAAAACTTTTATTTTAAATTCTTTTTTTTCACTAAATATATTTACACCTTTTGTAACTTCAGAATAAGCTTTACGAAGGTCTTGCATTACTGTTGGAACAGAAGTATATATGGTTAAAGCAATAGCCATAACATTAAAAAAACCCAAAACTTTTTGCCAATTAGTTTGTTTCTTTTCTACTTCTTTAATTACTTCTTTATAAACAATAATTAACTTTTCTTTTTCTTGTTGGGGAATTGTCGTTTCATTTGATAATTCGGTCAAAGATTTATTTAAATATAATAATATTTCATTTTTATCTATTTTTGTTTCTTCAAAAATAGAATTACTATTTTCTAGTTCTAAATATTCATCATATTGTCTTTTTAATTTTTTAATAGCAGGCTTAAAATCAATAATTATTTTAACAATACTTTCAAGTTGAGCATTCTCTCCTCTCTCACTAATTATGCCATCTAAAAAAGTTTTATTTGATTCATCTTGAATTTTTATTGCTAATAATACATATAAATTTCTTAAGTTTACTAATATTGCAATACTTCTTAAACTTGAGTCAAAGTTATTAAAAGCGTCTTTACCAATACGAATTGCAAGTTCTTTACTTTTTTCAATTTCATCGCCAAAGTTATTTAAAAATTGCATTTCTTCTTTTTTAAATTTAAACACATTACTTCTAATTGTTCTGAAAATACATTCTTCTATATTTTCAATATTCTTTAATAATTCCTCTATCATACTTTATCTCTGTTTTTTATTTTATTTTAACTAATGTATACTTATATTTTAAAAGCAAAATATTTTTTAGATAATAAGATAAAGTTTATTGACACTTTAAATTCTTTTATATCCCTTTTTCCTAAAAATATCACCCAAACCAAACTTCTGAAATCAGCTCATAAGATTTTATTCTATCCTCTGGATTATGTATCATGGCATTTATCATTATTTCATTTGTACCAGTTCTTGCGATTAAACTTTCAAGTCTTTCTTTGACAACTTGGGGTGTTCCCCATATTGATTCTCTTGTTTTATGTCTTATACTTTTTTCTTCCCAATCTTCCCATAAACTACTCATATCTTTTGTAGGTTTTTGTAATTGTTTATCGTCACCTCTATGTAGATGAAGAAATTTTTGAAGTTCACTTGTTGCTAAGTATTGAGCTTGCTCATTTGTTTGGGCACAAATTACATTTATACAAATCATTATATAAGGCTCTCTTAGCTGTTTTGATGGCTTGAAGTTTGCCTTATATATTTTTACTGCATCATCCATTGAATCAGGGGCAAAGTGTGAGGCAAAAACAAAAGGCAAACCTTTTTGTGCTGCTAATTGGGCACTAAAAGTACTAGAACCAAGTAAGCAAATTGGAATATCTAATCCATATCCAGGTATTGCTTTTATACCTTTGCTTCCAGCTTCATTTGATAAATAGTATTGTAAATATTTAAGCATCATTGGAAAGTCTGAACCGTCATTATTTGGATCACGTCTTAAAGCTAACATTGTTTGTTTATCAGTTCCTGGGGCTCGTCCTAAACCTAAATCTATTCTATTTGGATATAAAGATTCCAAAGTTCCAAATTGTTCAGCAATAACCAATGGAGCATGATTAGGAAGCATGATCCCTCCTGAACCTATTCTAATTTTTGTTGTTTTTGCTCCAATATAACTTAATATTACAGATGTAGCAGCACTAGCAATTCCACTAAAATTGTGATGTTCAGCTACCCAATAACGCTCATATCCAAACTTCTCAACCGCACATGCAAGTTTTGAACTATTTTCTATGGCTTGTGATATTGAGAAACCAACTGCAACTGGAACTAAATCTAATACAGAAAGTGGTATTTTTTTATTATTCATATTTATCTCCATTTAAAAGCACAGTGTATAGAAATTTCTTTTATTCTACACTTTTTATAATCAGATTTTTTAATGTTTCATTTATTTTATTGGCGATTCCATCATCTTTTTTAAAAGGCTTGTAAAATTTATAAGAGATATAGTTTTCATCATTTTTTTTATAAATAGAAATAGCAAGGGGGCAGTAGTTGATATTATTGTAATTTTCTTCTATCATTTGTAAAGTAAAACTACTTTTACAAAGACCTAGATTTATTCCCTCTTGTAGAATCTCTTTTTTTTCAAGTAAAACAGCTAGTTCATTTGTAGTTTTTGCAAGATTTAGTTCATAAACTATAGTAAAACCTTGAAAATTTATCTCATCTTTTAGATTTAATAAATTTTCTTGAAAACTTTTATTAGGCGTTTTTACTAAAAAAAGATTTTCATTATCTATTATTTCATAATTAGCTTTTAAAAAAGAGCATAAAAAAAGAGTTAATAAAAAGGTTTTTTTCATTTTTTACATTCCATTTCAAAAGGTGCTATTCCCAAAGTATCTAAATCAGTAGTTGGATGCAAAAAACCAACTTGAGGGGAAGTAGAAATCAAAGCTCTTGGTTGAACTAAAGAGATAGGAATTCTAACCTGTCCATTATAATCCCTAAAAGATAGTTTTCTTCCCATATAAGCAGCCACATCAAAATCATCAGAATAAATATAGTCTAAATTTGTTTTTAAATCAGCTGTTTTTGTTTTTGAAATTGATGTAATAATAGTTCTTATTGCTAACCAATTTGAATAATCCCTTGATTCCATCCATCTTGAAGAAAATTTTTCAAATCTACTTTGCATTTGAGCTGCACCCCATTGTTCTATTACTTTATGCCATAAAACAGGAGTTAGACCTTGCGTTCCTGCAACTGGTCTTGGAAGCCAAGAGTTAAAATATACAAACTCTCCAAAATCACCATAATAATCAGCAAGTAAAATTACATCATAATCTTTAGCTTGTGTAAATACAGGAAACTCGTCAGTTGCCTTTCTTCTAATATCACTATTATTATCCCAATCTTTTTCAACAACAATTTGTGCTCCAAACTTTTTGGCAGCTCTTTTAATATCTTCTTTGATTTGTAAATCTTTTGGATTTTTGCCACTTAATAAAAATATTTTTTTAAAATCTCTTTTTACTAAAAATTGAACTAATCCATCATAAAGCATAGCATTACTTGCACTTGTGTGAAGTAGGTTGTTTTGGCAAATAGTTTTTCTAAGATTTGTATTTTGGCTACTTGCATTTATAAGTAAGGCATCTTTTGAAAGGGGATTTTTAAGTAGTTTTTCCAAAAGTACATCTTCTACATTTAATAATACATAGCTATTTTTGTTTTTTATAAACTCTTCAAATACAGAAATTAATTCATTTTCATCAAAAGATGTTTTACTTTCTAAAGTGAAGTTTTGATTTAAGAATTTTGCACTTTTATTACTATCTATTATGGCAATCTCGGCACCTTTTATTCCTAAATCTTCGGGTTCTTCAATTATATTTGATAAAACAGGTGGCTTTTGGATTTTTTGCTCTAAATATAAAATATTTACATTTAAAACATCTGCATTTATGATAGATAATAAAAATAGAAAAGATATTAGAGTTTTCATTTTTTTCCCTTTAATGGTTTATAAGGATTATATTAAATATTTATAGCCTGAGTTTAGCAAAAATAATCGCTAAACTTAGGCTATAAAGATAGTATAGAATTCATCAAAATAAAATTGGAGTTAAATTTATGAAGAAAAAAATATTAACTATTGCTATATTAACAAGCTCATTATTAGCAGATACTATTTATGTATCAAATGAAAAGGATAATACTATTTCTGTTATTGATTCACTTACAAATAAAGTAACGGATACTATAAAAGTAGGTCAAAGACCAAGAGGTATATTATTAAACAATGATAAAACTCAGTTATATATATGTGCAAGTGATGATGATACTGTTCAAGTATTAGATTTAAAAACAAAAAAAATCATATATAACTTACCATCAGGTGAAGATCCTGAACAATTCGCACTTACTCCTGATGGAAAAGAGTTATATGTTTCAAATGAAGATGATGCAATTGTAACTGTAATTGACACAGTAAATAGAAGTGTAATTACTCAAATAGAAGTTGGAGTTGAACCTGAGGGGATGGCTGTAAGTCCTGATGGAACGGTTGCTATAAACACAACTGAAACATCAAACTTTTTACACTGGATTGATACAAAAACAAAAAAGATTATTCATAATACATTAGTTGATCAAAGACCAAGACATATTGAATTTACAAAAAGTGGTGATAGAGTTTGGGCTTCAAGTGAAATTGGTGGAACTGTCATGATAGTTGACTCAAAAACAAAAGAGAGCATTGGAAAAGTTTCTTTTAAAATTCCAGGAGTTTTTAAAGACTTAATTCAACCAGTTGGAATTAAACTAACAAGCGATGGAAAATATGCTTTTGTAGCACTTGGACCTGCAAATCATGTTGCTGTTGTGGATGCGCAAACATTCAAAGTTATAAAATATTTATTAGTTGGAAAAAGAGTATGGCAATTAGATTTTGCACATGATGAGAAAAAACTTTATACAACAAATGGTGTAAGTGGAGATGTTTCAGTTATTGATGTAGATTCTTTAAAAGTAGAAAAATCAATACCTGTTGGAAGATATCCTTGGGGATTAGCTGTAATTCCACAAAATAAATAAAATATGAAAAAAAAAATACTAGAAGTAAATCATGTAGATTTTTCCTATGGAAAGAAAAAGGTTTTAGATAATATAAATTTTTCTATAGAAGAGGGAACCTTTAGCGTTTTACTAGGACTTAATGGTGCTGGTAAATCTACTATTTTTTCTTTAATTACAAGATTGCAAAATCTTGTAGTTGGAGAAATTACTATCAATAACTTTCCAATAAAAGATTATTCAAATGCCCTAAAAGATATTGGAATTGTTTTTCAAGAACCGACTTTGGATTTAGATTTAACTGTAAAACAAAACCTTTATTATTATGGTGCTTTAAAAGGGCTTGATTTTAAACAAACAATTTTAACAATAGCTGATGAAATTAAAAAACTTGAACTAGAAGAACATTTAGATACTCAAGTGCGGAATTTAAATGGAGGGCATAGAAGAAGGGTTGAGATTTTAAGAGCTTTGATAAATAAACCAAAATTACTTTTACTTGATGAGCCAACTGTTGGCCTTGATTTAAAAAGTAGATTTGATATTTTAGCTTATGTAAGACAGCTTGTTTCTACAAAAAATATATCTGTATTGTGGATTACTCATTTATTTGATGAAATTGAAGAAGATGATAATGTTACTTTAATTAAAACAGGAAAAATTGTGGAATCTGGAATTGTAAAAAATATAATTGTTAAACACAAAAAAGAAAACCTAGTTGAAACTTTCAATTATTTAGTAAGGTAGAGAGATGAAAAAATATATATATTGTATGAAAGGAATCGTTTATAAAGAGCTAATTAGATTTTTAAAACAAAAAAGCAGATTCTTTTCAGCTCTTGTTAGACCACTTTTATGGCTTTTTATTTTTTCTGTTGGTTTTAAAACAGCTTTAGGATTAGCAATAATTCCACCTTATGAAACTTATATTACCTATGAAACATATATAGTTCCTGGACTTGTAGGAATGGTTTTACTTTTTAATGGAATGCAAAGCTCACTAACTATGATATTTGATAGAGAAATGGGAAGTATGAAAATACTTTTAACTTCTTATATAAATAGAAATTATTTACTATTTTGTAAAATGTTTGCAACAGCAATTGTTTCAACTTTACAAGCTATTACTTTTTTAATAGTTGCAATTCTTTATGGTGTTGATATTTCATATGGTGCAATTATTTTAACTATTCCTATTATTATGATTTCATCAATTATATTAAATGCTTTTGCACTTTTTATTTCATCTGTTATTAAGCAGCTAGAAAATTTTGCAACGGTGATGAATTTTGTAATTTTTCCTATGTTTTTTTTAAGTTCTGCACTTTATCCTTTATGGAAAATAAAAGATTCATCACTTTTATTATTTAATATCTCATCTTATAACCCATTTACTTATGTTGTAGAGGCTATTAGATTTTCTTTATATGAAAAATTTGACTTAGAAATATTTCTAATTTTAGGAATTTCATTGCTAATTAGCCTAATAATGGCCTTTGTAGGATTCAAATCAAAAAAAGTGAGTCATGGCTAAACTTAGGCTATAAATGTCATGTATACTTTTGCTAAGACAATAATTAAGGAGAGAAAATGATTAAAAAAAAGCTACTAACTAGTGCCGCTGCCGTTACACTTTGTGCCCTAATTAGCGCTCAAGCAAATAGTAACACAAATAAGGTTACAGAACCATCATACAATCCAGTTACTTATACTGAAATTTCAAATGATGCGAAGTCTACAGAAGATGTTTTAACTTACGGGTTGGGGCAACAAGGTCAAAGATATTCAACACTTGAACAAATCAATAAAAATACAATTAAAGATTTAGTTCCTGTATGGAATTTCTCTTTTGGTGGTGAAAAACAAAGAGGACAAGAGTCTCAACCAATCATCAAAGATGGTGTTATGTATGTTACAGGTTCTTACTCTAGAGTTTTTGCTATTAATATAGCAAATGGTGAAGAAATTTGGCAATATGATGCAAAACTTCCAGATGCAATTTTACCTTGTTGTGACGTTATCAACAGAGGTGTTGCTATTTATGATAACTTAGTAATTTTCGGAACTCTTGATGCAAAATTAGTTGCACTTGATAGAAAAACTGGAAATGTAGTTTGGAAGAAAAAAGTTGAAGAGTATAAAGATGGTTACTCAATAACAGCTGCTCCGATGATTGTAAAAGATATGGTAATCACAGGTGTTGCAGGTGGTGAGTTCGGTATTGTTGGAAAAGTTGAAGCAAGAAATGCAAAAACAGGTGAAGTAGTATGGACTAGACCAACTGTTGAAGGTCATATGGGTTACTTAAATGGGAAAGAAAATGGAATAACTGGTGGAGAAGCTGGTAAAACATGGCCTGGAGATTTATGGAAATCTGGAGGTGCAGCAACTTGGTTAGGTGGAACTTATGATCCTGATACTAACTTAATTTTTATGGGAACAGGAAATCCTGCTCCTTGGAATTCACATTTAAGACCTGGAGATAATTTATATTCATCTTCAAGATTAGCACTTGATCCTGATACTGGAAAAATTGTTTGGCATTATCAAACAACTCCTCATGACGGTTGGGATTTTGATGGTGTAAATGAATTAATTTCATTTGACTATACAAATAAAGATGGGAAAATTGAAAAACTAGCTGCAACTGCTGATAGAAATGGATTCTTCTATGTATTAAATAGAACTAATGGTAAATTTGTTACTGCAAACCCATTTGTTTCAAATATTACATGGGCAACAGGTATTGGAAAAGATGGTAGACCAATTTATACAGATGATGGAAGACCAGGAAATCCAGGTGCTGAATCAAAAGGTTCATCAGTATTTGCTGTTCCTGCATTCTTGGGAGCTAAAAACTGGATGCCAATGGCTTACTCACAAAAAACAAAGAATTTCTATGTTCCATCTAATGAGTGGGGAATGGATATTTGGAATCAACCAGTTTCTTATAAAAAAGGTGCTGCATATTTAGGTGCTGGATTTACAATCAAACCTATTTTTGAAGATCATATTGGTTCTTTAAAAGCAATCGAGCCACTAAGTGGAAAAGTTAAATGGGAATATAAAAACCCTGCACCATTATGGGGAGGAGTTTTAACAACTGCTGGTGGACTTGTATTTACAGGAACACCTGAAGGTAAATTCTTAGCATTTGATGATGAAACAGGTGAAATCTTGTATTCATTCCAAGTTGGATCTGGAATCGTTGGATCTCCTGTTACTTGGGAACAAAATGGTGAACAATATATTTCAATCGTTTCAGGTTGGGGTGGAGCTGTTCCTTTATGGGGTGGTGAAGTTGCAAAACAGATTAAGGAAATTAACCAAGGTGGAACAGTTCACGTATTTAAACTACATAAATCAAAATAGATTTGTGTAAATCTTATGAAAGGAGGGCAATATTATGAAATGGGAAAAACCAATGTTCGTTGATAATAGATTCGGATTTGAAGTGACAATGTATATTTGTCATGAATAATAGGTCTTAATTGTAAGTTTTAATTAGCAAGGAAGGATTAGTTTCCTTTCTTGCTCTTTTTATTATTGAGTTTATTTAAAATTGATTCAATTATAAAAAGAGTTAGGAATAATATGAAAATAGAAATCTTAGGTTCAAGCGCAGGAGGAGGACTTCCTCAGTTTAATTGTAATTGCGATAATTGTAAAGGTTACAGAGAAGGTAAAACTACAATTAAAAGAAGAACACAAAGTTCAATTACTATTAGTGAGGATGGTGTTAATTGGGTTTTGTTTAACACTTCTCCTGATATTTTAGAACAAATTCATAATTCACCTTTTTTACACCCTACACAAAAAAGAGAAACTAAAATAAAAGCAATAATTTTTAATGATGCACAAATAGATCACACAACTGGACTTTTGATGTTAAGAGAAGGTTGCCCTCATCAAATATATTGCACAAAAGAGGTAAATGAAGAATTAAATACAACTTTCCCTTTATTTAAAATGTTAAAACACTGGGATGGTGGTGGAACTTTTTGGCATGAAATTCTTCCAAATAGTACTACAAAGTTTGAAATCCCAGTGATGCCAAGTTATGAATTTTATGCACACTCACTAATCTCAAATGCACCTCCATACTCAGCTTATAGAGATAAGCCAAGAAAGGGTGATAATATTGGTGTTACAGTTGTAAATAAAAATACAGGAAAAAGACTTTTTTATCTTCCAGGACTTGGAGTTCTTGAAGATCATATTTTAGAAGAGATGGCAAAAGCTGATATTTTATTATTAGAAGGTACTTTGTGGACAAATGATGAGATGATAAAAGGAAATTTTTCTAAAAAACTAGGAACTGAGATGGGTCATATTCCTTTAAATGGAGAAGATGGTTTAATTAAAGTTCTTGATACTTTAGAAAAACCAAGAAAGATTTTGATTCATATAAATAATACAAATCCTATTTTAGATGAGTCAAATCCAGAGTATAAAGAGCTTATATCCCATGGAATTGAAATATCTTATGATGGTATGAGTATAGAAATTTAAAGAAAATTTATTTAATAAATAGGAGAAAAAAATGCAAGAAGCTTACAGCAAAGAAGAATTTGAAACAAAATTAAGAGATATGGGAAGTATGTATCACATAAATCATCCATTTCATATAAGAATGTATGAAGGTTCTTGCACTAAAGAAGAGATTCAAGGTTGGGTTGCAAACAGATTTTATTATCAATGTATGATTCCTATTAAAGATGCAGCTATTATGTCAAATTGTCCTAGTTTAGAAGATAGAAGAAAGTGGATAGATAGAATTATAGACCATGATAGTGTTGGTGGAGGAATTGAAGCATGGCTTGAATTAGGTGAAGCAGTTGGACTTAAAAAAGAGGATTTAATTTCTCATAAATTTTTATTGCCATCTGTTAGATTTGCAGTTGATGCATATGTAAATTTTGCAAGGCGAGCTCCTTGGAAAGAGGCTGCAATGTCATCTTTAACTGAAATGTTTGCTCCTCAAATTCATCAACAAAGACTAAGTACATGGCCAAATAATTATCCTTGGATTGAGCAAAAAGGTTTAAGATATTTTCAAAAAAGATTAAGTGAAGCAAGACGAGATGTTCAACATGGTTTAAATATAACCCTAGAAGAGTTTAATACAAGAGAGCTTCAAGAAAAAGCTTTTACTATTTTACAATTTAAACTAGATATATTATGGACAATGTGTGATGCTTTATACTTAGCATACGAACTAAAAAGACCACCATATTTTAATTGTAAGTAGGAAAAAATGCAAAATTTAGATAAAAAAATTAAAATAAATCCAAATTTCCAATTTCAATGGGAAGATAGACAAAACTGTTATGTTTTACTTTATCCTGAGGGGATGGTTCAATTAAATCAAAGTGCTGGGGAAATCCTAGCTCTTTGTGATGGGCAAAATAATACAGAAAATATAAATAAACTTTTATGTGAAAAATTTGAAGTAGAAGATTTAACACAAGATATAAAAAGCTTTTTAGAAGAAGCACAAAATAGAAATTGGATAAGTTATGAATAATGAAATAAAACCACCTTTATGGATACTTTTAGAGTTAACTCACAAGTGCCCCCTAGAGTGCGCATATTGTTATAATCAACTAGATTTTGCAAAAACAAAAGATGCAATGAGCAAAGAAGATTGGTTTAGAGTGATGGAGCAAGCACGAGAAATGGGAGCAGTACAATTAGGAATTTCTGGTGGTGAGCCTTTATTAAATAAAGATGTAGTTGATATTGTTGAAAAAGCAAATCTTTTAAAATTTTACACAAACCTTATAACTTCAGGAGTGGGAGCTCCAAAGGGAATAGTTAAAAAATTAAAAGAAGCAGGACTTAAAACAGTTCAGCTAGGTATTCAATCTCATGATAGAGATACTATGACTTTAATTACTAATAATAAAAATTCATATGATGAAAAAATGGCTTTTGCAAAAGAAGTAAAAAAAGCAGGTCTACAGTTGATTATAAATACTTGTATAACAAGACAGAATATTCATCAAGTTGGTGAAATTATTGAATTAGCTGAAAGTTTAGGAGCAAATTATTTAGAAATAGCAAATATTCAATATTATGGTTGGGCATTAAAAAATGTAAATGCACTTTTACCATCTCAAGAGCAAATTACAAAAGCAAGAGAAGTAACAAAATATTATAGAGAACAAAGAAAAGATATGAAAGTATTTTTTGTTGTTCCTGATTATTTTGCAACAAGACCAAAAGCTTGTATGAATGGTTGGGGTACAACATTTTTAACTATAAATCCAGATGGTGTAGCACTTCCTTGCAATACTGCAAATACCTTACCTTTAACATTTCCAAGTGTAAAAGAGTTTTCAATTGAGCAAATATGGAATGAATCAACAGCATTTAACTATTTCAGAGGTGATAGCTGGATGAAAGAGCCTTGTCGAACTTGTGATGAAAAAGAGAAGGATTTTGGAGGATGTAGATGTCAAGCTTTTGCGTTAACAGGTGATATGAATGCAGCTGATCCTGTATGTATAAAATCTCCTGATCATGGAATAATAAATAAGAAAATAGAAAATAGTGTTGTTTTTGCAGATGATAAAATTCTTTATAGAAATAGAAAAAACTCTTTAACTTTTATTTAAAAAAGTTAAAGAATTTTAAGCTTTTTGTTCCATTGCTAATTTTAAACCTAATCCAATAAGAATCACACCACTTGTTTTATTTATGTATTTTAGAACAATAGGTCTTGCTTGAATCCAAAATGATAATGTACCTGATATGAAACCAATAGGTGCTTTGATAAAAAAAGTTAAAATAGCAAATGTAATTCCCAAAATAAAAAGCTGTAATGATTCTGTTCCTGTATTTAAAGTTACAAATTGAGGAAGATATGAGAAGTAAAATATTGTAATTTTAGGATTCATAATATTTGTAATAGCACCTTGTATAAACATCTTTTTATATGAAACTTTAGGAAGAGTTTTTATTGCTAGTTTAGGACTTTTACTAACTAATAGTTGATACCCTATATAAATCAAATACGTAGCCCCAATAAATTTAATTACATCAAATAACCAATCTGAAGCCATAAGTAATGATCCTAAGCCAACTGTTGCTAATAATGTATGTCCTAATAATCCTCCACTTACTCCCAATGCTGTAATAATTCCAGCTTTTTTACCATGTGAAATAGACTGAGACATCACTAAAATCATATCTTGACCAGGTGTTAAAATAATAATTATTGATGTGAGAATAAATAGTAATGATATAACTTCCATAAAAATCCTTTAATTATAAATTATCAAATAGTTTTTTTCTTTTTACAAGTAAAAACATAGTTCCAATTAAGATTGCACAAAACATATAAATAACACTATTCCATCCAAATTTTTCATAAATAATAGATGGAATATAAGAACCAAATGCTCCACCTAAATAATAAAATGTTAGATACATTCCAGAAGTAAGTGATTTCTGAGATTCTTTCATAGAGTTTGCAAGTCCAGTGCTTACACTATGAACTGTAAACATTCCTAAGCAAAATAGAAAAATAAGTAAAAATAAAATCAAAATATCTTTTATAACTAAAAATATAGTGATAAATAAAAAAAGAACTAAACCAAATAAAACTGTATTTATTTCATTTTTAAAAAAGTTTATAATCTTTCTTGAGTTTAATGAAACTAAAATTCCCATTCCATAACCTAGATACAATAATGAAATTTGAAATTCAGATACATTAGATGAGATTTCTTTTACTCTAAAAGGAAGTATATTTAATACTCCAGAAAATACAAAAAATACACAAAACATCAAAATATAAACTGTAGAAAACTTTTTATCTTTTAGTATTTCACTTATATGAGAAAGCTGAGGTTTTATGATATTAGCTTCACCTTCATATGATAATTTAGATATAAAATAAATAGAAATTAAAATTGCAAGTGATAATGAATAAAATACAAACTGATATGAAAAGTTTGTTGCAATAAAACCTGAGAAAACTCTTCCTATAAGTCCTCCAAATACAGTTGAGGCCACATAAATAGACATATTAAATTTGATATTTTCTTTGTCTATGTTTGCTAAGATACTCATAAGTGAAGTTAAAATTGCAGGAACAACTAAGGCTTCTACTATTCTAAAAAGTAAAAATAGTTCATAAGAGCTTGATAATCCTAAAAAAATATTTGTAATAAAAAGTATAATTGAAGAGTTTATTAACATTTTTTTTGCATTTACTTTTTCTAAAATATATCCATATATTATTGGAGATATGGCTAAAAAAAGCATTATTACAGCTGTAAATTGTGAAGCTTTAGTAATTGAGATATCAAATTCTTTTGCGAGCAAAGGTTGCAAAGGTTGTGTTGCATACATTACTGATAAAACAATAATTATGCAATAAACTATTATAAATAAATCTCTTTTTTTCATAGGCGAATCACTATTTTAAATTTTTTATGATTTTTTAATTTATTAGTAAAAAAAGATTTTATAATAGTTTTGCTTATTCAGGTCTTTCAATCATATATCCACTTCCTCGAATATTTTTTATAAAGTCTTCTTTTAATACTGTTTTTACTCTATTTACTTCGGCTCTAATGGTCGCATTATCAATATAATCATCATTCCAAACATAGTCTCTAAACATATCATATTGAACAACTAAACTTCTATTAAGTGCTAAAAGCTCGATTATTTGAAGTTGTCGTTTAGGCAAAATATGAGGTTCATTATTGTATAAAAGTGTCATGTTTTCAGAATCAAAACTATAATGTTTTGATAATCTTTTATGGGTTTGAGGAACTATTCTTGTTTTTAAAATCTTATTAATTCTAAGAGTTAATTCTTTTAGATGAAAAGGTTTTTTCAAATAATCAAAACATCCTAAATCAAAAGCTCTTGAAATATCTTCTATATCAATTAAAGCTGAGATATAAATAGTAGGAATCATTCTTTTTTGCTCATGAAGTTTTTCTAAAATTGTAAAACCATCAATATCAGGAAGATTAATATCTAAAATTAGTAGATCAAATTTTTCTTTTTCTAAAACTTCTAAAGCATCTTTCCCATTTTTTTCACTTTTGATTAGATGTCCTGTTGATGTAATATATTCCCATATCATCTCATTTAACATAATATCATCTTCAACTAATAAAATTTTCATAATATTCCTTTAAATGTATATGTAAATGAAGCCCAATTTTCACCTGATTCTAGTTTTATTCCAACATTTTCTTCACTACATATTCTTTTTACTAAATTTAATCCAAGTCCAAATCCATCCTTTGAAACCTCTTCTCTATAGTACTCTTCGAATATTTTTTGAGGATCTAATATTTGAGCAGAACGACTTTCTATTAAAAAATCACAATTTTCATTTGTCTTTTTTAAAATAACATATATTCTTTCATTTGCTAAAGTATATTTAATTGCATTTGTTAGATTATTATCAACTATTCTTTGAAGTTTTATTTCATTGAAATCTATAAATATATCTTCATAATTTGAAATAAAATTAAATTCTACTTTAAATTTTAATGCAGTTTGTGTAAAAAAATCTATTCTACTTTTTATATATTCAACTAAATTAATTTTGTGGCTAGTTTGTTTTACTTGATCTCTTTTTACTAAATAAGATAAATCATCATAAATACTAAATATATTTTTCATTGCAACTTCTATATTTGATAAATATGGATTTTTACCATATTTTATTTCAAACATATCAATATTTCCCATTATTACTGATAATGGAGTGTTAGTTTCATGGATTGCATATTTTAAAAACTGTTTTTGTGAAGTTATTAAATTTTGTGCGTAAGTATTTTTAATTTCTAACTCTTTTGATTGTTTATTATAATCTTCAGAAGATTGTTGAATTAAATGAGTAAGGGCTTGTAAACTTATTGCATGATCACTAAGAGTTGTGTCTTCTACTTCGTTGTCACTATCATTATCTTCAATTTCAATTTCTTTTTCACTAAGAGACAAAACTGTTAATGTTTGGTTTAATAATTCATTATGATTATGATGATGATAGAATTCACCATATGTGAAAAATCCAGAAGTTGTAGCAATTTGTGAAAAAGGATTGATTTCAATATCAATTAAATTTGGCATATATCTTCTTCTTGCCATACATGCATAAATAAAAAATGATTCAGTGTTTTTGATTTTACTTTTATTAAATAAAGACTTTAGAGGATTATTCATCATAAGCTCAACATTTCCAAAGCCTAATTTAACAATATCTCCTTTATATAAGTTTCCTGCAAAACTAAGACTTCCATCTTCATGTTTTGCAATAACAGCACGAGCCAATGGAATATTATTTTTTTGTACAATTAAAGGAAACTCAATTCCGGTTGCAGGAAGAGTTCTAGCCACATGTGATCCTAAGTATTTTTCATAAAAATCTAATGGAGTTAATCCTGAAATCTTGTACACTCTATTTCCTTCAACTTCTTCAATTTCATGTTCAATTCCTATTGGCGACCAGTTGAAATTGTAAGCATTATATACTTTTAAAACATCGGAATTAAAAGAAACCCCAACTGATCCTTGGGTTAATATATTATTTTGAGATGAAATAAATGTTTGTGTAAAGTGGGCATTATCTCCAGCCATTCCACCTGAAACTAAGATATTTCCATCAATAGATGCAATACCATTTAAAAACTCTTCACCATTTGTTGTATCACCATCTGTAAAGGTTAGCAATAACTTTGTATTTTCACCACATAATTCACTTGCAAGTAAAGCACCATTTTTAAAAGAATTTTTTTCTTTTATATATGTTGTTTTTAAAGTTGTTTTTTCAAAAGTAGAAATTGAAATTACTGTTTTTAATATAGTAATTTGAGCATTATTGATTTCTCCATCTGTTGATGAGCCAATACAAACAGCTTGTGGCAGTTTATTTGTGATCTCTTTTAATATCTTTTCTAATACTTCTTTTTTTTCTCCACAAAATATTTGAATTAAAATATTTTTTTCTTTCTCAAAAAGTGAAAAATCAATTAATGAAGCTAAAGATTTATTGTTAAGTGTATAATTATATGTTTTCATAAAAAAATTGTAGCAGATATTTCAAAAAAATCAAAGAAAAAAAACTCTTTAAAAGTACGAAAACAAGGGAATTTGTAACAAATCTTATCACCGCTATATTCACGCTATACAAGGGCTTTATTCACGCTATAAATCTCATGTAGAATTTCATCAAGCGAAAAGATAAGTTTATAAACTTAACACTTTTTCCAAAACAAAACAAATAAAAAAGGATAATAAAATGATTTACAGTAAACCTCAATACAAATCTCAATATGAGAACTTCATCGGTGGAGAATGGGTAGCTCCTACAAGTGGTGAGTATTTTGATAACATTTCACCTGTTGATGGTGAAGTTTTAACAAGAATACCAAGATCAAATGAAGCAGATGTTGAAGCTGCAATTTTTGCTGCTGATAAAGCATTTCAATCTTTTAAACACACTTCAGTTGTTGAAAGAAGTAATTTATTGAATAAAATGGCTGATGCAATAGAAGCAAATTTGGAAAAACTTGCAATTGCAGAAACTTTAGATAATGGAAAAGCAATTAGAGAAACTTTAAATGCTGACGTTCCTTTAGTTGTTGATCATTTTAGATATTTTGCATCAGTAATTAGAGCAGAATCTGGAACAGTTTCAGATTTAGATGAAAATACGATTTCTCAAGAAATTCATGAACCATATGGTGTTGTTGCTCAAATTATTCCATGGAATTTTCCTTTATTAATGGCTGCATGGAAATTAGCACCTGCATTAGCAGCTGGAAATTGTGTTGTTATGAAGCCTGCATCTGCAACTCCTATGTCAATTTTATTATTAATGGAAGCAGTACAAGATGTATTACCAAAAGGTGTTATTAATATTATTAATGGTGCAGGTGGAAAAATTGGTAAATTCCTTTCAACTCATCCATTAGTTAAAAAAGTTGGATTTACAGGTGAAACTACAACTGGTCAATTAATTATGCAATATGCAACTGAAAATATTATTCCTTCTACATTAGAACTTGGTGGAAAATCACCAAACATCTTTATGGAATCAATTATGGATGCTGATGATGAATTCTTTGATAAAGCAATTGAAGGTTTAGTGTTATTCGCATTTAACTCAGGGGAAGTTTGTACTTGTCCGTCACGTGCATTAATTCAAGAATCAATTTATGAGCCATTTATGGCAAGGGTACTTGAGCGAGTTAAAGCTATTAAATTAGGGAATCCTTTAGATACTGATTGTATGATGGGTGCTCAATGTTCATTAAGTCAAAAAGAGAAAATTACTGAATACATTAAAATTGGTAAAGAAGAGGGTGCTGAACTATTAATTGGTGGAAATGTTCATAATTCAGAAACTAATCCAAACGGTTACTATATTGAACCAACACTATTTAAAGGTCATAATAAAATGAGAATTTTCCAAGAAGAAATTTTTGGACCAGTTCTTGCTGTTACTACATTTAAAACTGAAGAAGAAGCATTAGAGATTGCAAATGATACAATTTATGGTTTAGGTTCAGGTGTTTGGTCAAGGGATGCTCACCAATTACATAAATTTTCTAGAGGAATTGAAGCTGGAAGAGTGTGGGTAAATTGTTACCATATTTATCCTTCACATGCTTCTTTTGGTGGATACAAAAAATCAGGAATTGGAAGAGAAACACATATGATGATGTTAAATTCATATAGACATACTAAAAATATTTTAACTTCATACAATAAAAATAAATTAGGTTTCTTCTAGGATTTAATCTAAAAACAATAACAAAACCCATAGAAGTTCTCCTCTATGGGTTTTTTGCATTACAAAGGATTTTAAAATGTCAATTAAAAGAGTAGACGTAACACCTGCAGCAGCTGTTGTTATTGAAAGATTAAAAGAAGAACATGGTGAATTAGTATTTAACCAAAGTGGCGGATGTTGTGATGGAACAGCTCCCATGTGTTATGAAAAAGGTGATTTTTATGTTCCTAGTCGTAATGTAAAATTAGGTGAAATTTGTGGATGTGAGTTTTTTATAGATAAAGATCAATTTGAATACTTCAAACACTCATTTATTACAATAGATGTAAGAGAAGAAAAATCTGCATTTGGAAATTCATTTTCTCTAGAAATAGATATAGGTTATCAATTTATTACAAAATCAAGAATTTTTACAGATGAAGAATATGCTTCTTTAGATAAATCAGAAAAATAGAGTAAAAAAAAAGGGAAAAGAGTAAAACTCTTTTCCCTTTTTTAAATAGTAAAGCTAAAATTATAAAGCTGTTACGTTTTCTGCTTGAAGACCTTTTTCACCTTGACCAACTTCAAAAGTAACTTTTTGACCGTCATTTAATGAAACTCTACCATAACCAGTGTTGTTGATATTTCTGTAGTGTACGAATACATCTTTTCCACCGTTATCTTGCTCGATAAAACCATAACCTTTTTCGCTATTAAACCATTTTACTGTTCCGTTTACTAATGTTGCCATTGTAACTCCTTTTCTTTTTTGTTAAAATATACTTCATTTCTAAAGTGTTGAAGATATAAAATTGAGAATTCTTTAGATTGATTGTGTACTTAAAACTAGCGTTACAAGAAAAACATAAACTATAGATGAACCCTAAACCATCTTTCAATGGGATTATTATAGCACAAAAAAAAGAAAATAAACTTTTTTATTGAATTTTTTTCATTATTTTCGTAAATTCCTATTTATTTCTTCTCTTCATTTGTTACTAAAGCAAGATTTGAAAGGTTATATTTTTGTAATAAATCTAAAACTTTTACCACTCTTTGATACTCTACTTTTTTATCAATTCTAACAATGACAGGCTTTTCTCTATCTTTAATAGCTTTTAGATTGTCTTCTAAAGATTCAAAAGATACTTCAATTCCTTTTATTGCAAGTTTATCTTGGCTTAGCTCAATAAATACTTGTTCTTTTTGAATTTCCATCTCTTTTGCATTCGATGTTGGTAAATCTAATATTAGTGCTAACTCTTCTTTTTTAAAAACAGAGGTAACTATAAAGAATATTAAAAGAATAAAAACAACATCTATTACAGGTGTTAAGTCTAATCCTAAGGATTCTCTTCTTTTCATATTATTCTTGCCCAACTAACTCTTTTTTAGCTTTTAATTCAATTGAATCAATCATAGAGATAAAATGATTATAAGCTATTTGATGTGGAATTGCTACAATTAAACCAGCAATTGTTGTAATAAGTGCTATTCCAATACCATTTGAGAAAATAGTTGGATCTCCTAAACCATTTTGAGTAATTGCTTCAAATGATTTATAAACTCCAATTACTGTTCCCAAAAGTCCTAAAAGAGGAGCAACAGTAGCAATATTTTTTATAATAGTTAAACCTGATTCTAACTTTTTTACTTCATATTCGATTTGAGATGAAATAGTTGAATTTATAGTTACACGATTTTTTATTTTATTTATCATCGCATTTTTTCTAGGAAGTGTAAAAAATTTCCATAAAATAATAGTGAAGCCAACTATATTTAATGCTATTAAAATATAAACTATAGCTCCACCTTTATCAATATAACTCATTAAATCCATTTTAAACCCCAATATTTTTTTGTTATTGTACAAAACTTTTGCTAATAGATGGTACAATTTTTTATGAACTATATAAATTCCCCAACTGAACAAATTACTTTTAATGCTAGAAAATATTTTGTAAAAAGAGATGATTTACTGAATATTGATTTTTCTGGAAATAAAGCTAGAAAACTCTATTATTTCTTAAAAAATGATTTTCCTAATATAAAAAAAATAGTTTCTTGTGGCTCAGCTCAATCAAATGCAATGTACTCTTTATCTGTATTATGTAAAATCAAAGGTTTATTATTTGATTATTATGTAGATCATATTGCATCTTTTTTAAAAGAAAATCCAAGTGGAAATTATAAATTTGCTTTAGAAAATAAAATGAATATTATAGAAGATGAAGTTCCTACAACTTTTGAAAAAGATGTTTTATTTATAAGTGAAGGTGGTGCTGTAAAAGAGGCTTGCTTTGGTCTTGAAATATTAGCAAATGAGATTATCTCTTGGGCAAATGAAAATAAAATAGAGAAACTAAAAATTTTTTTACCCAGTGGTACAGGAACTACAGCTCTTTATTTACAAAAATATCTTCCCTTTGAAGTATTAACATGTGCTTGTGTTGGTGATGAAGATTATCTAAAAAAGCAGTTTGATATGCTTGAAAAAGAGAATCATCCTATAATTATAAAAAGAGAGAAAAAATATCATTTTGGAAAATTATATAAAGAATTTTATGAAATTCATAAGGAACTTTTAGCTCAAACAAATATAGAGTTTGATTTTTTATATGATAGCTTAGCTTGGATTTGTCTTGAAAAATATCTAAAAAATTTTGAAAAACAAGATTTTGAAATATTATACATCCATCAAGGAGGATTATTGGGAAATATTTCTATGCTTGAAAGATATAAAAATAAGTATGATTTTATTTAAAGTTTCTTGCAAACTCAATAAAATCATTTTCTCTTAAAGCTTTAGCATAGAACCAACCTTGAATTTCATCACATTCTTCTTTCTCTAAAAACTCTTTTTGTTTTTGAATTTCAACACCTTCTGCAATAGTTTTTATTTCTAATCCTTTTGCAAGAGCAATAATAGTTCTTGCAATTGCAACATCTTTTGTATTATTTGGTAATTCATCAATAAATGATTTATCAATTTTTAGTTTATCAATTGGAAACTTTTTTAAATAACTTAAAGATGAATATCCTGTCCCAAAATCATCAATTGCAAGTTTAACTCCTAAATCTTTTAGCTTATTTAAGGTTAAAAGAGATTGTTCAATATTTTCTATAATATAACTTTCTGTTAGTTCAATTTCTAAATATCTTGCATCTAAATTTGCTTCTTTTAAACTATTTACTATAAGTTTGAATATATCAGAGTTTTTTATTTGAACACCAGAAATATTAACAGCAACTACTGCATCTTGAATTAAATTTAAATTTTGAAGTTTTTTAATAAATGAACAAGCTGATTTTAATACGAATTCTCCTAATGGAAGGATTAATTTTGTTTCTTCTGCATATGAAATAAATTCTTTTGGTAAAACTAATTTACTATTTTTATAATTCCATCTAATTAGAGCTTCTAATCCAACAATTTTATTTTCTTTTATATTTATTTGTGGTTGATAATATACTTCAAAATCGCCATTTTCTAGAGCATCAGAAATTTCTTTTTTCATAATGATTTTTTCAAAAATTTCACTAGTCATTTCATTTTTATAAAATTGAAATTGATTTCTACCAGCATTTTTAGCACTATACATTGCGGTATCAGCTTCTTTGATTAAATCTTCAGTATCAAGTCCATTATTTGGGAATAAAGATATACCTATACTAATTGTAATATCAAAAAGATATTCTTGAAGTTTTATAGGTTCTTTAAAATCATCTAATATTTTATTAGCAATTTTTTCTACATTTTTTATATTATCAATATTTTCAATAACTATAATAAATTCATCTCCACCAATTCTTGAAATAGTGTCATCAGCCCTTAGATTTTTTTGTAATCTTGCTGCTACAAGATTGATAATTTTATCACCAATTGAGTGTCCATATGTATCATTAATCATTTTAAAATTATCAATATCAATAAAAAAGACAGCTAATACTTCTTTTGCATGATTTGCATGAGCAATTGATTGATCAAGTCTAGCTTTTAAAAGCAATCTATTTGGTAAATTCGTCAATGGATCATGATGAGCTAAAAATTCAATTTTTTCATTTGATTTTTTGATTTTTGTAATATCAGAAAAAATTGCAACATAATTTAAAACATTTCCAGAAGAATCTTTTACAATAGAAATATTTAACCATTCAGGATATATTTCACCATTTTTCTTTCTATTCCAAACTTCACCTTGAAATTGACCTGTTTGTGATAATTCTTTCCATAAATTTTCATAAAATTCTTTATTATGTTTTCCTGATCTTAAAATTTTAGGATTTTTATAAAGAATATCTTCTTTTTCATAACCGGTTATTTTTGTAAATGCATTATTTATTGAAATAATTTCATTTTTATGGTTTGTAATTATAATTCCCTCAGTTGTATTTTCAAATACAATATCTGATAATTTCAATTTTTTTTCAATTTTTTCTTCACTTGTTATATCTTTGAAAATACAATGAGTTTTTAATTCTCCATTTATATTTGAAATATTACCTGTGAATTCAGCTAAAATAATTTCTCCATTTTTCTTCTTTATTCTTAGTCTTTCATTTTCAACTTTTTTTGTATTTATAAATGCTTTGAATAGAATTTTTAGTTTTTCATAACTTTCATCTGTGAAAATACTAAATTTTTCTCCAATTGCTTCATCTTTTGTATAACCTGTTATTTCTGTCCATTTCTTGTTTACACTCGTGATAATTCCTTTATCATTTAGTGATTGATAAGGATAAGGAACTTGTTCATATAAAAATTTAAATTTATTTTCAATTTGTTTATTTGTATGGGCAATTTCAGTTATATTTGTAAATAATAGTTTTATTATAGCGTTATCAAGTAAAACTGTATTCATAATTGTTAATTGAAAAACATCATCATTTATTTCTAAAATTTCATTTTCACCAAAATCATTTGTAAGAATTTTTTTATAAATTTCATTCCATTTATGTTTAGGTATAATAGTTGTGATATTTTCATCAATTGCTAAGTTAAATAATTTTTTTGCTTTTTGATTAAACCAATATATAATCTGTTCTTCTTCATTATCAAAAATCTCAATTACAGCTTCATTTAAGGAATTAAAAGTACTTTTTATATCTCTTAATTTTGATTCTAAAAATAAATTATAGTTTCCTTTAATATTATTTAAGATGTCTTTTGAAGTGATTATAAAATAATCTTTTTTGAATTTATCAAAAATTACAGCTCTCCTAATATCTTCTTTTTTCATTGTTTCGACAACTTTAAATAATAATTCTTCAGAATCAAAACAAATAATATTTCCATGCATAACTTCTTGAATATTTAATGAAGTGTCAACATGTTTTTGTGCAAGATTTATAACATCACTTTCAGTCAATATACCTATAGGTTTAGCCTTATCAAATATTAGGATAGAACCAATATATTTTTCACTCATTATGTCAATAGCTGCTTGAATATTTGCCTCTTTTTGTACAAATATAGCTTTTAAATTATTTCTTATTAAATCTTTTGCTTTTGTATGGGTTTTAAATATGTCTTGTTCAAATTCATAAATTAGTTTTTCTTGTAATATAGTTCCTAAATAGTCTCCTTGAGTGTCAACTATTATAACTCTTCTGATTCTGTGATTTAACATTAATCCTAAAATATAATTAATTTTTCTATTTACTTTACTTGTTATTAAACATTTTTTTGCATAGTCAATCGCTTTTAAATTTAAATCAATATGTTTAGCATATAAAAACAAAATATCTCTTTCAGTTATAATTCCAATGGGCTTATTATTATCTAATAATACGAAATGCTTAGTTTTATTTTTAATCATTAAATCTAGGATTTCTTGTAAAGTTACATTATAATCTATTGAATTATTACTATTTGAAAGTAATCTTGTTAAAGCCATATATTTCCTATCTTCATCTAGTTATTATTTTAAATGATAGCAAAATAAAGCCTAATTTTAGCTAATGAAAACACTTATATATAAAAATTTAAATAAGTTTAGATATAATCCTCAACTATGAAAAAGAACAATATAATATTAATAGGTTTTATGGGTGTTGGTAAAGGCACAGTTGCACGTGGATTAGTTGAAAAATCTAATATGATGGCAATTGATACTGATGATTTAATAGAAAGTATGGAAAATAGAAAAATCAAAAAAATTTTTGAAATTGAGGGTGAACCATATTTTAGAGCTTTAGAAAAGAAAACTGCATTGTGGTTGCAAAAAAGTGTTCGTAACACTATTATTTCAACAGGTGGTGGATTTTATAAGCAAGAAAATATAAACAAAATAGGAAAGGTTGTTTATTTAAAATCATCGTTTCAAGGTATATTAGACAGAATAAATGCTGCTCCAAATGCAGAAAATAAACTAAAAAAAAGACCACTTTTACAAAATATGGAAGAAGCAATTAAGCTTTATAATTCAAGAGCTAAAGAGTATGAAAAAGTTGCTAAAATAGTTGTTGATGTTGAAAATAAAGATTTAAAAGATATTGTAAAAGAGATTTTAGGACAAATATAAATGAAAATTATAAATACAAAAGATAACAATTTTAATGAGCAATTTGAAACAATTTTAGCTAGAGCTAAGAGTGATATCAAGGGTGTTTCTTCTATTGTTATGAATATTATTGATGAAATTGTTGTTGAGGGAAATACAGCTTTAAAAAGACATATAGAAAAGTTTGATAAATGGGAAGTTAAATCAGATGAAGATTTGATGATAGATCCTACTGATATGAAAAAAGCATATGATAATATTGATGAGAAATTAAGAAATGCTTTACATATCGCATATGATAGAATTAAAAAATATCATGAAAAACAACTTCCAAAATCATGGTTAGACTTTGAATCAAATGGTACTATTTTAGGTCAAAAAGTAAGTGCAGTTGATAGAGCAGGGCTTTATATTCCAGGTGGAAAAGCTGCATATCCTAGCTCTCTTTTAATGAATGCAATTCCAGCAATCGTGGCAGGCGTTGAAGAAATAGTTGTTTGTACTCCAACTCCTGATAATGAAGTAAATGAACTTTTACTTGCAGCTTGTCACCTTTGTGGAATAAAAAAAGCTTATAAAGTAGGTGGGGCTTCTGCAATTGCTGCAATGGCTTATGGAACACAAACAATTCCAAAAGTTGATGTTATTACAGGTCCAGGTAATATTTTTGTAGCAACTGCTAAAAAACTTGTTTTTGGTGAAGTAAATATTGATATGATTGCAGGTCCAAGTGAAATTGGAATTCTTGCAGATGAAACGGCAAAACCTCACTATTTAGCTATTGATTTATTATCACAAGCTGAGCATGATGAGATGGCTAGTTCTATTATGATTACAACATGTGAAAATATTGCGAATAAAACAAGTGATGAGGTAGAAAACTACTTAAAAACTTTAAGCAGAGAAACGATTGCTAGAAAATCAATTGAAGATAGAGGTGCCATTATTATAGCATCAGATATAAATGAAGCAATAAAATTAATGAATGAAATAGCGCCTGAGCACTTAGAAGTTATGACTAAAAATGCCTTTGAATTATTACCATTTATTAAACACGCAGGGGCAATTTTCCTAGGTGAAAATACTCCTGAGCCAATTGGTGATTATTTAGCAGGTCCTAATCATACATTACCAACCGGAAGTACAGCTAAATTTTATAGTCCATTAAATGTGGAAAATTTTATGAAAAAAAGTTCAATTATTAATTTTTCAAAAAATGCTATAGATGAACTTGGTGAAGCTTGTGCATTACTTGCAGATACTGAAGGTTTAACGGCTCATGCAAAAGCTGTTAGAGTGAGACTTGAAAATAAACATGAATAGGGTTTATTCTTAAAGCCCTTTAGGTTTTTGCTACTTTTTAAGGATTTTTTATAAATCCTGCTAAAAAAGTAGAGATTAAATGAAATAGGTTCCCTTTTTAAGAGGAACGATTTAAAAGGAATATACACATGTCAACATTTAAAGATTGGTTTACAGAAGATGAAGATGATATTTTTATGGGAAGCCCGAAATCAAAGTTTTTTGATGTAAGTAGAGAAGCTTCAAAAGATATTGTTGAAGAAGAAATAGATAAAATTGTTGAAAAATTAGCAGTTTTAGAAATGATTATTAGCAAAGATAAGGGTGAAGACTTTGATATCAATCAATACATTAAGGATTATACTTTAGATAATATGTCAGAAGTAAAAGCTATGAAAAAAGGTTTATATGTTGAATTTACAGGTGAAATTATTTGTAGATTAGATTCATAAGGTAAAAATTTAAGTGGAAGAATTAGATAAAGTTAAAAATCAAATAAGAGAATTTGTTGAAGTTTGTAATCATAAAAAAAGTTTAGATTTACTTAATAATTTAGCAACAGGAAAAATGTTGCGATCTAAACTCATTTTAAAAATTGCAGGTGTAACTCCTGAAAGTATTAATCTTTGTGCTATTGTAGAAATGATTCATGCAGCATCACTTTTACATGATGATGTTATAGATGAAGCTAATATAAGAAGAGGTAAACCTTCTGTTAATGCACTTTACGATAATAAAACATCTATTATGTTTGGAGATATTTTATATTCAAGAGCATTTACAGAATTGACTTTAATGGATAAAAAAGTTGCTTATACTATTTCAAACTCAGTAACACAATTAAGTATAGGTGAGATGTTAGATGTTGATTTGGCTGAAACTTTTAATACTTCTTATGATAAATACCTAGATATGATTTATAAAAAAACAGGATCATTAATAGAAGCAGCAGCAAAAGCAGCAGCAATTTTAGCTGGACTTGATGAAAATAAATATGCCTTATATGGACGAAATTTAGGTGTTGCTTTTCAAATGATTGATGATATTTTAGATATTACACAAGATTCACAAACTTTGGGCAAACCTGCAATGTCAGATTTTGCTGAAGGTAAAGTTACCATTCCATATCTTTTACTTCATGAACGATTAGAAAACAAAACAAAATTAGAATCTTTATATAAAAAAGAGTTAAATACTGATGAAATCTTGTGGATTAAAGAACAAATGAATATTACGAAAGCTTTAGAAGATTCAATTTCTCAAGCTAGAGAAATAGGAAATATAGGTATTAATGCAGTAAGAAATGAAAAAGATAGTGAAACTTTAGTATTTATTATGAAGGCAATGATTGAAAGAGAGTTTTAAATGAGTTACTTAGTAATTAGTTTTTCTCATAAAAATATAGATATAAAAATGAGAGAAAAACTAGCTTTTGGTAGTAGTGAAGACAAAGATAGATTTATAAGAGTTCTTTTAGAAAATGAACATACTAAAGAAGTTGTTTTATTATCAACCTGTAATAGAGTTGAAATCATCACTAGATCTTCAAATATAAAAAATAGTGCAAAAAATATTATCGAAAAATTATCTTTATATTCAGGAATTAATTTTGATATTTTATATGAAAGAGCTGATATATATGATAATGATGGTGCAGTACATCATCTTTTTTCAGTAGCTTCTGCACTTGATTCATTAGTTATCGGGGAAACACAGATTGTAGGACAATTAAAAGATGCATTTAGATTTTCACAAGCACAAAATTATTGTTCTTCAAATATAACAAGAGTAATGCACTATGCTTTTAAATGTGCAGCTAATGTAAGAAACGCTACATCTTTAGGAACAGGCTCTGTTTCTGTTGCCTCTACTGCTGTTGCAAAAGCTAAAGATATTATTAAAAATACAAAAGGTGTAAAAGCTTTAGTCGTAGGTGCAGGAGAAATGAGTGAGCTTACAATTAAGCATCTTATCTCTTCAGGTTTTGATGTTATCTTAACAAGTAGAGATATTAAAAAAGCTCAAATCTTAGCAAACTCTTTTGAAGTTCATGTTAGTGTTGAACCATATAGTGAGCTATCAAATCTTTTAGCAAAAATTCCAGTTATGATAACAGCAACTGCTGCTCCTTATCCAATAATAACTAAAGATAATGCTCCTAGTGCTTCAATTGATAGATATTGGTTTGATATAGCAGTTCCAAGAGATATTGATGAAAATATTTCACTTAATGGTTTAGAAATTTATTCAGTAGATGATTTACAAGATATAGTAAATGAAAATATGAGTTTAAGAGCAGAACAAGCAAAAACAGCATACGGAATTGTAAGCAGAATGTCAATTGAATTTTTTGAGTGGTTAAAATCACTTGAAATTGAGCCTGTAGTAAAACATCTTTATGTAAAAGGTGAAAGTATTATTGATAAAAAAGTGAAAAATGCTATTAAAAAAGGTTACATAAGAGTAGATGATGAAGAAAATATTAGAAAACTTTGTCAAACGGTTATAACAGAATATTTACATAATCCTTCTAAACAATTAAAAGATATTTCAAAAAATATGGAGTGTGATATAGTTGTAGGAGCGGTTCAAAATATGTTTGGACTAGCAAGTGATTCAAATAGATCAAATAAATATAAATGTGATCATTTAATAAAAAATTGAATTAAGAACAATTAGAAATAAATTAAAAAAATAGGAAAATAGTATATGAAATTTAGCAAAATGTTTATACCTACAACAAAAGAAACTCCAAATGATGCAACATTGCCATCACATCAATTTTTATTGAGAGCTGGATTTATCTCTCAAACAGGTGCTGGAATTTATGATTATATGCCTTTGGGAAAAATTGTTTTAGATAAAATTAGAGCGGTTGTAAAAGAAGAAATGGATAATAGTGGAGCAAATGAAGTTCAATTTGGTTTTGTAACACCTCTTTCTTTATGGGAAGAATCAGGTCGAGCTACAACTATGGGAAATGAACTTCTAAGATTTAAAGATAGAAAAAACAGTGATTATGTTTTATCTCCTACAAATGAAGAAGCTGCTGTAAATATGGTAAAAAATAGAATTACTTCATATAAAGATTTACCTGTTAATTTATATCAAATTTATACAAAATTTAGAGATGAAGCAAGACCAAGATTTGGTTTAATGAGAGGGAGAGAATTCTTAATGAAAGATGCTTATTCTTTCCATTCATCTACTGAAGATTTAGTAAGAGAATTTAATCTTATGGAAGAAACTTATAAAAAAGTTTATACAAGACTTGGTTTAGAATTTAGAGTAGTTGAAGCTGATAGTGGTGCTATTGGTGGAAGTGGTTCTAAAGAGTTTCATGTTCTTGCAAATAGTGGTGAAGATACAATTGTTGTTTGTGATTCTTGTGATTATGGTGCTAATATTGAAGCTGCTACAAGAAAAGCAAATAGAAAAGAAAAATTAAAAACAATTTCAGTTGAAAAAATAGAAACTCCAAATTGTAAAACAATAGAAGAAGTTAGCTCATTTTTAAATGCTGATGCATATTATTCTATGAAAGCTGTTATCAAAAATGCAATTTTTGAAGATAAAACAAAAACAGTAGTTTTCTTTATAAGAGGAATTGATGAGTTAGAAGAAACAAAAGCTTGTAATTCTGTTGGTGCTTTAGAGCTTGAAGATGCAAGTGAAGATGATATTACAAAATCTGATTTAGTTGCAGGTTATTGTGGAATTGTTAATCTACCAAAAGATGTTTTAGTTATAGTTGATAATGAATTAAAAGAAGATAATAATTTAGTTTGTGGTGCAAATGAAGAAAACTATCACTTAAAAGGTGTTGATTTAACTTCAATAGAGGGTCTAAAATTTGCAGATTTAGTAGCTGTAAAAGAGGGTGATACTTGTGCTTGTTGTGGTGGAATATTATCATACACAAAAGGAATTGAAGCTGGGCATATTTTTCAATTAGGTACTAAATATTCAAGTGCTATGAATGCAAATTTCTTAGATTCTAATGGAAAAGCACAACCATTTGTAATGGGATGTTACGGAATTGGAGTTTCAAGATTGGTTGCTGCTGTAATTGAACAAAATCATGATGAAAAAGGATGTATTTGGACAAAAGAAACAGCTCCATTTATGGTGGATATTATTGTCTCAAACTCTAAAAAAGATGAAGAAGCACAAGCGGGTGAAAATATTTATAATGAATTAAAACAAGCTGGTGTTGAAGTTATTTTAGATGATAGAATAAATGCAAGATTTGGTTTTAAAATAGGAGACTTTGAACTTATAGGATTTCCTTATGCTGTTGTTATTGGTAAAAAACTAGCTGATGGCTTTGTTGAATTAGTTGACAGAAAAACTTTAGAAAAAACAGATGTTAAAATAGAAGAAGTAAGTGCAAAAATTTTAGAACTTTTGAAATAATATATTAATTTATTTATGTTAAAATTATGCAATTTCGAAAAAGGAAATAAATGGAAAAAGAATTAGAAAAAAACATTGAAGGCTTAACAAAAGATATTAGCTCTTATATACCTGATAATATAGTTGAAATTGTTGGTGGATATGCATTTTCATTGATAATGGCATTACTGATTTTTATTATTGGTAAATGGGCTGTAAATAAAATTGTTGCTTTACTTGGAAAAGTTTTAAGAAAAGTAAAAGGTATGGACGAAACTTTAATTAAGTTTTTAGAAAATATCGTTTATTACGCTTTAATGATTGTAGTTTTATTAACATCTTTAGGAAAACTAGGAGTTGAAACAACTTCATTTTTAGCAATACTTGGAGCTGCTGGTTTAGCTATTGGACTTGCTCTTAAAGATTCACTTGGTAATTTTGCTTCAGGTGTTATGATTATTATGTTTAAACCTTTTAAAGTAGGTGATGTTGTTACTGCTGCTGGAGTTACAGGAAGTGTAAGTGAAGTTGGAATTTTCAACTCTGTATTTATAACTCCTGATAATCAAAAAATAATAGTTCCCAATGGTGCAATTACAAGTGGTTCAATAACAAATATAAATGCTAATGATACAAGAAGAGTTGATTTAGTTGTTGGGATTGGATATGAAGATGATATTAAAAAAACAAAAGAAGTTTTAAATGATATTATTTCTTCACATGAAAAAGTATTAATTGATAAAGGAATTACAGTTGCAGTTTCTGAATTGGCTGATTCATCTGTAAACTTTGTAGTAAGAGCTTGGGTTAAAACTCCTGATTATTGGGATGTTAAATTTAATTTAACAGAGACAATAAAATTAAGATTTGATGAAGAAGGTATTTCTATACCATTCCCACAACAAGATGTACACCACTACAACAAAATTTAGTATACCTAAGATATTAGAAGATATATTAAATGATTTACAAGATTTAGGGGCTGCTCCCGTTCTTGTAGGTGGTTGTGTTCGTGATTATTTTTTAAATATTCCTGTAAAAGATTATGATGTTGAAATCTTTGGAATAGACTCTTATGAAACTATTGAAAAATCCCTGCAAAAATTTGGTTCTGTTAAACTGGTTGGAAAATCATTTGGAGTATTAACTTTAAGAGTTGATTCTTATGATTTTGATTTTGCACTTCCCCGAACTGAGAAAAAAATTGGAAATACTCATCAGGACTTTGAAGTTATAACAAATGCTAATTTAAGTTTTGAACAAGCAGCTATTAGAAGAGATTTTACAATTAATGCAATAGGATATGATTTTTCAAAAAAAGAGTTTATAGATCCTTATAGTGGGATAAATGACTTAGAAAATAAGATTATAAGACACATAGATGATAATACTTTTATAGAAGATTCCTTAAGAGTTTATAGAGCTGTTCAGTTTGCTAGTAGGTTTAATTTTAAATTTGAAGAAAAAACAAAAGAGCTTTGTAAACAAATAGTTTTAAAAGATGAGTTAAAATATTTACCAAAAGAGAGGATTTTTGAAGAGTTAAAAAAGCTTTTTTTAAAATCAATTAAACCTTCAATTGGATTTGAACTTATTTATGAATTAGGAATTTTAAAATATTTCCCTGAGTTAAAAGCATTAATTGGATGTGTTCAAGATAAAGAATATCATCCTGAAGGTGATGTTTGGATTCATACAATGATGTGTCTTGATGAATTATCAAAAATAATTAAAGAAGAAAATATAGAAGATGAATACAAAAAATTGTATTTATTTTATGGAGTTCTTTGTCATGATTTTGGAAAGCCTTTTTGTACACAAGAAATAAATGGTAAAATCACTTCTTATAAACATGAAAATTTAGGAATAGAACCTACAATATCTTTTTTATCAAAACTTACAAATGAAAAAAAATTTACAGAAATTGTTTGCTCTTTAGTAAAAAATCATTTAACTCCTTTTCAACTTTATCTCGCAGAATCATCATTAAAAGCTATCAAAAGACTCTCTTTAAAAGTAAATATAGAAGATTTATGTTTAGTATGCTTAGCTGATTGTTTAGGTCGAGATATTCCCAATAAAGATAAATGTTATAATGCAACTTCTTGGCTTTTAGAAAAAGCAAAAGAGCTTGAAATTCATAATGAGCCTATTAAAGCTTTAGTTCAAGGGCGTGATTTAATAGCTTTAGGATTTAAGCCATCTCAAAAATTTAAAGAAATACTAGATTTTGCTTTTGATTTACAACTAGATGAACACTTAGGAAAAGAAACTATTATAAAAGAAATTTTAAAAAAGTATTAGAATAATTATTTTTTAAGTAATTATTTAAAAAAAAGATACTAGAATGAATCAAAATTTAGAGGAGATAAATATGAAAAAAATAATTAGTTTAATCGCAGCAATTGGTTTAACAACATCAATGTATGCAAATGATAATACAGGTTGTGGTTTAGGTTCTCTTGTAATTAAAGATCAAAGTACAGTTATGCTACAAGTATTAGCAGCAACTACAAATGGAACATCAGGAAGCCAAACTTTTGGAATCACAAGTGGTACATCAAATTGTAATAAACCATCTAATTTTGTTGCAAATGATAAATTAAATCAATTTGTTGGTGAAAATATGGATGAATTAGCATTAGATATTTCAGCAGGTAAGGGTGAAACTTTAGCAACTGTTGCAAAACTTATGAATGTTGAAAATACTCCTGCATTTTCTGCGAAACTACAAGCAAATTTCTCAAATATTTATACAAGTGAAAATGTAACTTCAGCTACTGTTATTGATTCAATTGCTAAATATATGTAATATCTCTAATAGAAAAAGTAAGTATTTATTACTTACTTTTCTATTTTCAACTTCGTGCTTTTCTTCATCTGAAATAAACTCTTTTATAGAACAAAACAAACTTTATGAAAACTCTTATTGGTTAAAATTATTACACTATAGAAATGGTACAAGTGAAATAGATTCAAATAATTTTTTTATCTCAAAAGATGGTAAAACAAATAAAAAAAAAGAATTATTTGAAACTATAAACTCTTTAAAAAGTGGACAAAATGATGTTTTATGCAGATTTCCTTTAAGAGTAAAGTGGCTAAAGCAAAACATTCCCCAATTAGAAAAAGATATTGTTTCTTACTCTTGTCCAAAATTAAATGAATATTTAGGAGCAATTGATGCAAAGCAAGTAACAATGGTTTTCCCAACGGCTCATATAAATTCACCCGCTTCAATGTATGGTCATACTTTTTTACGAGTTTCCTCAGATGAAGAAACTCCTTTAATATCAAATGCAATAAATTATGCAGCTAAAACAACAGATACAAATGGATTTATTTTTGCTTATAAAGGTTTATTTGGAGAATATGAAGGAAGATATTCAATTTTACCTTATTATGAGAAAATCAAAGAATATAATAATCTTGAGCAAAGAGATATTTGGGAATATGATTTAGATTTAAAACAAGATGAAATAAATAGATTGGTTTTACATGCATATGAATTAAAAGATGTATATTCTGATTATTTCTTTTTTAAAGAAAATTGCTCATATAATATTTTGTGGTTACTTGAAATTGCAAGAAGTGATTTAGATTTAGTTAGTCATTTTACTTTGAAAACCGTTCCTTTGGATACTATTAAAATTTTAAAGCCTTATGATTTAATAAAAAAGTCAAAGTTTAGGTATTCATCAATGAAAAAAATGAAACATATTTTGGAAGAAAAAATAGAAAATAAAGAATATTTAAACTCTTTTGTAAATGATAATGAACCTTTACAAGAGGCATTAAGTATAGATGATAAAGTATCTTATCTAGATTTTAAAATCTCTTATTTACAATATCAAAGAGCAAATAATGATTATGATAAAAAAGAGTATTTAAGTAAATATTTAGAGCTTTTAAAACAAAGAAGTACCTATAGTCAAAGTTCAGATTATGATATTAAAGCTCCTAAAAATCCTTTAGATTCTCACGGTTCAGCAAGAGTTTCTTTCTATTATAGTTCAGATGATAGCTTTGAATTATCAGCAAAGCCTGTTTACAATGATATATATGACATAAGTGATGGATATTTACAAGGGGCTTATATTGATTTCTTTGAGGCTAACTTAAAAAAAGAAAAAGATGAAAATATAAAATTAGATAGATTTACCTTACTTAAAATAAAATCTTTAGCCCCTAGAGATATGTTTTTTAAACCACTATCATGGGGAATTGATTTGGGATATGAACATTTTAAAGACCAAAGTGATTATTTCAAAATTAAGCCAGAAACAGGTCTTACTTATGGAAATAATAAAGATTTTGTATATTTAATGATAGGTTCAAATGTATATTATAAAAATTCAGATCAATTATATTCAATTGGTTCAAGTATTGGTTTAGTAACAAATAGATTTGATAACATAAAACTTGGATTAAAATATTCATATGATAAATATAATAAGAGTCTTGAAAATAATGAGTTTGAAGTTTTTGGAACTTATAAATTAGATCAAAATGCTTCTCTGACTTTAAAATATATAAATGATAATTTGTATAAAGAAAATGATGAGAAAGTAAAAGTTGGAGTTTCTTATTATTTCTAAGTGAACTAAACCCTAAAGATTTACATTAGAGTTTAGCCTTTATAATTTAAATTAAGGTCTATATATTCTATTTTGACTTCCATTTACAACATGAAAAATAGTAACACCATATGTTCTTGAATAAAATTTTAGTAAAAGATGTTGTAGTGTTGGCTCAATAGATGGAGTAAACCATGCATTATTTGATATTGCTATCATATACTTTGTATCACCTAAGTTTTCAAAAATTTTATCTGTAGTTGCTTCATAACAAATAGCATTTCTAATTTTTTCTCCCTTGATTATAAAATCAGTTGGTGCTGATGCTTTTGAATAATCTTGTGCACCATTATAAAATACTTTATTTATTAAATCAACGAAAAATTTTGGAAGGGGAATCTCTTCACCAAAAGGAACTAACACAACTTTTTTAGCAACTTTTATTTCACCTTTAGTAAAGTGATAAGAAGCATTATAAATTTGTTTATCCTCTACATATAAAGCACCTGTAATTATATCAATATCCATTGAAAGCTCTTTTAGTCTTTCTAGTAATTCAGCATTTCTATTTAAAACTGTTGTAAAAGCAGTTTCAGGCAATACTACTAAATCTTTTTTTGATTCAATTGCTTTTGCTATTTCTTCAAAATTGTTTTCATGTAAAATCTTTTGGTAATCTTTTTCCCATTTTAGTTCTTGTTTTATATTCATTTGTGGCATATATATACTAGCTTCTGGGTTTTGGATATAAACACCTTTTCCTAGATTTAATGCAAATAAAATAGGTATTATTCCAATAATTTTAAATCTTTTTAGTTTTATTATAAAATAAAAAGAAACTAGAACAAGAAAAAAAGCTACTTTAGAAATATCTATATAAGAATCAACAAATATTAATTCAAACTTCATCCAATTAAAACCTAAAGGTGCAAAAAAAGTAAATGCAAAAATTGCTATTATTCTAAAAACTAATCTATCATAAAGTGCAAATAGATAAAAAATTAAAGCATAAACAAGACTAATTCCAGTTATAAAAACAGGAGCTAAGTAAGTTAAGTCATAATATTGCATGCTTACAGCCATCCAATTACACCATAAAACACCTGATAGGAAACCAGCAACAAATAGTGCTTTTTTTGGAATTACCAATAATAAATAAATAGCTAATAGACCTAAAATAGTATTTAAAATTTTATATTCAATGTTAAAATAGCTCAAGTACATAAAAGAAGCTAATAAAATTGCAGTGATGAAGCCTTTTATTATGAAGTTTTTGTTAGAATAATCGCGTTTTAGTAAAAACATAATAAACTACTTTTTAAAAGGAAATTTGATGGAAGGTTCGAGTACAGATTTAATAAGCTCATTGTTACCTCTAGTTGCATTATTTGCAATTTTTTACTTTTTAATTATTAGACCACAACAAAAACAAGCGAAAGCTCATAAAGAAATGGTTTCTAATTTGAAAAAAGGTGATAAGATTGTAACAAATGGTGGCTTAATGGTAGAAGTTGCAAAAGTAGAAGATACATATTTTGTAGTAAAAAACAGTGATGGCACTGAAATGAAGCTTATTAAAGAGTTTGTTGCAAAACTTTTAGAAGAGTAATATTCTTCAAATTCTAAGATATGTAATTTTTACATATCTTATTTACTTCAAATTATAACCCTAACTCAAGGAAAAGAATTGAAAATCTTTAATTATAGACTCATAATATTTATATTAAGTATTATTTTTGGTGTTGTACTTTCAATACCTTCTTTATTACAAACAGATTCAGGTAAAAAAATATCACTAGGCCTTGATTTACAAGGTGGATTGCATATGCTTTTAGGGGTTAATACTCATGAAGCTGTAAGTTCAAAAATAAAAACAATTGCTACATCAGTGAAATATTTTTCAGATGATGAAGAGCTTTTAATAGATGGCTTATCAATAAATGAAGATAGTGTTACTTTTACAGTATTAGATGCTGATGAAATTCCAAAAATGGATGAAATGTTAAAACAAATCAAAGGTTTGGATATTTCAAAAGAAGAATTAAAATATACTTTAAAATTAACAAGTGAAGATATTGCTAAAACAAAAGATTTAGCAGTAGATCAAGCCGTAGAAACTATTAGAAATAGACTTGATCAATTTGGTTTATCAGAACCAAGTGTTTTAAGACAAGGAGAAGAGGCAATTGTAGTTGAACTTCCAGGAATTAAAACAGTAGAGGATGAAAAAGCAGCACGTGAACTTATTTCAAAACCAGCTAATTTAGAATTAATGGCGGTTGATGAGGAAAGGGCTGATCAAGTTAATACTATGACATCATCACAAGCAGCAGCTTATGGTAATGTTATTTTAGAAGATACAAATAATCCTAATATCAAATATCTTGTAAAAGAGATTCCTATTTTAAATGGTTCCCAAGTTATTGATGCACAAGTTGCTTTTGATCAATCAAATCAAGCAATTATTAATTTTACACTTAACTCAACTGGTGCTAGAATTTTCGGTGAATTTACAGGTAAAAGTGTAGGAAAAAGATTAGCTGTTGTATTAGATGGAAAAGTTTATTCAGCACCAAATATACGAGAGAGAATAGGTGGGGGAAGTGGTCAAATTTCAGGTGGATTTACAGTTGCTGAAGCTGGAAATGTGGCAATTGCCCTTCGAAGTGGAGCATTACCTGCAACTGTTAATTTACTTGAAAAAAGAAGTGTTGGTCCATCATTGGGAGCTGATTCAATTAGATCATCAACTATTGCTTTAGTTTCTGGTTTTTTTATAGTATTTGTATTTATGATAATTTATTATAGAAGAGCAGGAGTTATTTCAAATGTTGCTCTTATTGCAAATGTATTTATAATTATAGCTGTTATGGCAATGTTTGGAGCTACATTAACACTTCCTGGAATGGCAGGAATTGTACTTACTATTGGTATGGCGGTTGATTCAAATGTAATTATTACTGAAAGAATTAGAGAAGCTTTACATGAGGGTGCATCCATTGCAAAAGCTGTAGAAGATGGTTATTCAAATGCAATTAGAGCAATTGTAGATTCAAATATTACTACACTTTTAGCTGCAATGATTTTATATGCTTATGGAACAGGTCCTATTAAAGGGTTTGCTATTACTATTTCTATTGGAATTTTAACTTCAATGTTAACAGCAATTCTGGGAACTCACGGTATGTATGAAGCATTATTACCTAAAATTACTAGAGATAAAAATCTAAATAAATGGTTTGGAGTGAAATAATGGAAATATTTAAAACAGAAAAAATATATGATCTTATGGGTAAAAGAACAGCCTTTTTAGGTCTGTCTGGTATTTTAGTAATAGCATCAATTATTTTGCTTTTAACAAAAGGTTTAAATTTTGGAATTGATTTTGCTGGTGGAACAATTATTCAAGTAAAATATGAAAAAGCAGCACCAATTAATGAGATTAGAGATACATTAAAGGCTACAAAATACAATAATGCTTCTATAACAAAATTTGGAAGTGATGAAGAAGTTGTTATTAGAATTACTGGAAGCTCAGCTGATTTAGTAAATGATATTGGTGATGAGATGCATAAAATTTTAGTTTCAACAGGTGATTTTGAAATTAGAAGAGTTGATATGGTTGGTCCTAAAGTTGGTGGAGAACTTAGAGAAAAAGGTTTAATGGCTCTAGGTTTATCTTTGATTGCTATGCTAATTTACGTATCATTTAGATTTGAATGGAGATTTGCAGTAGCTTCAATTTTGGCTTTATTACATGATGCTACAATTGCTATGGGAGCTGTTAGTTTATTTAATATTGAAGTTAATTTAGATATTTTAGCTGCAATTTTGACACTTCTTGGATATTCAATTAATGATACTATTATTGTATTTGATAGAATTAGAGAAAATATTCAAAATACAAAAGATAATCTTTTAGAAAATGTGATAAATCTATCTGTTACTAGAACTTTATCTCGAACTACACTTACGTCTTTAACTGTTATGTTTGTGGTTACGACTTTATTACTTTTTGGTGGAGAAATTATTTATGGCTTCTCATTCACTTTATTTGTAGGAGTTATTGTAGGAACTTATTCATCAATCTTTGTTGCAGCTTCATTTTTAGTTCAATTAAAATTCTCTGTAGATGATTTTAGAGCTAAAGAGGCTGATAAAATAAAAAAACAAAGAGAAAAAGAAAAAATGAGAGCTATGTATGAACAAGGTACAGTTTGATTTATTTTTTTAGTTTGAATCAATTAAATTATGTTTTTATGAAAAGGAAAGGGCTTTTGCCCTTTCCTTTTTTTTATTAAAAATTAAAAATATCATAAAAAAAAGATCCCATCAAACAATAAAAAATAATATATTTTATTGAGAAATTTGATACAATAAAAAATAATTCGACTAAATTAATTCTATTTATAAAATAGGAAAAAATATGCAAGAAGATTCAATAAATAAGAATAATTTTTCAATAAAAGAAATGAAAAATAAATTTGATTTAATAACATCAGAGAATGGTAAAAATTGGCTTTTAGCTTTAAATTGGATTTTAGTATTAGAATTTTTTTCATCTTTTATTGAATACCAATTTTTAGACGTAGCAAAAGGCTATGTTGAATATATACCGAATGGAATATTTAAAGAATTATTAATAGCAATTTTAATAGTTTTATTTATTTGGTATAGTATTTATAATTTTATATTTATGCAAAAACAAAAATTCTTTACTTTTACACTTTATGTTTCAATTTGTATTTATCTTTTATCTACAAGTGATTTATCTTTTAATCTTTTACTTCATAATTTGAATATTTTTGAAGTTACATTAGGTGGTTTTGGTTTTTATATGATAAGTCAACTTTTATTAAAACTTATAATATTTTATTTAATCTATAAAATGTTAATAGCTTTTAAAAATAGAAATAAGATGGATTAAACAAAAAAGCGAAAAGCAATTTTTTATCATTTTTTAGCTATTATATTTGCTTTAACAAAAGCAAAAATTATATCTAAAGGATAAAAATGGATTGGGGTAAAGTAACCTATATTTTCTTTTCACTAATGTCTTTAACAACAACAGCAGGGTTTTTATATGAGCCAAATGCAATTGCATTATTTGTAGCAGCAGGTGTTAACGTAATTTCAACAATACTTAAACTTGGTGTTAAAAATCTTCTTGCAGCTGAATTATTAGCTAGCTCGTTAGTTGCTGACTTACACTTAATCCCAGCGTTTTTGGTACTTACATTTACAAATGATTTACCATTAGCTATATCTTTAGCAATAGGTGCAGTTGTTGCTAATGTTTTCTCTATAGCATTGGCCTTAATAGAGAGTGCAAAAAGTCAAGACAAGGAAGAGTTTTAATGGAATATAATTCAAAAGATATTGAAAAAAAATGGCAGAATTTTTGGAGCGAGAATCAATCTTTTGAGCCAAGTGATGATCAAACAAAAGAAAAAAAATATATACTAAGTATGTTTCCATATCCAAGTGGAAGAATTCATATGGGTCATGTTAGGAATTACTGCTTAGGTGATGCTTTTGCAAGACATTTTAGAAAATCAGATTTTAATGTTTTACATCCAATTGGATGGGATAGTTTTGGAATGCCTGCTGAAAATGCAGCAATAAAAAATAAACTACATCCAAAAAAATGGACTTATGAAAATATTGATTATATGAGAGATGAATTAAAAGCTCTAGGTTTATCTTTTTCTGAAACTAGAGAATTTGCAACTTCAGATGAATTATATACAAAATGGGAACAAGAATTTATCATTAAAATGTATGAGGAAAAACTTCTTTATAGAAAATCTACAACAGTAAACTGGTGTGAAGAATGTCATACAGTTTTAGCAAATGAGCAAGTGGAAGAAGGATGTTGTTGGAGATGTGATAATGAAGTTCAACAAAAAGAGATGCCTGGATATTATGTTGGGATTACTAAGTATGCTCAAGAATTATTAGATGATTTAGATTTATTAAAAAATGACTGGCCATCACAAGTTTTAACAATGCAAGAAAATTGGATTGGAAGAAGCGAAGGTTTAGAATTTAAATTTGAATTATCAAAAGATTCTAAAGCAAAACTTGAAAGAGAATTCACTAAATATTTCGTATTTACAACAAGACCTGATACTATTTATGGAGTTTCTTATTCTGCACTTGCACCTGAGCATCCAATTGTAAAATATATAGTTGATAATAATCTTTTACCAGAAAAAAAGATAAAAGCTATAAAAGATATGCAGAAAGTAAGTGAGCGAGATAGAGCAACACAAGATAAGGAAGGTATCTCTCTTGAAATTGATGTTATGCATCCATTAACTGGTGAAAAAATTCCTGTTTGGGTAGCAAACTTTGTTCTTGGATCTTATGGTGGTGGTGCTGTTATGGCAGTTCCTGCTCATGATCAAAGAGATTTTGAATTCGCAAAAAAATATGATTTACCAATCAAACAAGTAATTATTGGTGAGGCTGGAATTATTGAAAATCAAAGTGAAGCATATACAGCTGAAGGTAAATTAATAGATAGTGAAAGTTTTACAGGACTTCCAAATACTAAAGCTAAAAAAGCAATTATTTATCATTTTGAACAAAATTCACTTGGAACTAAACAAATCAACTTTAAACTAAGAGATTGGGGAGTTTCAAGACAAAGATATTGGGGAGCTCCAATTCCTTTTGTTCATTGTGATGATTGTGGATTAGTTGCAGAAAAAATTGAAAATTTACCAATTGCATTACCTGAAGATGTTGAAATCACAGGTGAAGGGAATCCTTTAGATTTACATCCAACTTGGAAACACTGTGCTTGTCCATCTTGTGGAAAAGAAGCCATTAGAGAAACAGATACTTTAGATACTTTTGTTCAATCTTCTTGGTATTTCTTAAGATATGCAACAAATCCAAAATCTTGGAATGAAGTTGGTATTTCAAAATCTGATAGTGATTATTGGATGAATGTTGATCAATATATTGGTGGAATTGAACATGCAATTTTACACCTTTTATATGCAAGATTCTTTACAAAAGTATTAAATGATTTAGGTTATACAAATTCAAGAGAACCCTTTAAAAAACTACTTACTCAAGGTATGGTTTTAAAAGATGGTGCTAAGATGTCAAAATCAAAAGGAAATGTTGTTGATCCTGATTTAATTGTTGAAAAATATGGAGCAGATACTGCAAGATTATTTATGATGTTTGCTGCACCTCCAACAAAAGAATTAGAGTGGAATGATAGTGCAGTTGATGGAGCATATAGATTTATTAAAAAATTCTATGAAAGAGCTGCTAATGTAACTTCTAATGGTTTAGATACTTTTACATCAATTAATCACTCTTCTTTAAATAAAGAGGAAAAAGAAGCTAGAAAGAAAGTTTATGAAGCTCTTGTAAAATCAAATGAAGTATTTACAAAAACTTACACTTTTAATACTTTAATTGCTTCTTGTATGGAAGCTTTAAATGCATTACAAGCACAAAAAAATGAGGCTGTTTGGTCTGAAGGTTATTATGTATTAACAAATATTTTAGAACCTATTATTCCTCATGCTTGTTGGGAATTATCAAATCAATTATTCAAGCTTTCAAATTTTGATAAAAAGTTAGAAATAAAAGAAGAGGTATTTACACTTGATTCAATTATCTTAGCTGTAACTGTAAATGGTAAAAAAAGATGTGAAATCGAAGTGGCTCCTGATACTTCTAAAGAAGAAATTTTAGCTCTTGCAAAAGTTGCAGCTGCTAAATGGTTGGGTACTAGTGAGCTTGTAAAAGAAATTGTAGTTCCAAATAAACTTGTGAACTTTGTAATAAAAGGATAATCAAAATATGCATATTTTAAAAAAAATGCTATTTGTAGTTTTTACTTTTGTCATATCTTTTTCTTTAGTATCTTGTGGATATAAGCCATCAAGTTATTATGCGAAAAAAGAGATGGAAGGTAATGTTTATGTAAGAACAATGATTAGTTTAACTGATCCAAAAAACTCCGTTATTGTAAAAGATGAGATGAATAAATTATTAATTCAAAAATTAGGTTCTAATTTAGTTAATAGTGAAGAAAATGCAGATGTTGTAATGGATATTTCTATAAATTCGATAAGCTTTCAAACCTTATCATATACAACTGATGGTTATAATAAATTATATAATGTAGTTGTTGTTCTAGGAGTTAAATATTTTAGAAAAGATAATGGAATAAGAAAATCTTTTACAGTTGATGGTGAGTATGATTTCTCTATTGATGATGGAACAACTATTACTGAAACAAAAAGATATGATGCTATTACACAATCAGCAAAAAATGCTTTTGACGAAGTTTTATCGAAAATTGCAGTATCTTCATTTAAATAAATATGCAAGTTGATTTAAAAAAAGCTACTTTAGAAGAGTTTTTAGAACATAAAACTCTCTACTACGACAAGATAGATTTTACAATTGTAAAATCTTCTTGGGATTTATTATCACAAAAAATATTTCTTCCTTTTGTTATTCATATTGTTGGGACAAATGGAAAAGGAAGTACTGGAAGATTTCTAGCTCACTATTTACATAAAAAAGATTATAAAGTTTTACATTATAGCTCTCCTCATATTATGAAATTCAATGAAAGAATTTGGATAAATGGAAGTGATGTAAGTGATGAAAATTTACAAATAGCACATAAGTTTTTACAAGAGTTACTTCCAATAGAATTGCTAAATAAATTAACTTATTTTGAATATACAACATTATTAGCTTTTTATTTATCAAAAGATTTTGATTATTTAGTTTTAGAAGCAGGTCTTGGTGGTGAGTTTGATGCAACTAATGTTGTTGAAAATAATCTATCTTTAATTACTACAATTGGTCTTGATCATCAAAGTTTTCTTGGAAATACTGTAAGTGAAATTGCAGCTACAAAGATGCGTTCAGTTGATAATAAGATGCTTATAGGTTATCAAGTTTTTGATGATGTTAGTAAAACAGCCCAAGAAGTAAAAAAACAAATATTAGAACAAAGAAATAGAAGTATTGAAATAATTGAACTAAAAGAGTTTGATAAATATAAGTTAAATGATAAGTTTGCATCATACTTGAAAAGAAATTTACATTTAGTAATTGCTTGTTTAAATGAATTAAAAATTGATATTGACCTAAACTTATTTGATGATGTAAAACTTTTTGGAAGATATCAAAAATTAACTTCAAATATAACTATAGATGTGGGACATAATCCACTTGCTGCACAAGTTATCGTAAAAGAGTTTGAAAATAAAAAAATTACACTTATTTATAATTCATACAAAGATAAAGATTATGAAGAAGTTTTAAAAATATTAAAGCCAATTATTAAAAAGATAATAATAATTCCTTTAGAAGATAAAAGAATAGTTGAAAAGAATAGTTTAAAAAAAGTTATAAAGCAATTGAGTTTACTAAGTGATGATACAATAAAAATAGATGAAAATGAAGAATACTTAGTTTTTGGCTCATTTTTAGTTGTTGAAAAATTTTTAACTTTGATTGGTTATAATGACAAATCTTGAACAACAATTAGAAAATCTTTATATTCAAAGAAATAAAATAGAAGAAGAAATAGAGCTTCTAAAACTTCAGATAAAAGCAGAAAAAGAGTCTTTTTTTGTAAAAAGAAAATTTTCAAAAAATGATAAAATAGAACTTTTTAAATCATTATTTATAGGAAGATTTGATATTTTTGCTAAAAAATGGATTAGTCAAGATGGTTCTAAACAAGGTTTTTATCCCGTTACTGCTACTTTTAAAGGTGAAGATTATTTACCTTTTACAAATAAAGAGATTGAAGAACATTTAAGAGGTATCTCTTTTTTAGCTACTTATTGTATAAATCAAAAAAACATGTCAAAATTTGTGGTATTTGAAATTTTAGACGAAGATAAATTTAAATTACAAATAGTATTAAATTCACTAAATATAAAAGCATACTATGAATTAAATTCTCATAACTCTTTATTTGTATGGATTTTTTTAGAAGAAGAAATTTCTTCTAAAATTGTTTTTAATTTTGCTTCTTATATTTTAAGAAAAGCAAACGTTTCAGCAAAAATTTATCCAAATAAAGAGTTTGCAACAAGAGAAAGCTTAGGAATTTCACTTGAACTTCCACTAAATTTAAAATTTAGAGATAAAAATAAAACAGTATTTATTGATGTTAATACAAATAAAATATATGAAGATCAATGGCAAATTTTAAATAATGTTCAAAAGATTTCATCACAATTAGTTTGTAGTTTTGGAGAAAGTCCAAATTCTTTAAATCAAGAAAAAGAGTATAAAAAAATAGTTTTTCCTCTTAATAAAATAGAAATTGTTTTATTTGATTCTATTTATATCCCAACATTAAATTTATCAAAATCATTAATAAATAAACTCAAATCTTTTGCAACTTTTGAGAATCCTCAAATTAAAACTTTATTGAGTTTACGAAAGCCTTTATATAATACACCCAAATATATAAAATCTTTTGAAGAGAATGAAAAATATTTAATTTTACCTCGTGGTTTAAAAGAACAAATAGTTGATTTTTTCAATATTAATGCTGTAAATTTTTCTTTTACAGATAATAGATTTTACAAAAAAATTGAAACAAAAAAAGTAACTTTTAATTTAAGACCTGAACAAAATGATGCTATAAAAGAGATAAAAAAAACAGACTTATCTATTTGTGTTGCTCCACCTGGTTTTGGAAAAACACTTTTAGGGGCAAAAATATTTGAAATAAGAGCTTGTTCAACTATCATTGTAGTAAATAAAAATATGCTTTTAAATCAATGGATTGAAAGATTTGTTGATTACTTTGGCTATGAAAAAAAAGATATTGGTTATTTAGGTAAGGGTCATAATAAATTAAATGGAAGTATTGATGTGGCAACAATGCAAAGTTTAAAAAATGATCCTGATATAATAAATAACTATTCTTTTGTAATAGTTGATGAGTGTCATCATATCCCAGCAATTACCTTTGAACAAATTATTAAGAATTTTAAAGGTAAATATCTTTTGGGTTTAAGTGCAACACCAAATAGGAAAGATGAATTACAACCAATTTTATATCAACAATTGGGTGAAATTTCTTATGAATATAAAAAGAAAAGAACACATACAAATAAACTACAAATAATTAGAACACAGTTTCAAACTAATGCTGATAATTATGCTACAATCATAAATGAACTCTGTCTTGATGAAAATAGAAATAATTTAATAATTGATGCAATAAAAACTAATATTGAAAGAAAAATTTTAGTTTTAACTGATAGAATAGAGCATATAAATATTCTAGAAAATTTATTAGAAAAAGAAAACCTTGATTATATTTGTGTTCATGGAAGCTTAAATAAAAAAGAGCAAGTGGAGAATATGAATTTAGTAAAAAATAAGTCTTTGATAATTGCTACTACTTCATATTTTGGTGAAGGTATAGATTTTCCACACTTAAATACAATTATGTTCGTTACTCCCATTTCTTATTATGGAAGATTAGTTCAATATTTAGGAAGAATAGGGCGTGGTAATCAAGAATGCTTAGCAATTGATTTTCTAGACTCAAATAATGCAATGTTAAATTCAGCCTATAAAAAAAGGCTTGAAGGCTATAAACAAATGCATTATAAATAAAATTATGAAGGAGTTAAATAAATGTTAGGAATTATTGTATCTACTACACTTATTGCATTAATTTTAAATTTAATTTTAAAAAAAGTACACTTACCTACAATCATTGGATATATATTAACAGGTACAATTATAGCTTATACTTTTAATCTTCATACTGCGGTTAATAACCATGAATTAAGAGAAATAGCTGAGTTTGGAGTTGTTTTTTTAATGTTTACAATAGGTTTAGAATTTTCTATAGCTCATTTAAAAAAAATGAAAAGAGAAGTTTTTTTAACAGGAAGTTTACAAATTATTATTACGACAATGTTTGTTTTTTTAATTGCAAAATTTGTAATTGGCTTAGAAACACAAACAGCTATGATTATAGGAACAGCCCTTGCCCTATCTTCAACCGCAATTGTATTAAAAACATTTAATGAAACAAAAGAAATAAATAAACCTTATGGACGTAGAGTTCTTGGTATTTTAATTATGCAAGATATTGCTGTTATTCCTATTTTATTAATGATTTCATTTTTTTCTATGACAGAAGAAGGAAATTTAACTTTAACAATTGGTAAAACAGTTTTTGCAGCTGCAGTTTTACTTGGGTTATTATATTTTAGCGGTAAATATTTATTAGAACCTTTTTTAAAATATGTTTCACAAACTAAATCAGATGAGCTTTTTGTTGCTTCTGTTTTACTTCTTGCTATGGGTTCTGCATATTTAGCATATTATTTTGGGTTTTCATACTCTCTTGGAGCATTTATTGCAGGTATGATGATAGCTGAAACAAAGTTTAAGCATCAAGTTGAAGCTGACCTTATACCTTTTAGAAATATTTTATTAGGTGTATTTTTTATTACGGTTGGAATGCAAATAAGTTTTAAAATAATTTATGATTATTTCTTTGTGATTATTTTACTATTACCAGTAGTTATGGGTATAAAATTTGCTGTTATATATGGATTAGTTAGATATGAAGATAATAAAAGAGTAGCTTTTAAAACTGCATTATCTTTGATCCAAATTGGAGAATTTTCTTTGGCAATTTTAGAATTAGCTAGAAGTAAAAACTTAGTTGATCCTACACATTCTCAAATTCTTATTGTAACAATTGTTATTTCAATGATTTTAACTCCAATAATTTTAAAAAATCTATCAAAAGCAGCAGCTAAATTAATACCTGAAGATGTGATGATGATAACAAATACTCATAATGTTTCTGAAGATACAGAAAATCATGTTGTAGTATTAGGATATGGAAGATTTGGACAAGCTATTGTAAAAGAATTAAAAACTTTTGGACAAAAATATGTAATTTTAGAGCACAATGTTAAATTTTATCAACTAGGTAAAGAGCGAAATGAACCAATTGTATTTGGAAATGCAGCACAAAGACATATTTTAAATTCTGTAAATATTACAAAAGCATCAGCAGTTATTGTTGCTGTTAATAATCCAGAAGTATTACATCTAATTTGTGAAGCAGTTGGTGATTTAACACATAATAGTAAAACTATTGTAACGGTTACAAGTGAAGCTGATAAAGAAGCTTTACAAGGTTTACATTTAGAGCATGTGGTTGTGGAAACTAATCAAATTGCAAGAGCAGTTGTTGATGAAGTATTATATTGTAGATTAGATAATTAATGTTTATTTAGGAGTAAGTTATGAATCTTGAGAATATGAAAATTATTTCTATTGATGATAATAAAACGAATCTTTTAATTATTGAAAGTTATGCAAAAATTCTTAATTTAGAAATTGAGAGTTTTTTAAATCCAAAAGAGGCTTTAGAAGCTTCCTTTCAAAAAGATTATGATTTAGTTATCGTTGATTATATGATGCCTGAAATAAATGGTTTAGAGTTTATTCAAGTATTTAGAGAGAAAAATCAAAATACTCCTATTATAATGTTAACAGCTGTTGGTGATGATATGAATCTCCAAATAAAAGCCTTAGAGTATGGAGCTAATGATTTTTTAAGTAAACCAATTAATGCGCCTGCTTTTAAAGCAAGAATTATAAATATGTTAAAACTTAGAAAATCTCAACTTTTATTACAAGACAAAGCGTTATTACTACAAAATGAGGTTGAAGCTGCAACTTTTAGGTTAAAAGAATCAGAGTATGAAACTTTACAAATGTTGGGTAAAAGTGCAGAATACAAAGACCCTGAAACAAACGCACATACCCAAAGAGTTGCTCACTATTGTAAGCTACTTGCACGTGCATATGGCTTAGATGAAAGTTTACAAGATATAATTTTTTATGCTTCTCCTTTTCATGATTTAGGGAAAATTGGAATACCTGATAATATACTTTTAAAGCCTGGAAAATTGGATGATGATGAATTTTCAATAATGAAAAATCATGCCAAAATAGGTTATGAAATTTTGAAAGGTTCTAAAAGTAAATATTTAAAAGCAGGTGGAGTAATAGCATATAATCATCATGAAAAATATGATGGAACAGGTTATCCAAATGGATTAAAAGGTGAAAATATTCCAATTTTTGGCAGAATCACTGCGGTTGCAGATGTATTTGATGCCCTTACTTCTTCAAGACCTTATAAAAATGCTTGGTCTTTAGAGGATGCTTTTGATTTTTTAATTAGAGAAAAATCACTTCATTTTGATCCAAATCTTGTTGATTTATTTATAGAAAATAGGAATGAGGTAATTAACATTCATAATAAATTTAAAGAAGCTTAAATTTTATGTTTAAATTTATTTATAAAACCATTACAAATCCAATAATTGGTCCAGTAGCAGTATCTTCTGTTATTTTATCTCTGCTTGTAATATTTTATTTACCAACTTTATCTTTACAAAATCAAAAAGATAAGGTTGTTTTAGAATCATTGACTTTAATTGATCACTTAAAAATATTTAGAACTTACTATAATGAAGCAATTGTAAAAAAATTAAAATCAAAAACAGATATTGCAATTGATTATAACCATGAAATTGCTTCAAATACTATTCCTCTTCCTGCTACTGTAATTTATAATTTAAGTGAAAGATTAAATAATGAAAGAGGAATTACCGTAAATTTTTTTAGTGATTATCCTTTTCCGAATAGACAAAAAAGAATTTTAGATGGACATCAAAAAGAATCTTTGTCGTATTTAAGAAAGAATCCTTCTGAAACATTTGTTAAAGAGGATTTTATTGATAATAAAAAAGTATTAAGAGTTACCGTATCTGATGTTTTAACTTCTCAAGAATGCCTTAATTGTCATAATAATAGAATAGATACTCCAAAGAATGATTGGAAAATAGGAGAAGTGAGAGGTGCTTTTGAAGTTATCATGCCTCTTGAAGAACAGTTTTTATTAAATCCTATTCAAATAAAATTGAGTATAGCTTTTATGATTTTGGTAATTACTTCATTTATACTTCACTATACAATTTTATTCTTAAGAAGAGAAAAAGAAATTAAATCTCAAACTGCATTATTAGAAAATGAGGTTTTAAAAAGAACCAAAGATTTAAATAGCAGTAATCTTTTACTTCTTGAATATAAAAAAGCAGTTGATTCAAGTGCAATTGTTTCAAAATCTGATTTAAAAGGTAATATTATTTATGTGAATGATACTTTTTGTGAGATTTCAGGATATAAAAGAGAGGAATTACTTTCTAAACCTCATAATATTGTACGACATCCTGATATGCCAAAAGAGTTTTTCCAAGAGTTATGGCAAACTATAAAAGCCAAAAAAATATTTAAAGGAATATTAAAAAATAGAAATAAAAATGGACAAGCATATTATGTTGCAAGTACTATTGTTCCTATTTTAGATGATAATGGAGATATTATTGAATATTTATCTTTGAGATATGATATTACAGAATTAGTTGATGCAAAAGAAAAAGCTGAAATTGCACAAAAAGCAAAATCAACATTTTTGGCAAATATGAGTCATGAAATAAGAACACCATTAAATGCAATAATAGGATTTTCAGATATTTTATGTGAATCTAATATAAATATTGAAGAAAAAGAGAATGCAAAAATCATATCAAGAAGTGCAAAATCTTTATTAAATATCATTAATGATGTTTTAGATATATCAAAAATGGAGAATGGAAAGTTTGAGTTAGAAGAAACAGAGTTTTCATTATTTGATTTAACAGAACATATTGTTGAGCTTTTTTCTGTAAATATAAAAGATAAAGATATCAAATTTATATATAAAGTTGATCCTACTTTACCAGAGTTAATTATTAGTGATTCTTTTAGACTTCAACAGGTTTTATCAAATTTTTTAAGTAATGCTATTAAATTTACACCTGAAAATGGAAGAGTATATTTTGAAGTAAAAGTTTTAGAAAAGAATAATGAAAATGTGAAAATCTTATTTTTAATTAAAGATACAGGAATAGGAATTAGTAAAGATCAAGAAGAGATAATTTTTAAGCCATTTGCACAAGCAGATTCTGGAATTAGCAGAAAGTTTGGTGGAACAGGTTTGGGATTGGCTATTTGTTGGGATATAGTAAGTTTATTAAACTCTAAAATAAAAATAAAATCAGAGATAAATAAAGGAAGTGAATTTTCATTTGCTGTTGATTTTAGAATTGGAACACTAAGTGAAGAGAAAATAAAAAGAAGTGATATCTCATTTGCTATTTGCGATTGCTTAGATGATGAAGATAATATTAAAGCTATAGTAAAAAACTATTTAGAAAAAATAGGTACTGTATATGATATTCCTGAGGCTTTAACACAAAAAATAGATATATTGTTCTGTTTTGATATTAATAATTTATTGATTAAACTATTAGAGTTCAAAGAATACAATATAAATTCAAAGATAGTTTATGTGGGGGAAAAAAGAAATCTAGATAAAACTGTTTTAACATACATAGATTATTATATAGATTTACCTATTTATGGCTCTAAAATTTATAATATAATTGCGGATAACTCAAATATTAATAGAAGTATTTTAGATAAATCTTCAAAAATTCAAGATTTACAAGGAAATATTTTAGTAGCTGAAGATAATTTAAATAATCAAAAACTAATTGAGATATTACTTTCTAAATTAGGTTTACAAAGTACTATTGTTTCAAATGGTCAAGAAGCTATTGACATGTATAAAACAAAGCAGTTTAATTTAATATTAATGGATATTAATATGCCAATTGTTGACGGTTTAAATGCTACAAAACTCATAAGAGAAATACAAAATGATTATTATAAAATTCCTATTATTGCCCTAACTGCAAATTCAATAGCAGGAGATAAAGAGAAATATTTATCACAAGGAATGGATGATTATTTATCAAAACCAATTGATTTTAATAGTTTAACAAATGTATTAAAAAAATATTTACAAATGGATAAAAATAAGATAATTATTGCAGAAAATGAACTTGGAACTAAAAGTGATGACTTAGATGAGAAGTTTAATAAGAATATTATTAAAGAGCGTCTATTTTTGGATGATTTAACAATAGATATGCTTTTGGATAATTTTTTTCTTACATTAGATGGTGATATAAAAAAATTACAAAATGCAATTAATTCTAAAAATTGTGATGAGATATCAAAAATAGCACACTATATAAAAGGAGCTTGTTCGAATCTTGGAATGGATAAGTGTACTGAAATATTAGATGATATTGAAAGTCGTGCTAAAAATTTAGAATATAATTTTAGTTTAGAAAAATTAAATAATCTATTTGAAAAAATTAAAAAAGATTTGCAGGAGAAGTAAAATGAAATTAGAAAATTTAACTTACAATAATGAAAATTGGTCTTTAGTAAATAGTGAATTGCAAAGTGATGATTATTCAAAAGTAAATATAGTTTTTTTATTTGGTGATACAGATATTATTAAAGATGAAAAAATATATTCTGAAATGCTAACTCGATACTCAAATGCTAAAATTGTAGGTTGTTCTTCATCTGGTAATATTATGAATTCACAAGTTAGTAAATATCCAGTAGTTGCAACTGCTGTTTGTTTTGATAGTGCTTGGATTGAGCTTTCTACTATTAATTTTTCTGATAATGATAATATTGAAAAACTTTCAGAGGATTTAATAAATAATCTTCCTAAAGATAATTTAAAACATATCTTTTTAATTAGTGATGGATTATTGATTAATGGTTCAAAATTAGTTAATGGTATAAATAAAATAAATAAGTTTACTCCTATAACTGGAGGAATGGCAGGAGATGGTGCAAGATTTCTAGAAACTTTTGTCATAGCAAATAATTTTCCTTCTAAAAGAACTATTGTTGCAGTTGGTTTTTATGGAGATTCTTTAAATATTCAAAGTGGTTGTTTTGCAGGTTGGAGTGAATTTGGTGCCCAAAGAATTATTACAAAATCAAAGGGAAACGTACTTTTTGAAATTGACAATCAACCAGCTTTAAATCTATATAAAAAATACCTAGGAGAACATTCATCAAATCTTCCAAATAGTGGTCTTAGATTTCCTTTGAACATAAAAGAAAATGAGCATTCTCATGAAGTAATAAGAACACTATTAGGTATAAATGAAGAAGAAAAGAGTATTACTTTTGCAGGAGATGTCCCTGAGGGTTATATAGCAAGACTTATGAAACCTGATATTGATGAGTTAATAAATGGAGCTGGAAAAGCAGCTGAGGTAATTAATAAAATAAATGACAAAACAGCTCTTGGATTAATAGTAAGCTGCGTTGGAAGAAAAATAGTAATGAATCAATTAATAGATGATGAGCTTGAAATAATACAAGAAGTATTAGGAGATAGTGTTCATTTGACAGGTTTTTATTCGTATGGTGAAATAGCTCCATTTCAAGATGACTTATTAAATTGTCAATTACATAATCAGACGATTACTTTAACAACTATTTATGAGTCATAAGCAATGCATCGTTTATTACAAAGACAATTAAAACGAAATCTAGGTAAAGATTTCCACTTTCCAACTTTAGATGAAACAATAATAAATCTATTAAAAGATATCTCTTCAACATATGATGATAATGATAATGATAGAAAGTTTTTAGAACATACAATTACAGTAAATACGGAAGAATTAAATACACTTTTAAAAGAAAGATCATCTTTACTTGAATCAAGAACCCAAGAAAATCAAGATGTTATAAATCTTCTTCATCAATACAAAAATGCCATCGATGAATCATTAATTGTAAGTACAATAGATTTAGATGGAATTATTAGATATGTAAATGAAAATTTTTGTAAAATCAGTGAATATGCAAAAGAAGAACTTATTGGTAAATCCCACAATATTGTAAAAGATGAGATTAATGATAATAGCATATTTGAAAATATGCTACTTACCATCAAGAGTAAGAAAACATGGAATGCAATAGTTTCAAATATGAAAAAAAGCGGTGAGATTTATTATTTGAATATGACATTTGTTCCACTTTTAGATAGAAATAAAAATATAAATGAAGTAATTTCTCTAAGTGTTGATGTTACTCAACAAATAGTTTATCAAGAAGAATTAAAATCCCAAAGAGAAAGAATTAGTACAGTTTTTAATAATCAAGAAAATATAGTAGTTATTGTTGATGAAAAAAATGGAATTGTTGATGCAAATAAAAGATTTTTTGAGACTTTTAATTTTCTAAATTTAGATGAGTACAAGAGAAAAATTGATAATTTCTCTAAATTATTTGATATAAATAATGAATATTCTAATTCAGCTTTAGATGAATCTTTATGGTTTCAACAGTTTGTAGAAAAATCAGAAACATTATATAAAATTTCAAGAATAGATAAAGATGGAAATAACCAAATATTTTCAATACGTTGTACAAAAACAATATTAAGTAGTAAACCACACTATTTATGTACTTTAATAGATATTACAGAACTTGAAAATGCTAGACAAAAAGCTGAAATTGCACAAAAAGCGAAATCAATATTTTTAGCAAATATGAGTCATGAAATAAGAACTCCTTTAAATGCAATAATGGGATTTTCTAATATATTATCAGAATCAAATATTGATATCGAACATAAAGAAAATGCAAAAATAATATCAAGAAGTGCAAAATCTCTTTTAGGAATTATAAATGATGTTTTAGATATTTCAAAAATTGAAAGTGGAAAATTAGATCTTTTTAATGAATCTTTTCTTTTTGAATCTTTTCTTGAAAATATTGTGGAGCTTTTTTCTGTAGCATCAAAAGAAAAAAGAATCCGATTTATATATAGTCCTGATTCTATTTTACCTTACTCATTAGTATCAGATTCAATTAGATTACAACAAATCTTATCAAACCTTTTAAGTAACGCAATTAAATTTACTCCTGAATATGGAGAAATTATTTTTACTGTAAAGTTTATAGAAAGAATTGAAAATAAAGCAAAAATTAGATTTTCTATAAAAGATAATGGAATAGGAATGAGCCAAGAACAACAAAGAATAATTTTTAATCCTTTTTCCCAAGCTGATGATGGTATTAGTAGAAAGTTTGGTGGAACAGGACTAGGACTATCAATTTGTTCAGATATTATAAAATTAATGAACTCTAAAATTGAATTAATTTCAAATATCAATGAAGGAAGTGAGTTTAGTTTTAATCTTGATTTTGAAATAGATAAATTTAAAAATGACAAAAAAACTTTAGATAATAATTTTAAATTTTTATTATATTGTAGTGAAGGTAATAATAATATATTAAAAGAAAATGTTGAAAATCATATCAATAAATTAGGACAAGTTTTTGATTATGATAAAAGTGATAAAAAAGGTGATATCTTATTTTGTTGTGGTAATGGAAATTTAGAATTTATTTTGAAAGAATTTAAACAAAATAATCAGAAATCATTTATTATTTTTATAGGAGATGAGAATAATATTAATGAATGCAGTTCAAAAAATTATATAAATCACTATCTAAATTTACCTATTTATGGTTCTAAATTATTTAATATAATTTCAGAAAATTTAAAATTAAATAGTATTGTAATTAAAAAAGTTTCAACAGCTAATGTTACATTCAAAGGGAAAATATTAATTGCAGAAGATAATCTAAATAATCAAAAATTAATACAAATATTATTGAATAAATTAGGATTAGAATCCACTATTGTCTCAAATGGGGAAGAAGCCTTTTTTGAGTATAAAAGAGAAAAGTATGATTTAATATTAATGGATATTAATATGCCAATAATGGATGGATTAAGTGCAACAAAAGAGATTAGAAATTTTGAAAAATATTTAAATTATAATATTCCAATTATTGCATTAACTGCAAATTCTATAGCAGGGGATAAGGAAAAATATTTATCACAAGGAATGGATGACTATTTATCAAAGCCTATTGAATTTGATATTTTAGTAAATATTTTGGAAAAATATTTACTAAATGACTCTTCTATACAGGTTGTTCCAAGTAAAATAGATCTAATTAATATTTCGAAAAAACTTGAATTACCCTATGAAGTAGTTCAAAAACTTTATTCATTATTTAAAAAAGAAATAATGGAAGATCTAAAACAATTAGAATATTTTATAATAAACAATAATAAAGATGAAATAGCTCAAAAACTTTATTATATAAAAAACTCTTGCTTAATTGTTGGTTTAGATGAGGCTGTTGAAATTTTACAGAATATGCAAAATCAATTAATAGAAAATAAAGATGAATTAATAAGAAAACTAAATAAAATAATTTCATATTCATGTGATTTATAGAAAAGAGGAAGAAAAATGAAAAATTTTAGGATAAAAGTAAAGCTAATATTTCTTTTTATTATTATAAAGGTTATCCCTCTTTTAGCGATATCTTACATAGCTTATAATGGGGTAATGAAATTAGATTTGTATTTAAATAATAGTACAAAATTATTATTTGATCAAAGTAAAAATATTATTCAAAACACTGCAAATTTATCTATTGAAGATAGTATAAGAAATTTGGATAAGAAATCACAAGAAAATTTAGAAAAAACTTCATATGAAATTGCAAATAAAGTTGCTGATTTTTTATATGAAAGAGATAATGATTTACTTTTTTTATCAAAACTTGAAATAAATCAACAAACACTAGAAGATTTTTATAATACAAAAAATAAAAATATTACTACTCATGGTATCTATTATTATGATAATAGTAGTGACGAATATAAAACTGATGAACAAGTAATGAAAGAGCAAAGAGCTAATACAAAAGCTAATTTAAAAGATAATGAAAAAGAGTTTAACTATATTGATCCAATGCAGTACAATGTAAAATCTATTCCTATTTACAAAGAACTTAGTTATTTTGATTTAGATGGAAAAGAGATATATAAAGTATCTTCTATTAATTCAAATAAATTAGATTTATCTGATAAAAAAAATACTTATGTAAATTCTGAAACTTATTTTGATGAAATAGCTAATTTGAAGCAAAATGAAATATATGTTTCTGATGTAATTGGTGAATATGTAGGTTCAAAAATATTAGGTACTTTTACAAAAGATAAGGCAAAAAAAGCAGGTATTGAGTTTGAACCACAAAAATATGGATATGCAGGAATTGAGAATCCATTAGGAGAAAGATTTGAAGGAATAATTAGATTTATAACTCCTGTATATAAAGATGGAATAAAAACTGGATATGTTTCAATGGCTTTAGATCATAGACACATAAGAGAATTTACAGATACTTCAAATCCTACAGGAAATAGTGTAAAGCAAAATATTTCAGATGCAAGACTGGGTAATTATGCTTTTATGTGGGATTATGAGGGAAAAAATATTTCACATCCAAGGGATTATTCAATTGTTGGATATGACAAAAATACAGGGCAAAAAGCAATGCCTTGGCTTAGTGCTGATTTAGCAGAAAAATTTTATGCTTCAAATAAAGATATAAATGAATTTCTAAAAGATTATCCAATATTTGAAGAACAAAGTCTTAGTAAAAAACCAAATTTAAGACAACTAAAAGAAAATGGAAATGTTGGTTTAGATTGTAGATATTTGAACTTTGCACCACAATGTGAAGGTTGGATGCAATTGACACAAAATGGTGGATATGGTTCTTTTATTATAAATTGGAGTAACGTTTGGAAATTAACAACGGCAGCTACAATTCCATACTACACTGGTAAATATGGTAATACAAAACGTGGATTTGGATTTGTATCAATAGGTGCTAGTGTTGATGATTTCCACTCAGCTGCAAATAAAACAAAAGAAGATGTTTTATTAATATTAGGAAGTCAAACTAATAGTATGCAAGCAATAGTAAATGCAAATCAAATTGAAATTGAAAGTTTTATAAATATGTTGATTAATGAATTAACTATTATTACATTAACACTAGTTTTAATAATTATATTTATAGCTATTTGGATGTCAGATTATATAATATCAAAAATAAATAACCTTCTAATTGGTACGAAGAAATTTACTAATAATGAGTTAGATTATAGAATTGAAGTTTCTTCAAAAGATGAAATAGGTGAACTTGAAAGTTCATTTAATGATATGGCAAAAGAGATTAGCACTCTTATTTCTACTCAAAAAGAGTTAAATGAACATCTTGAAGATAAGGTTGATGAAAAAACTAAAGAGTTATTACAAATAAATGAAACACTAGAAAAAGAAGTGGAAAATCGAACAGAATCTTTAAAAGAGGCTCTTTTAAAAGCTCAAAATTCTGATAAAGTAAAATCAACATTCTTAGCAAATATGAGTCATGAAATTAGAACTCCTCTTAATTCAATTATAGGTTTTTCAGAACTTTTAACAAATAATTCTAATATTGATGAATCTTCTAAAAAATACTCTTCAATAATTGAAGATAGTGCAAAATCTTTATTGGCAATTATTAATGATATTTTAGATATTTCAAAAATAGAAAGTGGAAATTTTGATATTAATATTAGGCAAACAAATATCCATGAAATTTCTAGAAATGTATATGAGCTTTTTTCTACTAAAGCAAATGAAAAGAATATTGATATTAATTTTAATGTTAATAAAGATATTCCAAATTGTGTTTTAAGTGATGGAATTAGAATTAGGCAAGTTTTATCGAATCTTCTGAATAATGCAATTAAATTTACTAAAGAAAATGGTAAAATTGATTTTAAAATATCATTTATTCAAGAAAAAGATAATTTTATAAAATTAAGATTTTTAGTAAAAGATAATGGTATTGGGATACCATCAAATAAGTTGTTAAATATCTTTGAGCCTTTTATTCAAGTTGATAATGAATCAAATAGACAATATGAAGGAACGGGTTTAGGATTAAGTATTAGTAGTCATATAATTAAACTTTTAGGCTCAAAAATTGAAGTTTCAAGTCAAATTGATTTTGGAAGTTCTTTTTGGTTTGACTTAGAATTAGAAAAATGTGCTGATAATGCAAATAATATTGAAGAAAAAAAAGAAGAAATAATTTTTAATAATTCATATTCTGGAAAGATTCTAGTTGCTGAAGATAATACTTTGAATCAAGAATTAATAAAATATATTCTTGAAAATTTAAATTTAGATTATAAAATAGTTTCAAATGGTCAAGAAGCTATAAATGAATATAAAAATGATATTTATAATTTAATTTTAATGGATATTAATATGCCTATTGTTGATGGTGTAAATGCCTTCAATCAAATAAGAGAATATGAAAAAAACAATAGCTTAGTAAATATTCCAATAGTTGCATTAACTGCAAATGTAATAAAAGGTGATAAAGAGAAATTTTTAGATCTAGGAATGAATGCCTATTTAACAAAACCAATTAATATGAATAAATTAAAAGAAATATTTACTATTTATTTAACTTTAAATGATAATACAAGGGATCCTAAAATGCATATAAATGAAACAAATGCTACTAGTGAAGAATTTAAAATAGTAAAGGAAGAAATAGTTATTACCTTTAATAAAAATGATGCAATTAATCAATTAGGATTAGATGAAATTACTATTGATATGTTACTTGATAATTTCTTTCTAACTTTAGATAGTGATATTAATAATATACAAGAAGCTATAAATTCAAGAGATAGTAATAAAATATCACAAACTGCACATTATTTAAAAGGTTCTTGTGCAAATTTAGTAATAAATGATGCAGTAAATATTTTACAAGATATTGAAAGTAAATCAAAGATGGGTGAAACTGATTTTAATTTAGAAGAATTAAAAGAAATTTTCGAGAAAGTAAAAGTAAAAGTATAATATATACTTATATTTAATATATAAATTATAATTATAATTTTATAGAGTATTAATCTTTTTTTATATAAACTAATTTTTATATAAAATAACAAAAGGATACTTTATGAAATTTTCAAAAATTGTTTTGTCTATGGGGCTAATAGCTAGTACTTTATTTGCTGGTGAGTTTATTGACTATAGTACATTATCAAAGTCATTAAAAGCTGATGCTAAAAAAAATGGTTTATATGCAAGTACTGATGAAGTAAAAGCTGCATTAAAAGATGAAAAATGGGCAGTTGTAGATGTTAGAACTCTTGAAGAATGGTCAGCTGGTTTTATAAAAGGAACACAAAGAGTAGGAAGAGAATCTCCAGAGAAAGCATTAGAAAGTATCGTTCTTGATGATAATAATAAGTTTGTAAAAGAAAATTTAATTGTAATTTGCAATTCAGCATCAAGAGCAGTAATTGAAGCTCAAACTTTTAGACAAATGGGATTTAAAACAGTAAAAATTTATGATTTATATAGCTGGATAGATGAATGTAATCCAATTACAACTAAATATTCTTCACATGAAGATAAAGATGGTACAAATAAAAAATTTGGTGAATATTACGCAGAACATTGTAAAAAATAGATAAATTTATTTATCTATTTTTTAGTATCAGTTATTAAAGATATGTTAAATAGTTGATGTTTTTGTAAGATTTCTAAAACTTCAATTATTTTTTCATATTTTACTTCTTTGTCAATTCTAAAGATTATATTTTTTTCTTTTTCTTCAATTTTTGAAATTTCAATTTCTAATGATTCTTTTGTAATTTCTTTTCCGTAAAGAGCTAAGTTCTCATTATTTAATTCAATAATCAATTCTTTTTGTTTAAGTTCGATTTCTTGAGCACTTGATGTTGGAAGATTTAAAACCAAAGCCAACTCATCTTTTTTAAATACAGAAGATACTATAAAAAATATCAAAAGAATAAAAACAACATCAATAAGTGGTGTAATATCAGGAGTTAATATCTCTCTTTTTTTCATATTTTTTTAAGAACCTCTTTTTGAATCTTTAGCTCAATATCATCTAAAATACCAACAATATAGTTATAACCAATGTAGTGAGGAATTGCTACAATTAATCCAGCAATTGTAGTAATTAAAGCCACTGAAATACCACTTGAAAAAATAGAAGGATCACCTAATCCACTTTTTGTAATAGAATCAAATGATTCTAAAACACCAATTACAGTTCCTAAAAGTCCAAGTAGTGGAGCAATTGAAGCGATTATTTTAACTGTATTTAATCCAAACTCTAGTTTTCTTATTTTTCTATTAATAAAATTTTCAATTGAATCTTTTTTAAATTCACTTGAGTTTTCTTTTGCAAAAAGGATTATCTCATTTATTAAAAACTCTCTTTTATTACTTGACAATGCAATTACAACTAATTTCCAAAACATAATAGTAAAACCAATAATATTTAAAAAAATAAGGATATATACTATTATTCCACCTCTATCAATATAATTGATTAAATCAACTCCCATAATTCTTAACTCCTTGTTATTTCGTAAATAATTGGAACTGTAATTTCCCAAGAATTTTTATTTAGTTTTTCAGGTATTGGCTCAAATCGATTAATTTTCCCAAGAATTTCCAAAGCTGCTTCATTTAATCTTTTATAATTAGAATCTTTTATGATTTTTATATCTTTAATTTCCCCATCTTTTGAAATAATAAAACTAACATGAACTTTCCCCATTTGATTTAATCTTTTGGCAGCATTTGGATAAATCTTATTTTTTTCAATTACATATCTTAGTTTTGATAAGTATTCGTTTTCTAGAGCTTCTATTTGGCTTGGATCTATTGTATTTTCTTGTTTAATTACTTCTTTTGAAGCTATTTCTTGAACTATTGCTTCAGCTCTTTGTTCAACTTTTACTTCTTCCGTTTTTTCTACTTTTTCAAAAAATTTTCTCTCATCTTTTTTTACTTCTTTTTTCTTTTCTTGCTTTACTATATTTTTACTTTTAGTTTCTGGTAAAGGTTTTTCTATGATTTTCTCAACAATAGGCTCGACAACAGGTTCTACTTTTGGTTCAGGTTTTTTTATTACTACATTTTTTAGATTTATTTTTGAAATTGTACTTGCTGGTTTATTTTGTGCAACTACTATTTTTTCTTCAACTACTATGTTTGCAAATAGTAATAAATGAGCTGAGATAATTAGAGTAAATATGATTAGTAAACTTTTTTTATTTTCCATAAATCGAATCTTAATACAATATTGATAATAATTATCTTAATTGAAATTTGAATGTATATTAAATTTTTGATATACATCATTGTTTATATAATTTTTATCAAATATACTTCCTTTGAGTTTATTTCAAAGGAAGAGAAAAAAATATGTTTAATTGGTTATTTAAGAATAAAGATAAGAGTAAAGTAGCTCGACCTAGAACTTTTGTATGTAAGCATTGTAAATATACTTGCGAAGGATGTGATACAAGATTTTGTTACTCATGTTATTCAAATCCTGGAAATCCTTGTCCTAAGTGTGGAAAAACAAATCTGCAAGAAAAAGAAGCTAAACAGTAGATAAGTGATAAATCTTATTTAAATACTTATTTGATAGGCTTTTACTTGGAAGATTACTTTTCTTTTCTATAATATTTCTATTTTTGCAAATATACTCTAATACTGAACACTCCTGTTTTTGAATTAAATTAAATAGTACAAATTTCATTGAAGTAAGCACTTCATCTTGCTGTTTCAATGAAGTGTTTTCATTGTCAATATCAAATAATTCATCACTGCTGCAATAAATATCTTCAGCAATTTTTTCAATATTTACACTTTGATTTTCTTTGTAATTTTTCTCTAATAAAAGTAATAAATTTTTCGCAATTTTATAGTTTGTGACATGCTTACATTTTTTATAAAATTTTATTGCATGTTCTAATAATTGACTTTCATTCGCAAGATTTTCAATTTTTCTTATTTTACCTGTTTCTAAAAACTCTGCAAGTTCATTATTTGAAAAAGCATAATTTATTAAATCAAAAATCTTTCTTTTTTCATGTTTTGACCACTTGTAATAAGTGGGTGATGAAAAACCAAAAAGCTGTACCATGAGTTTTTCATTTGTCATAATTTATCCTTTTTAATTCCAATCCAGAAGTCTTTTTTCGCCTTCAAGTGCTTTTATTTCTGTAACATCTTGAGACATTTCAATAACACCTTTGTAGTTTTTTTCATCATCTCTAATTGCAAAATATCTAATATGAATAAATTTACCTTTAAATTGAATCCAAAACTCAGCTGTATCTTGTCGTCCCGCTTTAAACTCTTCTAGTATTTTTAAAACTTGATCTACACTTTTAGGAGGATGGCAGAATTTAACTTCACGTCCAATAATTCCAGCACTTCTTGGGAATACTCTTTCATCTCCTCTATTATAGAAAACGACTTTATCATTTTCATCCACATAAGTTATATCAATAGGTAAGAATTTAAATATAAAATTTACTTGCTCCATTGTTAAATAACCCTCATCAAAATGAGTTCTATCTTCTAGTGAAAAAGATAATTTTCTTTTTTTTGTATCTAAACTTGGATGAATATACTCTTCTTCTATTTTTTCAGGATATCTTTGAGGTGCATTTGCAAACATCCAACCAATTTCACAATCACCTTCATACATCTCTTTCCAATCGTCTTCATTTAATAAATTCATTGCATTTGGTAGAAGTCTATTTTCTTCAACCAACATAAGTTGTGATAGGCTATTGAAGACTACAATTAAATCATTTAAAATATTTTCAAAATTTTTATCTTCAATTCTTTTTCTAACAACTTTTATTTCAGTTCTAATTTGATCATGAAAAGCCCACATTCCTTGGCTTGGACTTGTCCAACCATATTTTTCAAGATATGGAAAAAGTTGATTCTCTTTTCTTGAAAAATGTTTTTCAACTTGGCTTATTTGATTAAAAAGATTAAAAAATAGTTGAAAATCTGTATTTACATCTACTTTAAAAATCTCTTCAAAAAGTTTTCTTATTAGTATATTTTCTTCAAGGTAAACTCTTACAGGGTGACCTTGAGGAAATCTTTCTATGTTATTAACTAAATTATCCATAATAATATATTCCTTTTTATTTGGACAAAATATATCAAAATGACAATTTTTGACAATGATATTAATCAAGAAATATTTTATATTAATGGAAACTTTATAATCAAATGTGTTCCTATTTCTTTTTTAATTTCTAAATTACCATATAATTGTGTATTTGCAATTGAGTTTACTAAGCTAAGTCCTAAACTTGTTAGTTCTTCTATTTTGAAATCTTTTTTTAATCCTATTCCATTATCTTTTATCTCTAAAATATACTCAGAATTTGATTTTTTGAATCTTATTTCTAGAATTCCATTATTATCAATAAATGCGTATTTCAATGCATTGACTACACATTCATTTATTATTAATCCACAAGGCATAGCTTGATCTATGTCCAAAAATATATCTTCAACATCTATAATAATGCTAACATCTAGATTTTCTTCAAAGGTAGTTTTAATATCTTTTATTAATTGATTAATATAAATATTAAAATTAATAGAATCAAGATTGGTAGATTCATAAAGTTTAGTGTGAAGTAGGGCCATTGTATAAACTCTATTTTCAATACTAGTTAATGCATTTACAATATTTTTATCATTAATTTTAAATTTCTGTAATTTAATAAAATTTATTGTTAATGCAAGATTGTTTTTAACCCTATGGTGTATTTCTTTTAAAAGTAACTCTTTTGATTGGAGTGAATTTGTAAGTTCTGTTGTTCTTTCCTCAACTTTATAGTCAAGTGTTTTAATATTATCTTCAATTTTATCAAGCATAGAATCAAAAGCAATTCCAAGTATTCCTATATCATCATTTCCTTTTATATTACTTCTAAAATTAAGTTTTCCTAAACAAACTTGTTTGGCAGTTGTTGATAGTTTTTCAATATCTTTTATCCATTTTTTAAATAAAAAGTATCCAAATAAAATTGATAATATTAATGCTAAAATTGATATAGGCAAAATTTTTACAATAGGACTATTTATATCATTTATAAAATCATCTTCAAATGCACTTAGTACAAAAACAAATTTCTCATTTTCATTTTCATATATTTTACTAATCCATGTAAGTGTATCTTTATTATCAATTTTGTGTTTTATATTTTTTGTATTTTTAACTTCTAAAATATCATTTATAGTTAATTCACCACTTTTAGGTACTCTATAATTTGAGATTTTGCTAACACAATAGTTTTGATTATTGTCATTATTGATTGTGTCTAATGATTTATCTAAATTATTTTTATCTATTTCTTTATTTATCCACATTAAATAGATTTTACCCTTATGAATATTTTCACTTAAACTAAAGCCATTTTGTACTATTTCTTTCACATCATTTTCTATATTTGTATAAGAGTTTTCAAAGTATGAACTACAAGTTAGTTTTAATTCATTATTGTTTATGATAGTTTTAAATAGATAATAACTAGGTGCTGGACATAGATTGTTTTTAAGGGATATATTTTCCCATTCATCATATTTTGTATTTTTAAAATCAAAGCTTTTTTTTACTTTATCATTTTTTAAATTTAGAATATTTTCACTATTTTTGCTAAGAGTTATTTGGCAATTATAGTTTGTATTTATATTTCTTAAATCTTCTATTAAATTTTTCTCGATATATTTTGTATCAAATTCAGATTTTAATTTTATTTGTTCTATTTGGTTTGAAATTTTAATTTTTGATTCATTTTTCTCAAAGATATTATAATATTTAAAATAATCAACTACAAGGTCAATTTGATATTTAGTTAATAAAACTATCTTTTCAGTTTGTAATAAAGCATTGTTATATTGCTCTTTCTCTATTTTTGGAATTAATAAAATAAATAAAATAGTTAATAGAAATAAAGAAATTAATAAAAAAGAAAAACCAATTTTAAAGCTAATTGGTATATTTTTTATATTTGCCAAGTTATTGTACTTTTAGTTTATAGCCAGATTCAAAAACACTTTCAATAATCTCACTTCCAATTTTTTGTTTTAATCTATAAATTAATGTTCTTAATCGCCCTAAATCATAAATATCTTCTCTCCAAATATAACTGCTAATTCTTTCAAAAGATACAGATTCCTTAGGATAATCACTAAGTAATTGTATTATTTTTGTTTCATTTTTTGTAAGCTTTATTGGTTCATCATTTTTATATAAAATAGTTTTTGCTTTGTGAAATTTAAGATTATTTTCTAAATAAATAAAATTACCATCGTTTTGTATTACATCTTTATTTCTAAAAAAATAGTTGTGTTTATTTAAAGAAGTTTGTATTGTAGTATGCAACTCTTTGTCTTTACAAGGTTTAATTAAATATGCATATGGTTCACATAATAAAGTTCTTTCGATTGTTTTTTCATCACAATATGAACTTAAAAATATAATAGGAATTCTTTTTGTTTGCCAAAGATATTTAGCGATTTCTATTCCGTCATTTAATCCTTTTAATTTAATATCTACTATAGCAAGAGTTGGTAAAGATTTATTAAGTTGTTGTATTGTGCCTTGCAAGGTTGATTCAATTCCTAAAATGTCATATCCAAAATTTTTTAAAGTTTCTTGTAAACCTAATGCTAAAATAATTTCATCTTCAATTATTAGTATAGAAGTTGTTTTTATTGAATTTTTGCACATTTTTTACCTTTTGTGATTTTATTGTGATTTTTATTAGTTATGATACTCAATATCAATTTATAAAAAGGTTAAACATGAAAAAAAATAAAATATTATTAAGTTCACTAGCTGCGTTAGTTATATCAACAAATCATTTAAGTGCAGAGGAAACAACTTTATTGGATGATGTAAATGTTTGGGAAACTCAAGTAGTTAGTTCTTCATTAAATTTAGGTAAAGATACAATTGAAACTAGACAAGCAGATCATTTAAGTGATCTTTTAAGGGATTTACCAGGTGTTGATGTTGGTGGAAGTCACTCTATGAACAATAAAATAGTTATTAGAGGTGTAAAAGATGAAAATCTTGACGTTAGAATAGATGGTGCAAAACAACCAAGTGTTGATATGTTTCACCATCAAAGTACTTTAAAACTTAATCCAGATATTTTAAAAAAAGTAAATATTGAAGTTGGAGCAAATTCAGTTGTACATGGAGGACTTGGCGGTTCACTTGAATTTGAAACAAAAGATGGTAAAGATTTATTAGAAGATGGAAAAAATTTTGGAGGTATAGTTTCTACAAATTATAATAGTAATAAAAGTATTGGTGCTTCTTTAGCTCTTGCTGGAAAAGTAACTGATAGTTCAGATTTATTTGTTTATTACAGCTACGTTGATAATGAAAATTGGAAAACAGGAGATGGAACAAAAGAAGAGGGTAGAGATGGAGAAATCGATGATATTATTTTAAAATATGGTGTTGATATAGATGATTCTCAAAGAATATCTGTTACATATGATAAATTAACTGATGAGGGTGATTATTTACCTAGACCAAACTTTAGTACAGCTGCAAACGTTGCAATTGGTAGAGGTGATATTCAACCTACTGAATACGTAAGAGATACTTATACAATAAAACATAGTGTTGACAAAGGAGATGCTCTTCTTTTAAATACATCACTTTATATGAATAAAATGGATTTAACAAGAGAAGAAAATGGAGATAATAATAGAGGTGATGTTCTTAATGCAATAGTTGAAAATAAAGGATTAACATCAAAAGGACAAACAAATATTGAATCAGGTTCTATTTTAAATACTTTAACTTATGGTGCAGAATATGATCATCAAACAAGTGAAGTAACAACAGATGGTGTTGCATATGGAGAGGATGAGTCAGCAAAAACGATAGCTCTTTATATTGAGGATACAATTGATTTTGATAATGGTTTCTTAGTTACTCCTGGTGTTAGATTTACAAATTATAAACTTGATGGAATAGTTGGAGAATTTACTGAAAATGAGTTAACTTATTCTTTAGCAACAGAGTATGCATTAACTGAAAATCTTTCTTTATTAGCAAGTTATACAACACTTTTTAAAGGTGTTCCTATGCAAGAAGTTTTTGCATCATATAGAACTTGGTTAGAGGAAAATAATGATATTAAATCAGAAACAGGAAATAATAAAGAAATAGGATTTAGATATTTACAAGATAATGTTTTAGCAGCTGATAATATAGGTTTCTTAGTAAAATATTATGTAACAGATATGGATAATGATATTGGATATGATACTTCTTATAATATGGTAAACCTAGGTGAAACACAAACAAAAGGTGTAGAAGCTAGTTTTGCATATAACTTAAGAAAATTTAATGCTTTATTATCATATTCTCATATGGATTCAGAGGTAAAATATACAGGAGAAGCACTTGATGTACAAGCAGGAGATAAAATTAGTTTAAATCTAAATTATCAAGTAAATCCTGAACTTGAAGCTTCTTGGAAATCAATCTTAGTATTAGATGAACATGATGTTACATCTAGCAGTGGATTAGATAAAAAAGATGGTTATAATGTACATGATGTAGCACTTAATTATCAACCAAGTGCCTTTAAAGGTTTAAAAGTTATTGCAGGAATTGATAATATTTTTGATAAGCATTATGCAGCACATTCATCTTATTATGCAGTTAGTTCAAGATATGGTGATATGACAGATTATGAAGCAGGAAGAAATTTTAAAGTTACTTTAGCTTATAAATTCTAAAAGAAAAAAAATGATAAATAAATTTTATTTATATATAAATGAACCCAAAACCAAAATTGGTTGGGTTCATGGATTTTTAGCCTGTATAGGAAGTGCTGTTATAGCTTATTTAACTATGGCCTTAATTAGTTCAATTATAAATGCTGATTATGCTTTTAAAATAATTCCATCTATGATAGGCACTCCTATACTACTTTGCATTATAAGTTTTTGGCTTTTATTTTGTAAATCTTATTTCGAAATCATAAAAAAGATTTTTTACATGATAAGTCTGCTTTTATTCATATTTTTTATAAAAGGATTCTTTTATGCTTGAAAAATTGAATATTAAATACCTAATTCGCGCACATACGGTTATAGGCTTATTTTGTATATTTCTTTTTTATATAAGTTCATTTTTTGGTAGTATCACTTTTTTTTTACCTTATTTAAATCAATGGGAATTACCATCTACACACATAGAAAAAACTCTTAATTATACTTTTAATATTGATAATAAATTAAATGAAATAATCAATAAATACAAATTAGATGAGAAAAATATAGAAATAACACCACCATCTTTTAAAGATCCACGAATTAGTATCTCTTCAAAAGATCAATCAACAATTTTTTTAAATCCAAATACAAATGAAGAATTAGATACATTCTATGAAAATAACAGTATAGCTGAGTTTATAAATGAAATACATTTTGGAGAAAATATTCCTCTAATTGGAACATTTTTAATGGGATTAGCTTCAACTGCAATATTGTTTTTAATATTATCAGGCATTATTCTTTTTATTTCAAATAAGAAAAAAAGAAAGCAGAATCAAACACCTAAAAGATTTTGGTTTAAGTGGCATAGAAATTTAAGTTTAATTGTAATTCCTTTTCTTTTAATATTTGTAATTACAGGTGCTTTTATTGGTATGATGTTAAATACATCAACAATTTTTTCTTTAAATGCAACAGATTATAAAGAGTCTAATCTTAGAAAATTAGTATCACCAATATTATTTAAACAAAAAGACAATTTAGAAAAAAATGAAATAAATACACAAATGTTAGATTTATCAATTTTATATAAAAAAGCACAAGAAAATTATGAAAATCTAGAAATTAGAAAAATTAATATATATAACTATAATAAAGAGAACTCACAAGCAGTATTTAGTGGATATTTAAGAAATAATAGAGCATTAAGTGGAAATATAAATAGAATAAATATAACTTTAAATAGTACAAATGCAGAAGTTTTATCAAAAACATATTTAGAACAAACCCATGGAATCAAACAAACTTTGTCAGCCTTTTACTTTTTACATTTTATGCCAGATGAAACAATAGGTATGAGAGTTTTATTTTTTGTTTTAGGAGTATTATTACTTGTTAGTTTGGTTTTTGGATATTTACTTTGGGCACAAAAGAAATTACATAATATAGATGATTTTAGATTCTCAAATTTTATAAATAGAGTTATGTTAACTATTGTTTTAGCTTCATTCTCTTGTGTAGGGTATTTATTTTTTACTCACTATCTCATAGGTGATGAGTTTTTGCAAAAAGATTTATTTATAAAAGGAATGTTTTATATTATATTTTTTATGTTACTTTTTTATAGTTTTTTTGAAAATAAAGTCTCAAAAATAGTAAAAGTGAATTTATATTTAAGTAGTGTTTTTTTCTTTTTTTCAGTATTTATTCATGGATATCAAACACAAATGTTTATTTGGGATAGTTATGCAAAAAATATTGATGTTATTTTTTATGTGGATTTAATTTTGATTTTAAGTTCTATTATTTTATTTTTTACTGCAAAAAGAATAAGTTTAAATTTTATGAGTAATTTTGATTATGATAGGGGTTTAAAATGTTAAAGAAACTTTTTTTATTAAATATAATATTTCTTACTTTTTGTTTTTCCCATCAGCCAGAAAATGCCTTATTAAATATCTCAAATATTGATGAAAAAACTATTAAAATTGAAGTTTTGGAATTAAGAACAAAAAAAGAGATATTTTCAAATCAAGTTAAAATAATTTCATTAAAAAATGGAGAGATTTTAGATGAATTTTTATTATCAAAAGAGAATCAAATTATAAATATTCCTAAAGAGGAATATTCTATCTTAGTAAAAGTTGGTGATAATTTAATATATAAAAAAGATTCTTTTTATGAAATTTTTTTTATTTTAATTTGTAGTTTTATCTTTATTGTTTCAATAATATATTATTTATTAAGAATAGGAAAATATAGTAAAATTTAATTTTGGTTCTATAAATAAAATGAGCTATGGAATAATCAAAATCAATAGTCTGATTTTGATTATTTCTCTATTTTTGTACTAAAAAGTAATTCTAAGACCAGTGAAATAATAAGTTCCTACATTAGTACCTATTTCTTCATCAACTTCTTTATTAAAAATATTATCAATACCTACATAATATTCTACATTTTTATTTACTTGATATTGAGCACCTAAATCAACCAATGTATAATCATTTGTTTGTTCTGTATTAGTTGAATTTGTATATTGTTCTCCTATGTATCTAAGCATTAAATTTGTATTTAAATCATTAGTGATTTTATAATTTATATTAAATGAAGCAGAAATATCAGGTGTATAAGTTAACTCTTTTTTTGTACTCTCATCTTCAGTTTTTAAATATGTTGCATTTAATCCAAGATCAATATCTTTATTTAAGTCATAATCAAAAGATACTTCTGCACCTTTTATATCAACTTGGTCAATATTTTCTGATGTATAATATTTTGTTGCAGAATTTGAATCATTGTAAGATACTAAATCAATTTTATCTTTAACTTTATTATTAAAAATTGTAAATACAGATGAAAGATTTTCATATTTATTTGATAATGAAAGTTCAAATGTTTGAGATTGTTCAGGTTTTAAATCATAAGATTCAGTTTTTATAGTATTAATAACTTCAGAACCATATCTTTTAGCTCCCTTATAATACATAGATACAACATAAAGTTCAGCAATATCAGGAGTTCTATATCCTTGTGCATAATTAGCTCTAATACTTGTGTCTTCAGCTATTTTTTTTACAAGTCCTGCTTGAAGAGTAATTTTATTATCTGCATTTGAGATATTGTCATATCTTGTGCCAATTATTGCGTTTAATGTATCAGAGATTTCTATTTCATCTTGTATAAATAAAGATTTATAATTTACAACTTTTGTAATAAATTCACTAGATGATGCATCAGGATTAATTGCTCCTGAATCTCTAGTTTCTTTTCTATATTCAAGCCCTGTTGTAATAATATTTGAATCATTTAAAATATAAGTTAAATCTGATTCTAAAGTATCAATAGTTACATTTGCACTAAATTTAGTATTTGTTGCACCTGTAAAAGTTAAAGGATCTGTATAATTTCTTTTTTTATAATATGATCTATATATTTTTGTATTCATTGATAAGTCATCATTTATAAGATATTTGAAATCACTTGAAATATCTATTCTTCTGTTTTTGTCTTCTGAATTTACAGGAGTATTTGTAATTAATCCTCCACTTGTAGCTGCTGCATTTCCTAGGTATTGTCCTTCTCTATCTTCTGTAAAATAGCTTAAATCGAGACCGGCTGTAAAATTATCTGAAAAATCATATTCTAATCTTGTCCCAATAGTTTTAATTGTTGCTTCATCTTTGTAAGTCACATCATAGTTTCCAGAAATATTATCTAATGTATTTGCATTTAAATCTGCTCCAGAACTTGGATTAATAGCTTGTTGTGTATATGATTTATTTACTTTATAAGGAGTTGTATCATCAATAGAAGTATTAATTTTATATCTAAATTTATCTACACTTCCTCTATTTGTGAAGTTTATATTTTTATTTACAGCATCGCCATCACCATTTGATCCATATTTTAAATCTAATGTTGAGATATTTTTATCTATTTTTTTTGTAATAATATTAATTACACCACCAATAGCATCAGAACCATATAATGTTGACATTGAACCTTTTACTATTTCAATTCTTTCAATCATAGAAGCTGTTATTCTAGTCATTTCATATGGGCTTTCAGTTTCTCCTGATAGTCTTTTACCATCAATTAAAATTAGTGTTCCATTTGCTCCCATTCCTCTTAAAGAAATAGCTGCTTTTGAAGAAGCACTTGGATGTGGGAATCTTCCATATTGAGCATTTATAGATGGTATTTTTTCCAAAATCTTATCTAAAGTTGAAGCACCTGTTTTTTGAATTTCTTCTTCACTTATAACAATAACAGAAGCACTAACTCCCTCAATTGATTTTTCAGTTTTCGTAGCTGTTGTTACCATAACTTCTTCTAAAGCAGTATTTGCAAAGCTATTTTGAACTAATGCTAGACTTGTAATCGCAGATATCAAGACTAATTTTTTCATGTTTTTTTTCCTTATTTGTAATATAAATTTGTATCGGGAATCTTCCCACCTATTGATTTTGGTTCACTGTTTTTTAAGATATTAAAGAAAGATTCTAAATCTTCTTTTGCATCATTTGCATTTACACTTTCAAATGAAATATGTTCAATTGAGTCTGCTAAACCAGTTTCTTCTAACATTGGAAGCTCTTTTACTATTAATTTTGAAGCTTCAACAGGATTTTTCTTGTACCAATCAAGTGATTTTGAATACTCTTGTAAAAATTTATTTATTAACTCTTCTTTTCCTTTTGTATCTCCTATATAAGCTATTCCTGCTTGTGGTAATTTAGCTTTTGTTTGAAATAATTCTCCCCACTCTTTTTGTAAATCAACACTTCTATACAAATCAGGAGCAACAACACTTACAGGAAATGATTTCGTTTTTCTCAAAGCTATAGAAATAGCAGGTTCAGCTAAAAGTGCGTGATCAACTCTTCTTAAAATCAGCATTTGCATAGCATCAATTGGGCTTGATACATATCTAAAATTGAAATCTTTTTGAGGATCTAAACCATGTTTTTTGATAAGCTCTTTAAGAACAATATCAGGCATATCAGCTCTAAAAGGAACAGCTATTTCTTTTCCTTTAAAATCTTTTAATGATTTAAGATTAGGATCTCTGCTTATCATTCCTAATATTCCCCAAATAGATACATTTAATAGTTTTATATCTACTCCTTTGTTATATAAATTTGCAGCTACATTTGTAGGAAGTGCAATAAAGTTTATGTCTCCATTCAAAATCAAAGCTCGTAATTCATCTGGATTTTTCCAAAGAACAAACTCTATATTTATTCCCATATCTTTTAGAGATTTATTTTCTGCCATGTGAATAATAGGGTGAGATACACTTGCAAATGGGCCTGCTACTTTTATAGTAATTTCTTCTTTTACTTCATTTGCAAATAGTGCAATAGCCATAAATAAAATACTTAATATTTTTTTCATAAATTTTCCTTGTTTTTAATAGTTTAATTTTTTGTTTTAACCAGGTATTCCATCAGCTCTTTTATTAAGTAAATATGGGAAAAATATTTTCATATAAATAATAAATGGAATAGCCCATAAGATTGATGAACTAATATATGCCATCATTGTAAACTCTTCATAATACGGAATAAAACTTCTAATAAAAGTTGATAAAATGATTAAAATAAATCCTATGTTTAACCAAATATTTGTAAATAGTGTTCTTCCCGTATGAACAGTTGAAATAACTATCATAACTACGTAAAAAACCATTCCAAATACACCACTTGTAAGAAAATGTCGAAAGTGATTTAAAGCATAAAGGCTATCATTTAAATAATCAAATCCTAAAAAGCCATAAGCAACAGCCATCAAAATCAAAATACTCATTAAATAAATAATAAAAGGTTTAAATAAAATATTGTTATCTTTTAAAATAAAATCATTTAAGATATTTAAAATAGAAGCAGCACTTGCAAGTGCAAGATATGCTAAAATAGTATTTTGCGGGTAGAAAAATTCCACAAGTGTATAAAGAGTTACACAAAAAATTGCAAGATTGTATCTAGGAGGTCTTGCATAAAAAGTTTCATCAATTCCCTCATGTTCTAATAATTCATTTATAGCTTCCATATTAACTCGTCTAAGTGCTAATAAAATAAGTACCATAAATAATCCAAGTGATAAAAGCATGATAGAGTGAGTATCAAATGAGATTAAATTTCCAGCACTTGCAAAAAATAATACTTGTGCAAAAATCAAAGAAAAAAGTGAAAATCCAAGTGAGATATGTCTTTTTGTAACATCAGCAAATAATGGTTTGATTATAAGAGCTGTGATATAAATAAGTAAAGCTACATTTAAAAATCCAACAAAATAAATACCTAAATAATCCATAAACCAAAAGCCTATTCGTCCTGCTATCCATAACAAAATAATAAGAGCCAATTTTTTACCAATAATAGGAACAGTTCCTGGAAATAATTCAGGAGCACCTGTTAGAAAAAATGCAACAATTCCTGCGCTTCCAATTCCAAATATCATTTCATACATATGCCAATTTAAAATATTGTTTATAAAAGGAAGAGAAATATACCCCGCAAATGTTAAAGACCATAATATGATAGAAATCACTATATAAGGTGCAAGAACTAAAAACATAGGTCTAAAAGCATAAGCTAAATATGAAGGATATTCTCCTTTTGGATAGTGCGTGTAATGACTAGTTGCGTATTGTTTTTTTGTTTCTTCTATCATCTTAATTCCAATTCAAATGTATTTATAATAGTTTCATCACTTAAAAGTTTTGCTGTTTGTTCATAAACAAATTTATTATCTCTTTGTTTTTTAGGAAATTCAAAATTAAATTTTTTAATGATGTGCCCCACAGGTTCTGCTTTTAAAACAAGTATTTCATCACTTAATTTTATAGCTTCCATCAAATCGTGAGTAATAAAAAGCACACTTAGTTTTTTTTCTTCTATTTGTTCTATAAGTAAAGTTTGTAACTCTTTTTTTAATCCAATATCCAATGCTGAAAATGGTTCATCTAAAAAAAGTAAAGTAGGGTTTGTAACAAGTGCTCTTGCAAAAGAGACTCTTTGTTTCATTCCTCCACTTAAATCTTTTGGAAACTTATAAAAATCATCTTTTTCTAAACCAAATTTTAATGCAATTTCTTTTGCATCTTTCTCTCTTTTTTCTTTTGAAATACCTTTTGCTTTTAATCCTAAAGCAATATTATCAAGAACATTTTTCCATGGAAGTAGTCTTGATTCTTGAAAAGCAAAAGATGAGCTTGTAAAACTATTTTTTATTTTTCCACTTTCTAGTTTTAGTAATTTTGCACAAAGATGAAGTAGGGTAGTTTTTCCTCCACCACTTGGACCAACTATTGAAATAACTTTTCCTTTTTCTAGAGTAAAACTGACATCTTTTAAAATATCACTAAAACCAAAAGAGTGTGAAACATTTTGTACTTTTAATTCTTCTATTATCTCCATGATTCAACCTCTCTTTTTATAGGTTCTAAAATAATATATTCGATTAGAAGTAGAGTTGCTATCATAATTACAACAAGTGCTAAAGCTGTTGGCGTATCAAGTTGACTTCTAGCAATTGCTAAAGCTGAACCTATACCATCATTTGCTGATAATAATTCAGCCATAACTACAATCTTCCATGCCATTCCTAAAGCCCCAATCCAAGCTGGAAAAATATAAGAAAAAATATGAGGAAAATATAAATCTAATAGTTTCATTCTAAATGGAAGATGAAAACTATCAGCCATCTCTTTTAAATCTCCTTCAAGTGTTCTTGTTCCTTGTAGTGCTCCTATAAATATGATGGGAAAAGAAGCTACAATTACAGTAAAAATTACAGTCATATCTCCCATTCCAAACCAAATCATTGCTAAAACAATCCATGCAATTGGAGGCATTCCCATCAAAATAGTTACTATTGGTCTACTCATCATTGAAGTTGTTACAAATAGTCCTGAAAGTAATCCTAAAATAGTTCCAAATACTAAAGAAATAGAAAAACCAATAAGAGCTCTTTTTGTAGTAATTAATATTTCATTTATCATGTTTTCATCTTTAAGCATTTCAAAAAGTGTAGAAAAAGTCTCTTTTGGACTTGGTAATATCAGATTTCCATATATTTGATTTCCCATATCCCAAAATGCGAGAAACAAGAAAATAGATGCAATCGCACCCCAACCACTCCATAAATATGAAGGAAAATCTTTTATAATTTTTATGAAAAAGTTCATTATTTATAATCCATTTATATAATTTATGGAAGTATAATGAAAATGATAGTAATTATCATTGACTTAAGTCAATAATTCTTAAGAGTGATTAAGATAATATTTTCTTATGTATAACGAGATATTAAAAAAAATAGAATTTTTCAATTTATTAAGCGCAAATGAAATAGAGCAAATCAATAGTTCTTGTCAGATAATTACATTAAATAAAGATAATATACTTTTTTATGAGGGCGAAGTTGCTAAATCATTTTATATTTTACTTCAAGGAAATTTGAAGTTATATAAAATAGGAAGTTCTGGAAATGAGATTATTATGCATAATTTTACAGAACCTACAATACTAGCTGAAATGGCTACTTTTCAAAACTCAGCATTTCCTGCAACAGCTATAAGTACGTCTACATCGACAAAAGTTGCTATTTTAGAAAAAGAAATATTTATTTCTCTTTTACAAAATAATGGAAATTTATCTTTTCATATTATAGGTTCATTAATAAGTAAAATGAAAACTCTAGAACAAACTATTCATAAAAATTTGGTATATGATTCTGCTCAAAGACTCTGTTCCTTATTAAAAGAAAATCCTGAAATCTTAATTGAAAAAAAGCATTCTTTAGTTGCAAAAATATTAAATATGGCACCAGAAACACTTTCCCGAAATATAAGAAAACTTAGAGAAAAAAGCTATTTAGATCAAAACAATAATGTTATTAATGATTCTTTTGATGAATTATTGATATAAATTAAAATTCTTTCATATAAAAAATGATGCTTAAATGATAGTTTTTCTATAAAATTAAACTTTCAAAGTAACTTAGAAGTCCCATTATTATGTACTTAATGATAACAATTATCAATTTTATTTATAATTAAGTTTTTCTAGGTTAATATCCCATTAATATTTTGTTAACAATGGTTTACTTTTATTAACAAAATAAATTAAAATAGGTATTAAAGTGAAAGAAACAAAAGAAACAAAAATTGAAAGTAAAGATATTTTTCGAAAAGAAAAAAGCATTGAAATCAAACATGATGGTCAATCTTATTTTCTAAAAATCACAAAAGCGAACAAATTAATACTTACAAAATAAACATAAAATAATCTAGCCAGCAACAGTAAAGTTCTCCTACATATAGCCAGCCAATATTTTCAAAATTATAAGGAAACAAATTGAAATTAAAAATTGCAAAAACAGTTGCAGCATTATTGCTGGCTAATGTATCAGTTCTGGCAGAATCTACACACTTAGATGATGTAAATGTAAATACAACAACAGCATTTGATGCTCAAATTAAATCTATTTCTTCACAAGAATTAGAAGATAAGCAAGCAAGTGATGTGAAAGATGTTTTAAAATCTATTCCAAGTGTAGATGTATCAGGTGATGCTAGATATGCACAAAAAATATATGTAAGAGGATTAGATGATAAATCTTCAAATATTACAGTTGATGGTGCTAAAGTTGGTGGACAATTATTTCACCATTCAGGCGATCAAACAATTGATCCATCATTATTAAAAATTACTTCAGTTGAACTTGGCCCAAACTCTGCTTTAAGTGGTTCAGGTGTTATTAATGGTTCATTTGTTTATGAAACAAAAGATCCAAGTGATTTTTTAGAGCCAGGTGAAGTTTTTGGTGGAAAAGTTACTTTGGGTTATCAAAGTGGATATGAAAGAAAAACAGGTACAGTTGCAGTTTTTGGTAGAGTAAATGACAAGTTAGAATTTGTTGGAATGGGTACAATTTCAGATGATGGAACTTTACGAATAGGTGGTGGAGAAGAGTTTACTTCAAAAGAAAGTACACTAAAAAGTGGTTTAGCAAAAATCGTTATAAAAGCTAATGATTATAATACAATCAAACTTTCATATAATAAATATGAAGATGGTGGAGATAGACAACTTTCAGGTGAGAAGGTAGGAACTGATGATGAAGAAGATTATAACTCAATAACAAGAGATACTTTTAATTTAAACTATGAATATAAACCTGATAATGAGCTTGTAAATATAAAAGCAAATGCTTATTATAATGAGCAATATTTAACAAGAGAAGCTACAAGTGAAGCAACTTATGAAGAACCTGAAAGAGAATATAAAAATACTACTGTAGGATATGACTTAAGAAATACTTCTCTTAGTGGAATTCATAAAATTACCTATGGTACTGATTATACTCATGAAGAACAAGAAAGAAGTGCTGATGGATATAGAGTTTATACAACAGGTGTAACAGAAGATTTAAATATAAGTGGTGGTGAGATAGATAATAGAGGTTTATATATTGAAGATGAGATGGCACTAAATAGACTTACTTTAACATTAGGTGCAAGATATGACTATCATGAATTAGGTGGAATTTATGATGGAACTTTTAAAGAATTGTCTCCAAAATTAAAAGCAAAATATCAAGTAAATGATGAATTATCTTTAAAAACTGCATATGGACATATTTTTAAAGGACCTGCTCTTGGTGAAACAACAGCTTTAACTAGTACATCAACACAAGATGATGAAGTAAGTGCTCAAATTGGAAATAATTTTGAAGTAGGATTTGATTATAATCTAACAAATGCTTTAAATGCAGATTATTCAATCTTTGGATTTAATGTTTATAGATATAATGTAGATAACTATTCATATCCAACAAAAAACAATAGTCTAACTAGTGAAAGTGATGTTGTTATTTGGGGACTTGAAACAATGTTTTCATATGAAAAAGATAAATTTGGCTTAAATGCAAGTCATAGTTATACTGATGGAAAAGAGAAAGATTTAGAATCAGGAACTACATATGATCCTAAAGCAGCTCACATTCACCTATTTAAAATAGCTTTAAATTACCAATTATTAAAAGAATTAAAAGGAAGTTACTCAACTCAATTTGTACCAGGAAATTCATGGACTGAATATACATCATCTGCACTTGTAGAGTATGAAAGAGGTGGATATGCGACTCATGATGTAGATTTTACATATAAACCGACTTCTATGAAAAACACTACATTTAATTTTGGTGTTGGAAATATTTTTGATAAACATTATGTTAGTCATAATGGTTTTGGTTCTCAAAGCTCAAGTACAAACAGAAATTATGATGTAGGTAGAAACGTAAAACTTCAACTTTCATATAGATTTTAAAACAAAAAAAGAAGTAGAACTCACTACTTCTTTTTAATAATCACTATCGTTAATAAACCATTAAAATTCATTAGTTATCATTTCAAAAATTTAAAAAGAGAGTTATAAATGCATAAAAAATTATTGTTTAAAATACATTTAATTTTAGGATTAACAGCAGGGGTTGTACTGCTTATTATTGGACTTACAGGAGCAATATTATCTTTTGAAACAGAGATATTGAATAGTATAAATAAGAATTCTTATGTTGTAGAAGCTAAAAATTCTACTAAATTAAGTACTAAAGATTTACTGGAAAAATTCCAAGAAAAATTACCTAATTCTAAAATTAATGCATTGACATTTTATCAAGATGAAGAATCATCTTTTGTGATAAATGTAGCAGGAGAAGGAAAAGAAGCAAGAAAGGGAGTTAATTATTATATCAATCCTTATACAGCAGAAATTTTACCAAATATAAAAGGTGAAGGTTTTTTTAAATTTGTAGAAAATATTCATAGAAGACTTGCCCTTGGAGATGTTGGTAAGCAAATAGTTGCTATTAGTGTTGTTTCTTTGCTATTACTTATGATTTCAGGAATTTATATTTATTGGCCTAGAATTAAGCATGCTTTTTTATCTAGCTTAACATTTAAGTTTAAACATAAAGGAAGAGCTTTTTTATCTACAATGCATAGTGCTCTTGGTTTATGGGTAATTCCTTTTTATTTATTATCAAGTCTTACTGGATTAACATGGTCTTATGAATGGTATAACAATAGCTTGTATTCAATTGCAGGGGTACAAAAAGAAAAAAGAATGCCTCCTTCTGATCAAAAAAATGATATGAATAAAGGTGCAAATATACAGGTTTCATATGAAAATATTCAAAGAGCAGTGGAGTTATTTGATAAAAATGTTGACTCTTATGAAAAATCAAATATAAGATTTAATTCAGATAAAGGTGTTTATACTTTAAATTATTTATCAAAAAATTCATCTCATGATAGAGCTTTGAACAAAATAGAATTAAATATTGAAACAAATGAAGTTTTAAAACATGAAAAATTTGAAGATAAGCCATTAAAAGAGCAATTATTAAAAAGTATTTTAGCTTTACATACGGGTGAATATTTTGGGATAATTGGAAAAATTGCTATGTTTATAACATCATCTTTAATGGCATTATTTACAATTACTGGTTTTATGATGTATATTCAAAGAAAAAGAAAAAAGAAGAATAAAGAAGTAGTTTAAAACTACTCTTTATCTATATATCGTTTTTTTGCACTCTCTTTGATTTTATCAACTTCTACTAAAATAAATCCATCAATACAATCACCAAAATTTTTATCAATATTAAAACTTAAAAATTTAACACCATCTTCTTCGGTGATTTCACTATATTGTTTATATAAAGTTGGAACTGTAACTCCAATATTTGCTAAGGCAGACTTTAAAAATTTGAAGTCTTTTTTCTTATCTTCTAAATCAAAAAGCTCTTTTAATTCGCTGATGTTATTTGAGTATTGATATGGATTTTTCCCCTCAACTAAATTCTGATTTTCTTTGTAATAATGACTATAATAAAATATCATCATATCTTTTGCAACCGTTGGAAAAGAGGCACTCATAGAAACAGGTCCAAACATATATTTGATATTTGGATTATTTTTTAAATATGCGCCAATTCCAAACCAAAGATAATCCAAAGCTCTTGTTCCCCAATATTTAGGTTGAACAAAACTTCGTCCAAGCTCAATTGAGTTTTTCAAATATGGTGTAAATTCTTCATTATATTTAAAAAGGTTATTTGAATAAAAACCTTTCACTCCAATGTTTTTGAAAATAAAATCAGAATTCCCAATTCTATAAGAACCTACAATTTCTAAATCATTTTCATCCCATAAAATAATATGTTGGTAATAAATATCATACTTATCAGTATCTCTTTTTTTATTTACACCTTCTCCTACTTTTCTAAAAGATAACTCTCTTAGTCTTCCAAGCTCTTTTAAAACAATTGAGTCTTCAACATAGTCATATAAGTAAATTTTTTTACCATCTGAGGTTTGACCTATGAGTTTTGATCTTTTTAATTCATTTAATAAATCAATTCTACTAACAGGATGAGCAATTGCACTTTGTGTTTCAAAAAAAGATTTTTTCCCTTTTTTTAAGCTATATAAATGTTTTCTATAAAGATTTAATAAATATTTTTTATCAATACCTTTTGGAACAATATTCTCATTTGGTATTATTTGACCAATTTTTATGGGAATTCTTTTTGATTTTTTATTAAACATTTCATGTGATAATAAAAGAGTAGAAAAAGTTTTATTTATTACTGAAATTGTATAGAAAGTTTTAGAATTTTTTGCATCTAAAAATACAGGTAAAATAGGAGCATTTGCATTTTGTGCAAAGTTTAAAAATCCCTTACTCCAAGCTGGATCTTTTATCCCTTTGGTTGTAGCACGACTAACTTCCCCTGCTGGAAATATAATAATAGCTTCTTCGTTATTTAGTGCTTCATAAATCTTTTTTATATCATTTTTTGATTGTCTTAATTTATAATTATCTATTGGAATTAGAAGAGAATTTAATGCTTCAAATCCAGCTAGAAAATCATTAGCTATAATTTTCACATCCTTTCGCACCTGAGAAATAAGTCTTAATAAACAAAGTGCATCAAGTCCACCTAAAGGATGATTTGCAATGATTACCACTTTCCCACTTGTTGGAATATTTTGTAGATCATTACTTGAAACAGTATAATCAAAATCAAAATAATCTAATACAGCATCAACAAACTCAAAACCTTTTAAGTGTTCATTTTGTATTAAAAACTGGTTTATAGAGTCTTCATGTACTATTTTTTTTGCTACTTTAAATAAAGACTTTTTTAAAAAATTGTCTTTTTTATTTATATTTGGGAACTTTTTTTCTATCTCTTTTTGAATATCAATCATTTATACTCCTAATTTATAAAATTATATGTATCTTTGATTACAAAGAGGTGACAGATTTTATTTATAAAACGTTTTAAAAACTTATGCTAAAATCTAAAATAAAAAAATAAAGGATTTATCAAAATGAACAAATCAGATATTACAAATTTAATCACAGTTTTAATTATGGCTTATGGTTATTCAAATGGAAATGACACAATATTTATGATAGGGCTTTTTGCTCTAAGTGGAGCTGTTACAAATACCTTAGCAATTCATATGTTATTTGAAAAAGTACCTTTTTTATATGGAAGTGGAGTTATTGAAAGTAAATTTTCACAGTTTAAATTATCAATACATAACTTACTTATGAATCAATTTTTTACACGTGAAAACCTTACAAGATTTTTCCAAGATGAGGTAAATAGTGCAAAGAAAAATGTAGATTTTGAAAAAATCCTAAACAAAACAGATTTTTCACCAGCTTATGAATCATTAAAAGAATCAGTAATGCAATCAAGCTTTGGTGGAATGTTAGGAATGTTTGGAGGAGAGGCAGCTTTAGAGCCATTAAGAGATCCATTTACAAAAAAACTACAAGCTTCAATTATCACAATTTCACAAAGTGATGCTTTCCAAGAAGTTCTAAGTGAAGCTTTAAAATCAGAAGATTTAAGTGAAGATATTTATAGTAAATTAAGCAAAATAGTAAATGTAAGATTAGAAGAATTAACACCAGCAATGGTAAAAGAAATTGTTCAAGATATGATAAAAGAACATTTAGGATGGTTAGTTATTTGGGGAGCTGTTTTTGGTGGGTTGATTGGATTTGTTTCAACTTTAGTTATGAAATAAGTATTAAAATATTTTATGGAAAATAAAGAGTTAAAATTTGGTATTTATGAGCAACTAATAAATGGTTTAATAGTTGAAAAACTAAATTCTTTGGATAAAGATAAATTTTATTTAAAAACTATTCCTTTAGAAAAAAGTGAAGCTTCCCTAATTTTAACTCAATATTTATCTAAGATATTAAAAATTGCCTTAGATTTAATAACTGGTGAAAATAGTTTTTCTAAGCAAGTTGAACTAATAAATAAAATCTTACTTCTACTTAAAAATGAGATAGATAAACAAGATTTTAAACAAAATTTACTTGAATTAAATACTTCTATTTTAAAAGCAGTTTTACCAAAAATTGATTCTAATATTAATAATTTCGATAACTATATAAAAGAAATCACACCATATACGGGGCTTACTCAAAGTGAACTCTTTACCGGAAGTAATGCAGGTATTTCCCTTGAAAGTGAAATCAAAAAAGAGATTTTATCTTCTGATAAAATCTACTTTTTAGTTTCATTTATAAAATGGTCAGGAATAAGAATATTTGAAAAAGAATTAAGAGAGTTCACTTCAAAAGGTAAAGAAATTAAAATCATAACAACTTCATATATGGGTGCAACTGATTTAAAAGCAGTTGAGTTTTTATCAAGCTTAGCTAATACTCAAGTCAAAATTTCTTACAATACTGCAAATGAAAGATTACATGCAAAATCATATTTATTTTTTAGAGATACAGGTTTTCATACAGGATATATAGGTTCTTCAAATATTTCAAGAAATGCACTAACAAGTGGTTTGGAATGGAATCTAAAAGTAACAACAGCTGAAATATCGCATATAATCAAAAAGTTTGAAAAAACATTTGAAACATATTGGGAAGATAAAGAGTTCGAATTATTTACAAAAGAAAATACTTTAAAATTACAAAAAGCATTAAAAAATGATTCTATAATTGATAAAAATAGTGCAAGTGCATATTTTGAAATAAAACCATTTCACTATCAAGAAGAAATATTAGAAGAGTTACAAGTTCAAAGACAAATCCATAATAGATATAAAAATCTTCTAGTTGCTGCAACAGGAACTGGAAAAACTGTTATTAGTGCATTTGATTATAAAAGATTTAGGAATATAAAAAAGAGTGAAAATAAAAGCGCCAGACTTCTTTTTATAGCACATAGAAAAGAAATTTTACTTCAAGCAAGAGCCACTTTTCAAGGAATATTAAGAGATAATAATTTTGGAGAACTTTGGGTAGATGGAATTACACCCACATCAAATGAATATGTTTTTGCATCGGTTCAGACTTTACAAAACAATATTAATGAACTTTTGCTAAGTAAAGATTATTATGATTTTATAATTATTGATGAAGTTCATCATATAACTGCAAAAAGTTATAGACCAATTTTACAAAAATTTGAGCCTCAAATACTTTTAGGGCTTACTGCAACTCCTGAAAGAATGGATAATGAAGATATATTAGATGACTTTTGTGGAGTCATCTCTTCTGAGATAAGACTTCCTGAAGCATTAAATAGAAAACTACTTTGTCCTTTTCAATATTTTGGAATAAGTGATAACGTAGATTTAAAAAATATTAAATGGCAAAATGGTAAATACCAGTCTAGTGAATTAACAGATGCTTTTACAACAGAAACTAGAGTTAACGATATAATTCAAAAGTGTGAAGAATATTTAACTAATATAAATGAAGTTGTGGCTTTAGGTTTTTGTGTTACACAAGAACATGCTAAATATATGAGTGAAAAATTTATTGAAACTGGATTAAAAGCAGATTATTTAATAAGTGGAAGTGCAAATAGAGATAGTGTAAAATCAAGATTATTAAACAAAGAGATTAATTATCTTTTTGTTGTAGATATTTTTAATGAAGGGGTGGATATCCCTCAAATTGATACTATTCTATTTTTACGACCAACTGAGAGTTTAACTGTTTTTTTACAGCAATTAGGTCGTGGTCTTAGATTTGCTGATAATAAAGATTGTCTAACCGTATTAGATTTTGTAGGTAATTCAAGAGATGAATATGATTTTGAAGGAAAATTTAGAAGTTTAATAGGTAAAACATCAAGTTCTGTTAAAGATGAAATAGAAAATGAATTCCCTCATTTACCATTAGGTTGTTCTATAGTTTTAGAAAAAAAAGCAAAAGAACATATTTTAAATAATATTAAAAAAGCAACAAACTATAGAAGAAGCCAACTTATTGGAAAAATACGAGATTTTAGAAATCATACAACTTTACCATTAACAATAGATAATTTTACAAAAATAAATCATATTCCTTTTGAAAATTTATATAAAAATGATACCTTTACAAAACTTTGTTATGAAGCAGGAATTATAAAAGAGTTTGAAGAAATAAATGAAAAAGAGACAATTAGAATTGTTTCTAAAAAATGGTTATTAACTAAATCTATTAGTTATTTTGAATTTATTTTAAAAGTGATTAAAAATGATTTTAATTTAGACTTTATTTCACTAGAAGAAGAAAGATTAATGTTAATGATGCTTTATTATGATTTCTGGCAAGAGCCTAATAAGTTTGATTCTTTTGAAAATGGAATAAAATATATAGGAAAAAACAGATTGCTTGTTAATGAAATGCAAGAAGTTCTAAAAATACTTATAAATAAAATAAACTATCTAGAAAATGATTTAATACTTCCCTATCCTTGCCCATTAAAAATTCATTCAAGATATACAAGAGATCAAATATTATGTGCTTTTGAACAAAATATCTTTGAAAATAAATCGAGTAGTAGAGAAGGAGTTTTAAATATAAAAGATAAAAATACAGAACTTCTATTTGTAACTTTGGAAAAAACAGAAGATAAGTATTCTCCTACAACTATGTATGATGATTATGCAATAAGTGATACTTTATTTCATTGGCAATCACAAAACTCTACAAAACCAGATACACCAAAAGGTAGAAGTTATATAAATCATGAAAAAGATGGTAAAAATATAATACTATTTGTTAGGGAATCAAATCATGATAAAAATAAAAATACTATGACTTATATTTGTTTAGGAAAAGTAAAATATAAAAGTCATTATGGCTCTTTGCCTATGAGTATAACATGGGGGTTAGAAAATAAAATACCAGCGTTTTTATGGAAAAATATTGCTAAAATGGCCATATCTTAAAAAGTTTACGAATAATAAGAAAAACTCTCTTGTTTTTTCTCTTCTTCTTTGAACTCTAAAACACTTTTTAAAGATTCAATTTCTTTAGTTAGCTCTTCTTTATCTGCTTGTAATTCTCTTATCATTTTTTTTAGATTTTCAATTTCCATATGTAAAATATCATTTCTTTTTGCTAAAATTGATTTTTCACTTTTTAATTTATCTGTTTCTTCCATTGCAAGTTTACTTAGTATTTCATAATTCATTTTCAATCCTTTCTAAAAAAAAGTGAGTTTATTTATAAACTTTAATAATACTAGATTATATCATAATAAATAAAAAATTATTTTTATTTAAAATCAATAACAAAACTTTTATATGATAAAATACCACAAAAAAGTTTTGAGGGTAAGATGGAAGGTATTGAAGTAGTAGTTTTATTAGATGTTGGTGGTTTAGAAGATAAAGAAAAGTTTGAAAAACATGTAAAAAAAGAGGGCTTTAAAGCTGTTGAAGGTGAGGACTTTGTGTATACAGCACACTCAACAACTACAACATTTTCTACAAAAGCTTATATTTTAGAAGTGTTTAGAAAAGGTCTTCAAAAAAACAGTTTTAATGATGCAAATTTAATCTTTTTATTAAATGAAACGCCTTATCCTACTTATTATTATGATAAAGATACAAATGATTTTGAGTTAGTACAAGTAGAAAAATAGTGAAAAATATTTATGATTTTTTTAAGAATCTAAAAGATGAAAAAAGAGTAAAAGAGTGTCAACTTCTAATCGTAAATGATGATAGACAAGCTCAAGTAGCTTCTGATATCATCTCATATTTAGGTTTTACTCCTTTTGTTTTAGCTGATTTTAGAGCAAATTTTGGAGATGATTTATTATCATTCTCAAGCGAACTTCAAGATATTACAAAAGCTTTAAACTCTTATTATAACTACAAAAAACAAGATAAAATTCTTATTTCTCCTATTAGAACTATTTCATATGCTCTTCCAAAAGAAAAGTGCTTTGATAGCTTTACTATTAACTTCGCTGGTACTATTAAAATCGATGAATTTAAATCAAAACTTTACAACTGGGGATACTATTTTGTAGATATTGTTACAAGTGAAGGTGAGGTTTCTATTAGGGGAGATATTATTGATATTTGCCCTTTGGGAAGTGATTTAGGATTTAGGGTTTCACTTTTTGATGATGAAGTTGAGAGTATTAGAAAGTTTGATATTGAAGATCAAAAATCACTAAAAGAAGAGATAGAAACTTTTTCTATTAACCCTGCATTTTTGGCTCTTGATGAAGAGTCAATGGGTGCAATAAATGAGCAAATAGAAACCGTATCAAGTGATGCATTTATCAAAGATATTCACTCACTTGGATTTTGGTATCTAAATGATTTAGGGGAGTATTTACCTCAAAGATTATCTTCATTTATCACTCAAGATGCTTTAGATGAACTTGAAGAAGTTTATGTTTTTGAAGAAAAAAGAATAAACAAAGATAAGTTTTTATTAACACCTCAAATTTATTCTAGTAAAAGTTACCAAGAAATAGCACCCGCAAATGTAAAAGAATTTATATCTTTTCACAAAGAGAAAAAAATTACTATTATTTCAGGAACTGAAGCTAAGGTTAAAGGTTACGACTTAGATTTAAATGACAAAAATATTAAATATGTTTTTGAAAACTATATTTTAAATCTTCTTGGAAATAACGAAGTAATAATTTCACTAAACAAAGAAGTAAAAAAAAGAAGAAAGAAAAAAGTAAAACTAGTTCTTGATGAGCTTCAATTAAATGACTATGTAGTACATGAAAAACATGGAATTGGTCAATACAAAGGAATAGAACCTGTTACTGTAATGGGAGCTAAAAGAGACTTTGTTATTGTTATGTATGCAGGTGATGACAAGCTTTTAATTCCAGTTGAAAACATAGATTTAATTGATAGATATGTAGCTGATGGAAGCTCTTATGCGGTTGTTGATAAACTTGGTAAGGGAAGCTTTGCAAAGTTAAAAGAGAAAGTAAAAGATAGATTATTTGCAATTGCAAATGATATTATAAAACTAGCAGCTGCAAGGGAACTTGTAAATGGTATAAAAATAAATACGGAGAAAAAACTACTTGAAGATTTTCCAAAAAGTGCAGGATTTGATTATACAAAAGATCAAAAAAGAAGTATTAGGGAAATATTTACTGATTTAAGTAGTGGAAGAGTTATGGATAGACTTCTCTCAGGAGATGTTGGATTTGGTAAAACAGAAGTTGCAATGAATGCAATGTTAGCTGTTGTATTGGATGGTTTTCAAGCTTTATTTATCTGTCCTACTACACTTTTAGCTTCTCAACATTTTCATGGAATTCAAAAAAGGTTTAAAGAGTTTGGAATAAATGTTGCCAAATTAGATGGAAAAACATCAGCAAAAGAAAAAACAAGTATTAAAAAAGCACTTGAAGATGGAAGTATTCAAATAGTGATTGGAACACACTCTTTATTAGGTGTAAAAACAAAAGATTTAGCATTAGTGATTATTGATGAAGAACATAAATTTGGTGTAAAACAAAAAGAGAAATTAAAACAATTAAGAGAAGATGTTCACATATTCTCAATGAGTGCAACACCAATTCCACGAACTCTAAATCTTGCTTTATCAAAACTAAAAGGTATGAGCTCTCTTCTTACTCCTCCTAGTGAGAGATTAGGTGTTCGAACTTATGTAAAAGAATTTAGTGATAAACTTATCAAAGAAGTGGTTCTAAGAGAAAAAAGAAGAGGCGGACAGTTATTTTATGTTCATAATAACATTGCTTCAATTGAAGCTAAAAAAAGTGATTTAGAACAAATAATTCCAGGAATTAAAATTCAAGTAATTCACTCTCAGATAAAACCAGAATTAGCAGAAAAAATAATAGAAGCCTTTGAAGATAAAGAGTTTGATATTTTGCTTGCAACTTCTATTGTTGAATCAGGTCTTCACTTGCCAAATGCGAACTCAATTATCATTGATGGAGCTGATAGATTTGGTATTGCTGATTTACATCAGTTAAGAGGAAGAGTCGGAAGAAGCAATAAAGAAGGATTTTGTTACTACGTAGTTGAAGATAAAAAACAAATCACAGATGATGCCGTAAAAAGACTTGTTGCTTTAGAGTCTAACTCATATTTAGGAAGTGGAACAGCCTTAGCTCACCAAGATTTAGAAATCAGAGGTGGTGGAAATATCATAGGTGAAGCACAAAGTGGACATATCAAACAAATAGGGTATGGTTTATATTTAAAAATGCTTGAAGATGCACTCGCAAGTCTTAGTGGTGATGATAAGCCAGAGAAAAAAACAGTTGATATTAAACTTGCAATTTCTGCATATATTTCTGATGATTATATTAGTGAAGATAGAGTTAGACTTGAACTTTATAGAAGACTAAGTAAGGCTAGCGATATTCAAGAAGTTTATAAAATAGAAGAAGAGATGGAAGATAGGTTTGGGAAACCTGATATTTATACAAAACAGTTTATAGAACTAATCATTATAAAAATACTTGCTCTTGATAAAGGTATTCAAACTATTAGCTCTTATGAGATGAATATTACATTTACAAAAGCTGATGATACAAAAGAGAGTATAAAATCTCCAAGTAAAGATGACGATGATATTATTGCTACGACTTTGAGGTATTTAAGGAAATAAGTAAATGGAAATTATAAGTAAAACTCCTATTTGGGTATTTATACTTTTTATTGTTTTAGTTATTGTTGGATTATTACAATTAAAAGATAGAAATGTTTCATTACAAAAAGCGATAATTTTACCTATATCTATGATTTGTTTATCTTTTTATGGCCTTATTTCTGCTTTTGGTTTGGAAGCTAAAAGTATTTTTTGTTGGCTTATAGGATTGATTATTGCTGTTTTATTAAACTTATTATTAAAACTTCCAAAAAATAGTACTTATGATACAAAATTAAAAATATTTTTTATCAAAGGAAGTATTATTCCATTTATTTTAATAATGATTATATTTTTTACAAAATATTTTGTTGCTGTTGTTATTGCAAAACACTTAGCAATATTAAATGAAGTTACATTTATTTGTGGGATTTCTTTTATATATGGAATTTTAAGTGGATTATTTTTTGGTAGAATCTTTGTTTTATTGAAATTAAGAAAATAAAAAAAAGAGAGTAGGGAAAACTCTCTTTTTAACTTAGGGTACATGCATAGAATAAATCATTAGGAGGGAAATTTATTCTATATTAAAATTCAAAAAAAGATTTCATAAAAAATAAACTTAGGAGATTTATTTTGAGAAATCTTTTAAAAAAGAGAATGAAAGCACACTTTCTCTTTTTAGTACTTAAGGAAGAGCATGAACGATTTATAAATAATTGTTTGTATTTTTTATGGGTTGCTCTTATAATAAATTACTGCAAAATTTATTATAGAAGAATTATAATAAATTGAAGTGTGCAAAAAGTGGCTTTTTTGTATTAGTATTAATTTTTTTATATAATTTTGTTTTTTTAGCTAAATTTAATCTCACAAACTACTTGTGCATGGTCACTATTTAGAAGTGAGCCGTTTTGATTTTTTTGTAAGTGTTCATCTAATACTTCATAAGATACTACTTCACCTATACTATCTTTTGATTCTTTATTAAATTTATTTGATACAAAAATATAATCTAAAACATTTCCTTTTCCTGCAAAATAGCTTGTTGGAGTTCTTTTTAAACCTTTAAATTCAGGATGAGGATTATAAACTTCTTTCTCATCAAGATGATAAGCATCTAAAAGTAAAAATTTATCATTTTTCCTTTTTTCTTCATGATACTTTCTATTTGTTAAAGCATCAATAGTTAAAGAAAATTCTTTATCATTTAAATCTGTTAATAAAACAGCAGGTTTTTTTGTTCTTTTAATATTTGTATAAAGTGAACTTGCCTCGCAAAGTCTTTGCTTTAATGATATAGAGTAATTATCTTGTAAAGCTTTTGAGACTTTTTCTAGTTTTTCTTCCATTGATGTGTTTTTTGTAAAAATATATTCAAATTCATTATCTCTATTTGATTTTAAATGACACACATAGACATCTAATTCTTTTTCATTTTCTAAGCTAATTGTGGCTTTAATTGGTTCTCTTGCAAATTTAAAGAAACCTTCATAGTGATGTTTTTTTAAAGCTGTAAAATCAATATCAACTTTATGTAAGTTTTTAATAGGATATTTTGATGCAAGCGCTACAGTTGTACTTGTATAAATCTTATCATTATTTTTACTGATTTTTGCATTATCAACTGTTTTAAAATATTTAAAACCCAATTCCCCAACTAACTCTTTTAATGCATCTTTAGAAAAAACTTCTTGAAAACCAACAATATCACAATTCATATTTGTGATTTGCTGTTTTATCCAAGTTGTTTTTTCAATCCATTGCTCAGAAGTAAATTTTTCTTTTTTTGTATACCATGAAAATGGAGGTTCTGCAAATTGATATAAATTAAAAGTTCCAATTCTTATTTTCATTTTTATTCTTGTATAAAGATACAATTCCTTCCATTATTTTTAGCACTATATAGTGCATCATCAGCTTCTTTATATAAAGTATTAGTATCTAAAAGATCAAAACCTATTTTTGATGTAATACCAATTGAAATAGTTAAATATTTTGAGATAGAACTTTTATTGTGATTAATATGAAGCTCTTCTATGTCATTTTTTATATTATTTGAAAATTCAATAATTTTTTCTTTATCAAGTCTAGTAATAATTCCAAACTCTTCACCACCTAATCTAAATGCAAAATCACTACTTCTATTTGTATATTTCTTAAGTATATTTGCAACTTCTTGAAGAGCTAAATCACCTTTTTGATGACCATAACTATCATTATAATCTTTAAAATAATCTACATCTATTATTAAAAAAGATAGATAACTATTTTCTCTTTTTGCTCTATTAATTTCTTTTTCTATTTTTATGTTAAAAAATCTTCTATTATAAAGTTGCGTTAATTCATCTGTTATTGATAAATATTCAATATGTTTTTTATCTGTAATATTTGTTCTAATAGCAGTGAATCCTATAATTTCATCATTTTTGAGAGTTGGTGTTATTACTGCAAGAACCCAATAATCTTGACCATTTTTATCTTTATTTTTAATTTCACCTTTCCACTCTTTTTTGCTAAATAAAGTATCCCACATATTTTTATAAAAAGAATCAGGTGTTTCAGGATGTCTTATTAAACGGTGAGTCTGTCCAATTAATTCTTCTTTTTTATAGCCAGAAATTTTACAAAAAGCTTCACTTACATCTGTAATTATTCCTTGCTTATCTGTAGATGAGATTATAATATTTTCATTTACAATATTTATGTAGTCTTGTAGCTTCTTTTTTGTATAGTTTTTATTTTCTAAAACACTATTTAAATTATTTGCAAGGGAAATGAACTCTTTAAATGTTAAATCATTTGTATTGATTTTTACACTTGCTTTAGCAGCTTGTTCAAAAGAAGAAGTAAGATTTTGAATATTTATTTTTATATATTTTGATAATTTTTTTGAAATAATATAAATAACAATTAAAATTAGAATAAAAATTGTAAATAAACTCATAATCTGATTTTCTATACTTTTTCTAAAAATTGCTTCTTTTCTTGTTAATTCTATTTCAATTTCATCTAAGTATGCACCTGTACCTATGATCCAGCCATATTTTTCATACTCTTTAACAAATGCGATTTTTTCATACTTTTCCATGGTATCTGGTTTTTTAAATTTATAAAATAAAAAACCATCTTTTTTTGTTGAATCAATTTGTTTTTGTAATAATTCTTTATCTGGATGTTCTATTGGAGTGTCAAGTCTTTTTCCATCCCAAATCAATGCCTTACCATCTAAAGTATTAACATAAATATATCCATCTTTACCCACAAGATATGATGCAAGCAGATCTAGTATATTATTTTTATTTACTCTTTCAATCTCTTTTATGTCACTATTTGCTGGTAAATTTTTAGTTAGCTTTTCTAAAGTACTGTTATTTTGATCGACTAAGTTATAAATAATTTGTATTTCTTTTATTAATTCATTTTTTTTATATTGAATAAATTCTTTTTTTATATGCTGAATATCTTTTTTATAGCTCATATATTGGAAGAAAATAGATACAAAAAATACTACTGTAGTGCATATAAAAGCAATAGAAAAAATGAATTTATTAATAAATTTTGATAGTTTCATAGATATTATTCTTAATATTATATTTCAAGTGTTTATTATATCAAAAGAAAAATAATTTCTTCTTTTTTTGCTTTGATTAAGTTTCCATTAATATAAAATTTATAAATGGTTAAAACAGTAATGTAACAATTTCAAATACCAAAATTAAAAAGGATTTAAAATGACAACAAGAAATAAAATGATAACAGGATTAGCATTAAGTACACTTTTAGCAACAGGATTATTTGCAGGAAATGAGCAAATGAAAAAAGATAGAGATTCATCTTGTATGATGAAAAAAGGTTCAATGCAAAAAGGTGGAAAACATGATGAAAGATCAGTAGTTGGAATGTTTAAAAGATTAAACTTAACTCCTGAACAAGATGCTCAAATTGAAAAAATAGTATTAGAAAATAGAGCAAATATGGAAAGCTTTGATGATGCATTTACAAAAGATGGTTTTGATAAAGCAAAATATATTAAGATTATGAATGAAAAAAGAGATAATATGTTAAAATCAAATGCAGAAATATTAGAAAAATCTTATGCTGTTTTAACAGCTAAACAAAAAGAACAATTAAAAGTTTTAATGGATTTAAGAAAAGAAAAAATGAATAAAAAATTATAAGGCTTTTTCTAAAGTTCCTTAGAAAAGTAAATTGAAAATAATTAGGTTCCTTTTAAATAGGAACTATTTAAAAGGATAGATTTTGATAAAAATTGCAATGATAGAAGATGATTTAGAATTAGCAAATGTTCTAACACAATATTTAAAGCAATTTAATATGGAAGTTACCAATTATGAAGAGCCATTTTTGGCTCTTTCATCTTTAAAAATGAATAAATATGATTTAATTATTTTAGATTTAACACTTCCTGGAATGGATGGATTAGATGTTTGTAAAGCTATCGTAAAAGATTTTAATATTCCAATTATAATTTCAAGTGCAAGAAGCGATATCACAGATAAAGTAATAGCTTTGCAGCTTGGAGCTGATGATTACTTACCAAAACCTTATGACCCAAGAGAATTAGAAATTAGAATTAAAACAATTTTACGAAGATTTAATCACTCAAATATTCAAGAAGAAAATAAAAATAAAACTTTTGTTTTAGATAGCGATAAAAGAGAAATTACAAAAAATGGAAACTATATTAAACTAACAGCAGGGGAGTTTGAGGTATTATCACTTTTTATTAAAAGAGAAGGTTTTGTAATTTCGAGGGAAGATATATTTGAAAACTCAGATATACTAAATCAAGATTATGAAAGTACAGGTTCTTTAGCAGTTATTATAAATAGAATAAGACATAAAATAGAAGATAATTCAAAAGAACCACAGTATTTACATACAATAAGAGGAATGGGATACAAATTTATACAATGAATAGACAATCAATTTTTTTTACAATAAGTGTAAGTTTTATAATATCAATACTTTTAGTAATCAGTAGTTTTTTAATTTTAATCGCAAATGATTACAGAGCTAAAGAAGGACAATTTTTAGACAAATATGCTCCTGTTATAAAAATGGTTATTAGGCAAAGTCGAACAGGAATTGATGAGAACTTTTTGAAAAATCTCGAAGAAATGGGATATCTTTATTATGAAAATATTTCAGAAATAAATGCAATAACATATAATCCCCAAACAAAAATATTGGTAGAAAAAAATGATCCAAGACATAATGATATTTTTAGAGTTTTAAGTTTAAATGATAAAAATTATATTTATGCTAAAAAAAGAAATGATACTTTATTAATAAGAGATGACAATAGTTCCTCTAGTAATTCTCAGCTTTATATATTTTTAGTTTTTGCAATTTTATTGATAACTATAATTTTGGTATATTTAATAACTTTTAGAAAACTAATTCCTCTTAAAATTTTAAAAGATAAGGTTAAAACTCTTGGTGATGAAAACTTTGATTTTGAGTGTTGTAATAGTAATTCAAAAGATGAAGTTTCTCTTTTAGGAATGGAATTCAAAAGAACTGCTTTAAAATTAAAAAGTCTAAAAGAAGCTAGAAATATTTTTATTAGAAATATTATGCATGAACTTAAAACTCCTATTACAAAAGGTAAGTTTTTAACTCAACTTGAACAAAATGAAGAAAATAATGAAAAATTAAAATCAGTTTTTACAAGACTTGAATCTTTGATTAATGAATTTGCTTCAATAGAAGAGTTAATTTCATCTTCTAAAAATATTGAAAAAAAGTTTTATTTTCTAGAAGATATTATTGATAATGCAAAAGATATTCTAATGGTAGAAGATGAAAATGTAATAGGAAAATTTGAGAATAAAAAACTAGAAATAAATTTTAAATTATTTTCAATTGCAATAAAGAATTTAATTGATAATGCTCTTAAATATTCGCCAAATAAAGAAGTAATCATAAAAAATGATAATAATAATATAATTTTTGAAAATCAAGGCGAAGCTTTAGAAAATCCTCTTGAAAGCTATTTTGAGCCATTTTCTTCAAATGAAGATAAGTCAAAAGACTCTTTTGGTTTAGGTTTGTATATAGTTCATAATATTTTAAAAGCAAATGCCTACACTTTAGAATATGAACATATTGATGGAATAAATAGATTTATATGTAAAAAGGATGAAGTATCTACGATATAGCAATTATAGGAGCAGGAGCTAGCTCTTTAATGTTGGCTTCAAACCTAGATAGAAATAAATACAAAGATATCTGCATAATAGATACAAATGTAAAATTAGCTCCTAAAATAAAAGTTTCAGGTGGAGCTAAATGTAATATTACAAATGAATTAGTTAGTTCTAAAAACTATTTAGGAGATAGGGATTTTGTAAAAGAGTTATTAGAAAAATTCTCAAAAGATGATTTATTGTCTTTTCTAAATAAAAATGGTGTATTTCCAAAAATAAATCCGAAAATAGTAAAAGGAACATACTTTTGTAACTCTTCACAAGATGTTATAGATATGTTTACAAAACTAACTACTCATGTAAAAAAATATTTAAATACAACAGTTTTAGATGTGGAATTTAGTAAACATTATAAAATAAAAACCAATTCAAAATTAATAGAAGCAAAGAAACTTGTTGTTGCAAGTGGTGGTTTATCGTATGCCATGCTAGGAGCTTCAAGTATAGGTTTTGATATTGCAAAAAAGTTTGGACACACTATAAATAAATTAGAACCCGCACTTGTAGGTTTTACTGTTCAAAAAGAACAGTTTTGGTTTAAAAATCTCTCAGGACTTTCAATTCCCGTTTTTACTTTTGTTGAAGGAAGAACTTTTGAAGGTTCATTATTATTTGCTCACAAAGGCTGTTCAGGTCCTGTTATTTTAACAACTTCACTTTATTGGAAAAAAGGAAAAATTGCAATTGATTTTTTACCAAAACAGAAATTAGAAAAGTTTTTAAGTGGAAATAAAATTATATCAACAGCTCTACCTCTACCAAAAAGATTTATGCAAGAGTTTTTAGCCTCAGTTGAGATTGAAGATAAGAGCGTTTCAAAACTAACGGATGATGAAAAAGATAAATTAAAACTACTAAAATATTACGAATTCCCACCTGCTGGAAACTTTGGATATACAAAAGCCGAGGTTACAAAAGGTGGAATAAATACCGATGAAATAAATCATAATAGTTTTGAAAGTTTAAAACAAAAAGATTTATATTTTATTGGTGAATGCTTAGATATCACAGGTGAACTCGGAGGTTTTAATTTTCAAATTGCCTTTAGTGAAGCCTTTGTTTGTGCTAGTGATTTAAATAAATTATAAACATAGCAAAGATGAATAAAAGTTTATTTTTATACAATTACAAAAAAATTAGTAAAGAAGATTAATGAGAATTGCATTTATAGGTGATATTGTAGGTCGCCCTGGAAGAAAAATAATTAAAGAAAATTTAGCAAAAATAAAAAAAGAGTATGAAATAGATTTTGTTATTGCAAATGGAGAAAATGCAAGTCATGGTTTTGGACTTACAACAACAAGTTGTTCTGAGCTTTTAAAAGCTGGTATTGATATTATCACAGGTGGGAATCATAGCTTTGATAAGAAAAAAGATATGATGGTTTTACTTGAAACCTCAAATGTTTTAAGACCTGATAACTATCCTGAAGGATTAATAGGATCTGGAATAAAAGTTTGTGATGTTCAAACTACAAATGGAATTGAAAAATTAGCTGTAATAAATCTTATGGGTCAGTTTGCCATGCCAACTGTTGAAAATCCTTTTAACTGGGCTAAAAAGCTTGTGTCAAAACTTCAAGAAGAAGAAATAAAAAATATTTTTATAGATTTCCATGGTGAAGCAACAAGTGAAAAAAGAATTATGTTAATGATGTTTAAAAATCAAGTAAGTGCAATTTGTGGAACACACACTCATGTGGGAACTGATGATTTACAAATATTTGAAAATACAGCATATTTAACAGATATTGGACTTACAGGTTGTAGAGATAATGTAATAGGAATGGATAGTAAAATTCCAATTCAAAAAGCAACAACTGGAATTGGTGGACATTTTGAAGTTCCAAACTCTTGTAAATCAATATTACAAATGATGGTAGTAGATATTGAAGATGGAAAAGCTCAAAGTTCATTTAAAATAAAGAAATACTGTAATAATCCAAAATTATTTATTACAGAGGCTTTTATTGACTAGCATATCAAACTCTTATGAGCTTTTAGTATATTTAAAAAATCAAAATTTAATAGAAGATCATTTAGAGTATTGGTGGCCAAATTCAAATAGTTTTGAAATATTAATTGGTGCAATTCTTACACAAAATACAAAATGGATAAATGTAGAAAAATCATTAGAAAACTTAAGAGAACTAAATTTTCTAAGTTTACAGACTTTGGCTTCTTGTGATTTATCTATTTTAACTCAAGCCATAACTCCTAGTGGTTTTAAAAATCAAAAATCAATAAGATTAATTCAACTTGCAAAAAATATAATTGAAGAGTTCCAAACTTTTGATAACTTTTGTCAAAAAGTAAATAGAACTTGGCTTTTAAATCAAAAAGGAATAGGTCCTGAAACTGCTGATGCAATTTTGTGTTATGCATGTAGACAAGAGTTTATGGTTGTAGATAAATATACTGCAAAACTACTGAGTAGATTTGGATATGAGTTTGATTCATATTACGATATACAGTCATTCATAGTATATGGAATTAATGAAAATTACGATAAAATAATTACACTATATGGTTATGAAATCTCCTTAAATAAATTATATTCAAGATTTCATGGCAAAATTGTTGAATTTATGAAACGAAATCCAAAGGTTTAATTGATGATTATAATTCCACAGACTAAAGGTGGTGTAGGTAAATCTACAGTCGCAATGCAAGTTATAGCTCCATATTTATATAAAAAGCATGGCAAAAAAATCACATATATTGAAATTGATGATGAAAATAATGATTCAAAATCATTTACACGTACAGAAATAGTAAATAAAAAAATGCTAGGAACAAACAAATTAAGTGAGCTTGATGAGTTAATTTTAATGGATGATAATCATGAGGTTATTGTTGATGTGGGTGGTAATAAAACTTCCTCTTTAGTTCTTGATGAAATTAAAAAAGTTGGTTCATTTGGCAATGTTAAGTGGATTATTCCCTTAGGTGATGGTGAACTTGATGGGAAAAATGCAATTACTACTATGAAAAAAATTAGAAAGATTGAGAGAAATCCAGAAGAAAATATTATATTCGCATTAAATAGAGCTATTTCTATGGATGAAGATTATTATAATGAACAGTTTATTAATTTTTTTGGGCACAAATATTTAGATTCAAATTCAGTAATTTGTGATTTTACAAAAAATCCAAAATATTTCCCTGTTAAAAATGATAAAGTCATTACAATGAGTAGATACTTAGGAAGTACAGTTTGGGAAATGGCTTATAATAATACTGATTTTGGAGCAAAAGCAATAAAAGCAAAAGAATTAGGTGATATTGAAAGTGCTAGAAAATATCTATTTTTTAGAAGAATACAAACAGAAGCGAAAGATTATGTTTTAAATACATTAAATAAAATTTTTTGTGATTTAGATAGATGGATTGATATTAAAAAATGAGTGATATGAGTTTTAAACAGGCAAAAGAGCTTGTTGAAAGAATGGAATTTTCAGAAATTGCTTTAAAAAAAGCTCTTGATAATTTAGAAAAATCATCACAAAATTTTGAAACAACTTTAAAACATCAAGAAGATATTATAAATAAATTACCATATGCAGATAAAAAACTCTCATATATGTCAATTGCCGTTGCTGTTAATATAGGTTTAATTGTAGGACTTTTAATAGGTAAATATCTTTTATAAAATAAGAAAATAGGATTAGAATAAAATGGGTAAACAAGAAAAAATTGTATCAATGTTTAATGATATTGCAGGAACTTATGATGTTGCAAATAGAGTTTTATCGATGGGAATTGATAAATCTTGGAGAAATAAAGCTTGTAATTTAGCTTTTAATTTTTATGGTAAAAAAGATATAGAAAAAATTGTTGATGTTGCTTGTGGAACAGGGGATATGATTCTATTTTGGAAAAAAGTTGCAAATGAAAATAAAATTAATCTTCAAAATATAGTTGGAGTGGATCCAAGTGTTGGAATGATGGAAGTTGGCAAGAAAAAACTTCCAGATGTAGAGTTTATTGAAGCTGGAGCTGCTGAAATGCCACTTGAAAGCGATAGTGCTGATATTATCTCTATTTCTTATGGAATTAGAAATGTAGTTCAAAGACAAGAGGCTTTTGATGAGTTTGCTAGGGTTTTAAAAAAAGATGGATTAGTTGTAATTTCAGAGTTTACAAAAAATAAAAAAGAGAAATTAATGGATCATGTAACTGATTTTTATATGAATAAAATTTTACCTGTTTTAGGTGGAATTATTTCAAAAAATAAAGAAGCATATACATATTTACCAAATTCAATTGATGAATTTTTAACTACTGAAAATCTATGCAAAGAGTTAAAAATAGCAGGTCTTGAGCCTATTCACGTAAAAGCTTTTTCGATGAATATATCAACTTTAATCATCGCTAGAAAATTATAGTTTTTTAGCTCTTTTTTGAACCTTCTTCGTTGAAATGATATTTTTATTCAGTCACATACTTTAGTATGCTCTTTCATAAAAAGATCATTTCGCCTTGAATCTTCTAAAAAATAGTCTAAAAACCTATCAATTTTCATTTTAAAGAAAGGCAAAAATGAATAATCCAATTTCCGTATCTACTTTGAATGTACAAATAAAATCACTTCTTGAAACTACTTTTATTCAAGTTTATGTAGAGGGTGAAATTTCAAATCTTACTTATCATAACTCTGGGCATATTTATTTTTCAATCAAAGATGAAAGCTCTACATTATCGTGTGTTATGTTTAAAGGTAATACAAAATATCTAAAATTTCAACTTGAAAATGGACAAAAAATAGTAATAACTGGAAATATAACTGTTTATGCTCCAAGGGGAAATTATCAATTATTATGTAATAAAATTGAGCCATCAGGGCAGGGTGCTCTTGCTTTTGCTTTTGAACAATTAAAAAATAAACTTGAAGCGAAGGGTTATTTTGATGGTAATTATAAACAGCCACTTCCAAAATATCCAAAAAAAATAGCACTTGTTACATCAGCAACTGGTGCTGCTATTGAAGATATGAAAAAAGTAGCAAATCATAGATGGCCTTTGGTAGAATTTATTTTAATTCCTACTTTAGTTCAGGGAGAGGGTGCTGCAAATGATATTTCAAATTCTATTAAATTTGCTGATTCTTTAGCTTGTGATATTATGATTGTAGGGCGTGGTGGTGGAAGTATTGAAGATTTATGGGCTTTTAATGAAGAGATAGTCGCTACTACAATTTTCGAGGCAAGAACACCTATTATTTCAGCAGTTGGTCATGAAGTTGATTATATGATTTCTGATTTTGTAGCAGATATAAGAGCAGCAACTCCATCAAATGCAATTGAGATTGCACTTCCTGATATAAATGAACATAGAATTTATTTAGATAATTTAGTTAATGAATATAATAATAGATTAAAAAATATTTTATTTTCAAAGGAGCAAGAATTATCAAATATGAAAAGATTGATGGATCAAAACTCTATTGAAACAAAGTTTAATTATATTCAAACAGAAATAAATCTTTTAAAATCATCTTTTAAGACTGATTTATCACAAAAAGTTTTATCTTCACAAAATGAATTAAATTTATTAAATAATACATTTAAAAATACATATTCATCATTTTTAGTTAAAACTCAAAATCAAATAGACTTACTAAATACAAATTTTGAACTAAATCATCCTGATAAAAAAGATAAAAAAGGTTTTGTTCAAATTTCAAAAGAGAATAAAATAATTTCTTTTGAAGATTTAAAAATAGGAGATGAGATTGAACTTCAAACACCAAAGTATATTGGAATTTGTATTTTAAATAAAATTAAAAAACAATCAGATTTAAGTTTACAGTAGGTAAAATAATGCAAAACAAGTTTAATCTCTTGTCTTAATAAAAAGGAATGTTTTATGGAAGATAATGACAAAAAAGTAATAAATTATGCAAATACAAGTGAGTTTATGACATTTGAATTAGGTGCTATGAAGTATGCAATTGAGTTACCAAAAATTAGAGAAATTTTAACATATCCTGATAATATTACTCCTCTACCAAATACAACAAAATGGGTAAAAGGTTTAATTAATTTAAGAGGTGAAGTTGTACCTATTTTAGATATTAGAATTAAATTTAACACAGGTCCTGGAACTTATGATGAGAATACTTCAGTAATAGCTGTTATTACTGAAGATAAAAGAATGATAGGAATAATTGTTGATTTAGTTGATGATGTTCAAAGGCTTGATACTTCTATGCTTGCACCTGTTTCCGAAATGGGTTCGGCAATTCCTTCAAAATATTTAAAAGGTTATGTAAGACTTGATAATAATCAAATGTTAGTTGTAATGGATATAGAAAGAGTTGTAGCAAAAGAAGAATTAAGAGATTAATAAAAAAATTAAAAATAAGTGATTTTATGAGTATAGAAAGAAATTTGTTAAAAAGACTAACCCTTTTATATGTTGAAGATGATGATATAATTAGAAATGAATTATCTCAGCTTTTAGCAAATTTTTTTTCTCAAGTATTGGTTGCCAAAGATGGTAAAGAAGGTCTTAGGACTTACTTAGAAAATCAAGATAATATTGATATTGTTTTAACAGATATAAATATGCCTAAATATAATGGTATAGATATGGTCAAAAAAATAAGAAATATTGATAATGAAATTTCTATTATATTTGCAACTGCTTATTCAGATAATGAATTTCTATTAGATGCTATAAAACTTAGAGTAAAAGAATATATTATAAAACCAATTGATATAAGAAATTTATTAGCTTTATTAAATGATATCGCAAGTAATTTATATCAAGACTTTTTATTAAAACAACAGCAAACCGAACTTACAAAATATAAAGAAATATTAGATTCAAATAATATTGTTATAAAAACAGATACAAAATTAAAAATTACTTATGTAAATCAGCTTTTCTGTGATATTTCAGGTTTTAGTAGTAATGAACTAATAGGGAGAGATTTTAAATCTTTACGATTCCCTGATGTTTCAAATGATATATATACAGATCTATATGCAAAAGTATTAAATAATAAACCTTGGCATGGAAACTTAAAAAATATTAAAAAAGATAAAACTTACTATACAACTGATACACATATTTTCCCGACTTTGGATGAAAAAGGTGAAATGAATGGTGCTATTTCAATTCAAAAAGATATTACAAAAGAATTAAATAAAAAAAGAGAAATCCAATTAGCTTTAATGAGAGATAAAAGTGATATATTTATCAGAAGTAAAGAGGGTAACTTAGAACAAAATCAATTAATTAATGATTTAAGATTTAGATTGGAAAAACTTCAGATTGAATTGGAACAGTCTATCCGAAATGTTGATAAATACATGTATAGTAATGAAAAATATAGATTAGAAAATAAGAATTTAAAAACAGAAATAGGTTTATATAAGAAAAATAACAACTCAGCTACTGCACTTAAGTTGAATAGAGAAAATGGTGATTTAAGATTAGAAAATAAAAAACTAAAAGAAAAATTATCTCAAATAGAACAAGATGATGAAAAGAAATTTTCACAATTAAGAATAAACTCTGATTCAATTATCACTGAATTAGAAGATAAAGTTAATGAATTAACTGAACAATTAGAATCAGTACAAACAGATGATGTTTTGAAACAAAAACTTGAATATTGGAAAGAAAAAGCAAAAGCAGAAACTGCAAGAATTGAACATTTGGAAAAACAAATAATTGCTCATGCAGATGGAAGTACTTTAAATAAAATTTTTGGTTGATTTATACTTTGAATCTTAAAAATTCAAGGTAAATCAAGAAAAACTTGATTTACTCTTTTATAGAAATAGAAATAATTTTTACATCTTCTAAAGGTTTGTCACCCTCAAATTTATTTGTAGGAACAGCTTCAATTTTTTTAACTACATCATATCCCTCTTTAACATAACCAAAAATACTATAACCACCATTTAAGTGATACGCTGGAACTGTTGTAATAAAAAATTGACTACCATTTGTATTTGGTCCTCTATTTGCCATTGCTAAAATACCTGCTTTATCAAATACTGCATTTGGTGCAAATTCATCTTTAAATGGTTTTCCCCAAATTGATTCTCCACCTGCTCCTGTTCCTGTTGGATCTCCAGCTTGAATCATAAAGTTTCTAATAACTCTGTGAAAAGTAATACCATTGTAATATCCGTTTTTTGAATGAGTAACAAAGTTTTCAACAGCTTTTGGTGCCATATCAGCTCTTAATTCTAAAACAATATTTCCCTTTGTAGTTTCCATTGTAGCAATTGGATTTGATGCTTCTAAAAGTAACATAAAAGAACAAAGGAAGAACAAAACTTTTTTCATATAAACCCTTTTTTTTGATAAATTTTAAAAATAGTATAATATATTAGCTTTAAAAAAAAATAAAAAATAGATTTTTATTAAAATTTAAAAATAAAGTGTTAAAATTCTGCAAAATTATTATAGAATGCACTATAAAAAAGAAGGAACAACATGGAAATGCCAAGTATCCCACAACCAACGTTTTATATATTCAAATGTGAGCAAGCTTCTCCTCCTGGAATGCCAAAACCATCTTGTGTAAATGAAAATACAAGAGATTTATTTAATCACACAGCTCAAACTTTAATGAAAAGTGGTTTAATGGGTCCTGTTCAAGTTGTTAGAACTTCATGTTTAGGAAGATGTCAAATGGGACCTCTAATGTTAGTAGAACCAGGACATTTTATGTATTCTCATTTATCTAAGGAAAAAATAGATAGAATAATAGAAGAACACATATTAGGTGGAAATCCTGTTGAGGAGTACTTAATACCTTCTCAATATTGGGGTGAACCTGTTAATTTAGCAAAATAATAAAGGGATTGATATATGACATTTGATATGCTATATAGTAAAATTCATAGAGCAACTGTAACAGATGCGAATTTGAACTATGTTGGATCAATTACTATTGACGAAGATTTAATGAAAGCATCAACTTTAAAAGTTGGTCAAAAAGTTGATATCGTTAATATAAATAATGGAGAAAGATTTCAAACTTATGTAATTAAGGGGAAAGCTGGATCTAAAGATATGTGCTTAAATGGAGCAGCAGCTAGAAAAGTTGCTATTGGTGATAAAATTATTGTTATTGCTTATGCTTCATATACTGAACAAGAACTTGAGAACTATAAACCAATAGTGGTTTTAGTTGATGAAAAAAACAATATTGATTTAATAACTCATGAACTTATAGGAAGTGACTATGTTTGATGGAATTGATTTAAAAAATTTGAATTTAAATGACATGATGAATCAATTTCAAGATATGGCAAATAAATCAAAAGAAGATAATGCTTCTAGAATCTTCACTGCAAAAGCAGGTGGAGGAATGGTCGAAATTTCTATAAATGGAAATTCTGAAGTTATTGATTTAAAACTTGATGATTCATTATTAGAAGATAAAGATTCATTACAAATTTTATTAATATCAGCAATGAATGATGTAATAAAACAAAGTGATGAAAACAAAAAAATGATGGCTATGAATATGATGGGTGGATTAGGTTCTTTTGGACAAAAATAATTCTATGCAAAATTTAGCAAAATCTTTCGAAGATTATTTATTAAATAATCTTCCTAATTCTAAAACATTTCATCCTTATTTTGAGGATGCTTTAGCAGATATGTTAAAAGCAGGTGGAAAAAGATTTAGACCTATGCTTTTATTATCTGTTGTAAAATCAAATAAAAGCTTATTAATACCAAACTCTTTATGTGTAGCGTTAGGTTTAGAGTTTTTACATACTTATTCTTTAATTCATGATGATTTACCAGCTATGGATAATGCAGATTTAAGAAGAGGTTTTCAAACATTACATAAAAAATATGATGAAGTAACAGCAATTTTAGTTGGAGATGCTTTAAATACTGAAGCTTTTAATCTAATTGCTAATGCTTCATTATCAAATGACATTAAAGTTGATTTGATAAGAACACTAAGTTCAAATGGTGGAATAGATGGAATGATAATAGGTCAAGCAATTGATTGTTTTTTTGAAAATCAAAAACTAGAATTAAATCAGCTTGAATTTTTACATATTCATAAAACTGCAAAGCTAATTGCTGCTTCTTTAAAAATGGGTGCAATTATTTGCGAATATGATTTAGAAATACAAGAAAAACTTTATAATTTTGGAATTGATTTAGGATTATTATTTCAAATCCAAGACGACATTATTGATGAAACTTGTAGTTCTGAAACTGCAGGGAAAACAACACAAAATGATGGATCTAAAAATTCATTTGTAAATTTATTAGGACTAAATGGTGCTAAAAAAAGTGCTGATGAATTAGCTTTTAAATGTGTTGAGGTACTAAATACTTTTGATAAAAACTTAAAAGAATCACTAGAAGAACTTCTTTTAATATATATAAATAGACATAAATAAATTTTTAACTCTTAGTCAAATTAACTCAAACCTCTTGACAAATATCCAAAAATTTAATAAAATTTAGCACTTGGAAAATTAGAGTGCTAAAAGTCCAAGCTTTAAACGAAAATATTATAAATAATAAGGATATACTATGAATTTTAAACCACTAGGTGAAAGAGTTCTTGTTAAAAGAACAGAAGTAGAAAATAAAACAGCAAGTGGAATCTATATTCCTGATAATGCCAAAGAAAAACCGCAGACTGCACAAGTTGTAGCTATTGGAAATAAAGTAGAAGATGTTAAAGTTGGTGATACAATTGTATTTGAACAATTTAGAGGTACAGAATTTAAACTTGATGGTCAAGAATATCTGATTTTAAATATTGAAAACGTTATAGGAGTTATGTAATGGCAAAAGAAGTAATATTTAGTGATAGTGCAAGAAATAGATTATACGCAGGTGTTGAAAAATTAGCAGATGCTGTAAAAGTTACAATGGGACCAAGAGGTAGAAACGTATTATTACAAAAGTCTTTTGGAGCTCCAACAATCACAAAAGATGGTGTTTCAGTAGCTAGAGAAATTGAATTAAAAGATACTTTAGAAAATATGGGAGCACAACTAGTAAAAGAAGTTGCTTCTAAAACTGCTGATGAAGCAGGAGATGGAACTACAACTGCTACTGTTTTAGCTCACTCAATATTCAAAGAAGGTTTAAGAAACGTAACAGCTGGAGCTAATCCAATTATCTTAAAAAGAGGTATGGATAAAGCTACTGAAGCTATTTTAGTTGAGTTAAAAAAAGCATCAAGAGTTGTTGCTAATAAAACTGAAATTGAGCAAGTTGCAACAATTTCTGCAAACTCTGATAAAGCAATTGGAGCTATGATTGCTGAAGCAATGGATAAAGTTGGAAAAGACGGTGTTATTACTGTTGAAGAAGCAAAAGGTATTTCTGATGAACTAGATGTTGTTGAAGGTATGCAGTTTGATAGAGGTTATTTATCACCATATTTTGTAACAAATGCTGAAAAAATGATTGCTGAGTTTAATAATCCGTTTATTTTATTATATGACAAAAAAATCTCTTCATTAAAAGAGATGTTACCAATCTTAGAATCAGTTAATCAAGCTGGACGACCTTTAGTTATTATTGCTGAAGATGTTGATGGTGAAGCATTAGCAACATTAGTTGTAAATAGATTAAGAGGTTCTTTAAATATTGCTGCTGTTAAAGCTCCTGGATTTGGTGATAGAAGAAAAGCAATGCTTGAAGATATTGCTGTATTAACAGGTGGAACAGTGATTTCAGAAGAAATGGGAATGAAACTTGAAACTGCTGAGTTCTCTTGTTTAGGAACAGCTTCAAAAGTTGTTATTGATAAAGATAACACAACTATCGTTGATGGAAATGGTGATAAAGAAAGAGTAAAATCTAGAGTTGGTCAAATTAAAGCTGAAATTTCTAACACAACTTCTGAATATGATAAAGAAAAATTACAAGAAAGACTTGCAAAATTAAGTGGAGGAGTAGCTGTTATTAAAGTTGGAGCTGCATCTGAAACTGAAATGAAAGAGAAAAAAGACAGAGTTGATGATGCATTAAGTGCAACAAGAGCTGCTGTTGAAGAGGGTATTGTAATTGGTGGTGGAGCTGCATTAATCAGAGCTGCTGCTAAAGTTAACTTAGAGCTTGAAGGTGACGAAGCAATTGGAGCCGCAATCATTTTTAGAGCAATTAAAGCACCTTTAAAACAAATTGCAATCAATGCTGGTTATGATGCTGGTGTTGTTGCAAATGAAGTTGAAAAATCTGCAAATGAAAACTTAGGATTTAATGCTGCAACTGGTGAGTATGTTGATATGTTTGAAGCTGGAATTGTAGATCCTGCAAAAGTTGAAAGAGTTGCAATGCAAAATGCTGTTTCAGTTGCATCTTTATTATTAACTACTGAAGCTACAGTAACAGATATAAAAGAAGATAAACCATCAATGCCATCAATGCCAGATATGGGTGGAATGGGCGGAATGCCAGGAATGATGTAGTATTGGAAATATAAAACCTTTTTTACTTTAAATTACCTCCTTAAACAAATGTAGACAGTCCCCATTACATGGGGCCTTGTCTCTAATCTCCAAATAAAAGATTAAAGTCATTTTTTTCATTCTAAGCTCTTTGTATGTAAGACAGTTAATTTATATATTTATTTATCTATTGTGCAAATTTAGATTAAATGATATTATATAATTATAATAACTGCTATTAAAATTAATCGGGAAAACTTATGAAACTTATTAAAAACTTTTATTCTTCTAAAGTTGGATTATTGCCTACTTTGGTTGTATTTTCTACACTCTTAGTTATTGCGACTTTATTTTCAGTAACTTTGTTTTTTGGAAATGTATTACAAAAAGTTTTAGAAAATCAAATTGGTAATAAAGCATTAGCTATTTCAAAATCTATTTCGTTTATGCCTGAAATTATTAATTTAGTAGAAAAAAATGATCCCAATCATGAATTACAAAAAATCATTACAACTATTCAACAAAGTATTGATGCTGAATTCATAGTTATTGGTGATGAAAATGGTATACGTTTCTCTCATCCGAATAAAAAACTTATTGGTGAACATATGGTTGGAGAAGATAATAATAGGGCACTTATTTATGGTGAATATTATATCTCAAAAGCAGTTGGAACTTTAGGACCTTCTCTTCGAGGAAAATCTCCTATTTTTAATAAAAAAGGTGAAATAATAGGTATTGTTTCAGTAGGATATTTGGAAGATAAAGTTAAAACAATTGTTGATGAACATCATAAGCAACTTTTAGGTTATTTATATATTGCTCTTTTTGTAGAACTTTTAGTCGCAACATTACTTTCAAGTAAACTAAAACATTCCCTTCTAGGTTATGAACCAGAAGAATTAAGCCGTCTTTTTATGGAAAAAAAAGCTATTTTAAACTCTGTAAAAGAAGCAATTCTTGCTGTTGATCAGTATGGTAAATTAACTTTAAGTAATGATGTTGCTAATTATTATTTTGGTTTGAATAATAAAAGTATTACTCTTCCTTTAGAACTTCAAAAATATTTGCTCAGTGGAAACGAGATGCGTGATGCAACAATTGAAGTTAATAATATTGATTATATCTGTAATCTTTCACCTATAATAAATGATAAACAAACTATTGGTATGGTTATAACTTGTCGTAAGAAAGATGAAATTGATGCTATTGTTTGGGAATTAACACATACAAAACAATATGCTGAACGTTTACGTGAGAAGAAACATGAATTTTCAAATCTATTACATCTTATATCAGGATATATACAAATTGGTGAATATGATAAAGCAATTGAAATAATTTCAGAAAATCATTTGCCTGATGAAAGAATTATTGAGCAATTTAAAAAAATGATTAATGACCCAGTTGTTGCTTCTATTTTTATTGGTAAGTATTATTATGCATTTGAAAAAGGAGTTGTTTTAGAGCTTGATGATAATAGCAGTATTCAAGAGATAATTCATCCATCTATTTCTAAACATTTTGTGACAATTTTTGGTAATGTAATTAATAATGCTATTGATGCTGCATTAAATTCTGAAATTAAGAAAATAAAACTTTTTATTACAGATATAGGTAATGATATAGTTTTTGAAATAGAGGATTCAGGTAAAGGAATAGATGAACAAATGATCGAAAAAATATTTGAAAAAGGATTTACAACAAAAGGTGAATTTCATAGTGGATATGGGCTCTTTTTTGTTAAAAATACTTTAGAATTGATGAATGGATTTATAACTATTGTACCTTCTAATTATGGTACTATTACAAGTATATATATACCAAAGAAAGTAGAAATATGATTAAAGTAATTATTGCAGAAGATGATCCAAAAATTGCTCTCTTGCATCAAAGTATGGTGGGAAAGTTAGAAGGTTTTGAAGTTATTGCTATTGCAAATACTATTGCTGAAGTCCAAGAATATTTACTTTTAATGAAACCTGATTTATTACTTTTAGATGTTTATTTTCCTGATGGCAGTGGTATTGATTTGTTAGGATGGATGAGAACAACTTCTCTTCCCACAGATGTGATTCTTATAACTGCTGCTAAAGAGATGGCTTCATTAGAAAAATCACTGCGTTATGGAGTTTTTGATTATCTTATTAAGCCAATAATGTTTTATAGATTTACAGCATCTATGCAAAAGTTTTTAGATTATAAACAAAAATTTTCTAATAAAGAAGAACTTTCTCAACATCAAGTGGATGAATTTTTGAGTAAAACAATGCCTACTCCTGTTCCAAAAGCTTCCCAATTAGTATTACCAAAGGGCATTGATTCTATCACATTGGAAAAAATTTTCTCTTATTTACGTAAAAATAATATTTTCTATTCAGCAAATGAAGTTGCACTTTATTTAGGAATAAATCGTACTACAGCAAGAAGATATTTAGAATATCTTGTTATATCAGAAAAGGTTGAAGTAGATTCTTTGTATGGATCAGTAGGACGTCCAGAACGTAAATATAGGCTCAAAAGTACATTGTAAAAAGAGATTTTTATAGAGTATTATTAGTCTAAGTAATATTCTGAAGCACCTAATAAATTGTTTTTATCAGGTGCTTTTATTGTTTTTATTTATTAGTAAATTTTTGTCCTAAAGAATATTTCTTTGAAATAAACTTAACAATCATTGGCACACAAAAAATCGCTAATGTCATACCCCATAATACGTTATTAATTGTACTTCCGAAGAAAATACTTATTTCTCCACCACTCATAGCAAATGCACGTCTTAAATTATCTTCCATAATTTCACACAATACAAATCCTAAAATAACTGGCGCCATTGGGTAGTTTAATTTTCGTAAAAAATATCCTAATACCCCTAATAGTATTGCCATTCCCATTGAAAATGTACTTGAATTAACTGAATAAACACCTACAAAGGCTAGTACAATTACAGATGGAACTAATAACCAATATGGCACTTGTAAAATTTTTGTAAAAACTCTCACTAGTGGAAAGTTAATAACAAGTAACATTAAGTTTCCTATATACATAGAAGCAATTAATCCCCAAACTAATATTGGTTGATCAGAAAATAATGTTGGCCCTGGATTGATATTATAAAGCATTAATGCACCTAATAAAACAGCAGTTGTTGCACTTCCTGGAACACCAAGAGTTAGCATTGGAATTAATGCACCACCTGCACAAGCATTATTTGCAGATTCAGGAGCAGCAAGTCCTCTCATATCACCTTTACCAAATGTATTTTCTTTATCAACAATTTTTTGCTCAAGAGTATATGACACAGCACTTGCAATTGAAGCACCAGTTCCAGGTAAAACACCAACAATAAAACCTATTACTGATGATCTAAGAATAGTGTATTTACAAAGTAATAATTCTTTTACTGTTACATAGATACGTGTAATTTTTGGCATTTCAAAGTCATCTTTACTATGATGCTCTAACATAAGCATTATTTCACTAACTGCAAAAAATCCTACGATAACTGTTAAGAACTCAAATCCATCATATAAATCAGGTTCTCCAAAGTTAAAACGCATAACTCCTGTTGTTGAATCTACTCCAACAATACCAATCATCCAACCAATACAAATACCAACTAAACTTTTTACAGGACTTGCACCCATTAGTGCTGAAACTGTTCCAAAAGCAAAAACCATTAATACAAAATATTCAGAAGGTCCAAAATCAATTGCAAATGTTGCTAATATAGGTGCAAAAAATGTAAGTCCTACAATAGCTATACTTCCTCCAATGAAAGATGAAACACCAGAAAGTGCAAGAGCAGGTCCAGCTAATCCTTTTTTTGCTAATGGATAACCATCTAAACAAGTAAATACTGCACCAGCATCTCCTGGAACATTAAGTAAGATACTTGAGATTCTACCACCAAACTCTGCACCATAATAAATACCTGTTAGCATAATTAATGAAGATTCAACAGGAAGACCTAAAGTATAACAAATAGGTAAAAGAATCGCAACCCCATTAATTGGCCCAAGTCCAGGAAGTGCTCCAAATAAAGTACCTAATAAACACCCTAATAAACATAGAAAAAGATTAAGTGGTTGAAAAACAACAGCAAAACCATCTAATAAATGTGCTAATACATCCATTACGAAGCTCCTAATAATGAAGAGAAGATAGATCCTACAGGAAGAGGAACATCTAATAAAATATTAAAAATAATATAAACTGTACTACTTACACCAATCGCTGAACTTAATGCTTGTAGTTGATTTGCTGCAAAAATTCTAGAAATAAAAAATACTAAAATTCCTGTTGAAAGTAAAAAACCTAAAACATCAAATGTTAATTGATAAGCTACTAGTAAAATAACAATAATTACTGTTTTAATCATAGTAGTAGATGCAGGAAAAGTTACTTTTTTTGCATTTATGATTGCAATTATTGCTAATATACTAAGCATTCCTCCAGCAAGCATAGGGAAAAATTTTGGTCCAAGAGGATCATAAGAGAAAGGAACCACTAATTGGCTTCCTCCCCATATAAAATAAAGACCAAGGAATAATAAAAATATTCCAAATAATCTATCTATCATTTAGTTAAACCTGCCTCTTGAGCCATTTCTTTGAATTTTTTAGTTTCTTCTTTTATAAAAATATCAAAGTCTTTTCCAATTTTTGTAAAAGGGAAAAGTCCTCTTAGTTCTCTTTCTTTTGCAAATTCTTCTGTATTAACTAATTTATTAATAGTATCTACCCAATAGTTATATTGTTCATCAGTAATATTTGGTGCAAGATAAAACCCTCTCCAAATATTCCATACAACATCTGATCCTTGCTCTTTTGCAGTTGGGATATCTTTAAATTTACCAGGAAGTCTTTCATCAGAAAGAACTGCTAATACTTTATATTTACCTGAATCAAATTGACCTGAGAATTCTGCTATATCACCTGGATAAATTTGAATATGACCTCCTAGAAGTGCAGTTAATGCCTCTCCTCCACCTTCAAATGCAACATATTTCATTTCTTTAGGATCAATTCCTGCTGCTTTTGCAATTAATGCAGCTTTAAACCAATCTTGAGAACCAATAGAACCTCCTGATCCTAATACAAATCCTTTTGGATTAGCTTTTAAATCAGCTAATAATTCTTGTAATGTATTCCATTTTGCATCAGCTTTTACAATAACAGCACCATAATCAGTTCCTAAACCAGCAAGCCATCTTACAGCAGTTTCATCATGTTCACCAAATTTACCCTGAGCAATATTTAAAACAGATCCTGTACTAGCTGCAACTATCATTTCAGGATCATTTGAACGAGCACCAATAACATGATTATATGCTACTGCTCCAACACCACCCGGCATAAAATTAACAAGCATAGGTTTATCTATAAGTTTAGCTTCTATTATAGAATTACTAACAAGTCTACATGTAAGATCAAAACCACCACCTGGTTTAGCAGGAGCTAAACACACAGGTTTTTTAGGTTCAAAAGCATTTAAAGCACTACTTAGTGCAACAACTGTTAACATACTTGTCACGATTTTTAATTTATTTTTCATTACTCTTCCTTAATTGAAATTTCATGATACTAACACTTTTTGACTCTTAGAAACAAGATAAAGAATATTAGATGTTTAATTAGTATTTTGGCTATTTTGGCTATTTTGTGCAAAGTAACAAATAGTTGCATTTTTATAAATAAAACATAAAAAGAAATATATTTCTTGCTTTTAGATAAAATTTATTATAAGGATGATTTTTTATATTAAGATAGAGTAAAAAAAAAGGATTCCAGCCACTGCTAGAATCCCATTAAAATATTATTTATTGGTCAAACTTAAGTTAGTTTGACAAGTCTACTTGTAAGTAAACCTAGTTTTAGTTTAAATTTTAACAACCATAAAAAGTGAAACTTTCGTCATTCGCACCTCCATATTGCTTTAGATAGTGCAATTATAACATCATTTTAGATTAAAGTAAACTGAATCTATAAAAAATTATTTTTAATTTTAAAAGATACTATTATTGTTGTCCCAAAATTCTCTTTACTTTTTATATTTATAATTCCAGAATGAATATCTATAATCTTCTTTAATATGGACATTCCAAGACCTGTTCCCCCTGAGTTTTTATTTCTACTTTTGTCTGTTCTATAGAACTTTTCAAATATTTTATTTTGTTCATTTTTTTCTATTCCTATTCCAAAATCTTGAACTGAAATATTAAAAAAATCATCTTTTTTATAGATTTTAACTATAACTTGTGAATTTTTATGGCTAAATTGTATAGCATTTTTTAAAATATTTTTTATTGCAATTTTTAAAAGATTGGAATAACCATCAAATTCTATTGTATCTTCAACTAAAAATTTCATCTCTATTTGATGAAGATTTGCAAAACTTTTTATTTCATTTATAGATTCATCTATAATTTCATCAAAATAAAATCTCTCTTGCTTATCAATAATTAAATCTTTTTCATTTTTTGCAAGGAACAATAAATCATTTATTGTTTGCTCTATACTTATAATCTCACTTAATGAATTATTTAATGCTTCTTTATATTCTTTGATTGAACGCTCTTTTCTTAAAGCTATTTCAATTTCACCTCTTATTATAGTTAATGGAGTTTTTAATTCATGAGAAGCATCTGAGCTAAATTGTGAAATCTTTTCAAAGGATGTTTCTAACCTTTTTAACAAATTATTCACTTCTTTTATTAATTGATTTATCTCATCTTGATTTTTACTACTTTCTAATCTTGCTGATAAATCATTTGCGTTTATTTTTTTTAATTGTGAAAGTATATTTTCTATTGGTAAAAATGATTTATAAATTAAAAAGTTCCCTCCAATTACAGAGAAAATCAAAACAATGGGAAGTATAAAACTTAAAATATATAAAATATTCTCTAATGTAGCTGTCAGTATTTCTTTTGTTGTTGCTATTTCTATAATTATAATTTTGTCATCATGATAATTGATTTTTATTCTACTTAGAAGATAATTGTTCTGTTCTTCGAAAACAACTTTGTTTTCTTTTAATTTATTAAGATAATTATCATTATGTTCTATATCATTAGGGAAGTTTGATGTTTCTATTATTTTTTTATGGCTTTTATTATCAAGAATTCTTATAAAAAGTGGCTCAAAATTGTACTCTTTTTCTTCATCTAATGTTACATCTTCAATTTTATTTTTTTCTAAAATATCATCAGTTACATCAAGTATTATTACTTTTAATGTTGCTTGTAATTTATCTAAAGTTGAAATCTCTAATGCTTTGTATAGTGAAATTGAAAAAATCATTAGAATAATAAATTGAATAAAAAAACTATAAATTAAAAGTTTTTTCTTTATGGATAAATTATTTGTCACTTATTCTAAATCCTATTCCTCTTACGGTTTTGATCAGTTTTTTATCAAACTTTTTATCAATTTTATTTCTTAATCTGTAAATATATACGTTTACGATATTACTTATATTTGAGTCTTCAAATGATGAAATTGCAGAATTAATAGTAGTTTCACTTAATAATCTATCTTTATTTTTAATAAGAAATTCAAGTAAAGTAAACTCTTTTGAAGTTAAGACGATATTTTCATTAGCTCTAATAGCAGTTTTATTTAATAAATCAAGTTCTAAATCACCAATTGATAGTTTTGTTTGAACTGAAGGAATTGCTCTTAATTGAACTCTAATACGAGCTAATAATTCTGCAAAAGAAAAAGGTTTAGCTAAATAATCATTTGCTCCAATATCCAATCCTTTAATTTTATCTTCAATTGAATCTTTAGCCGTTAGCATAATAATTGGAGTTTGATTATTTGAAGCTCTTAGTATTTTACAAACTTCAATTCCATCTTTTATTGGAAGCATAATATCAAGTAAAATTAAATCATATTCATTCACATTTGCAAGATATAATCCTTCATCACCATTTATTGCACTATCTACAATATAACACTCTTCTTCAAGACCTTTTTTTAAAAAATTTGTGATTTTTACATCATCTTCAATTATTAATATTTTCATAAGATTATTTTACCTCTTTTGCAATTAATTTGAGTATTGTAATTTCAGGATCTGCCTTATATCTGAAATCAATTCCCCAAGTTCCTAATCCTTTATTTACGTAAATGGCAGTTTTTTCTTTATAAAATAATCCTGCTAAAAATGGTTGTATTAATCTTACTAAATAGTGAAAAGGAAAAATTTGTCCACCGTGAGTATGTCCGCATAAAAAAAGATTTGCCTTGGATGCTAGTGCAATTTTATAATCTTTTGGTTGATGGGAAATAAATATAGAAGCATAGTTTAACATTTGCTTTTTTATTTTTTGTTCATCTCTTTTTATATTAAAAAATTTTGAAAATCTATCAGGAAGACCAGCTATTAATATATTATTGTTTTTATATAGTATCTTTTTATAATCATTATCCATAAAAATAAAATTTGTAAGCTCTTTTTTTAAGTCATCCAGACCATAAAATAAATCATGATTACCGCTTATATAATAAATCTCTTTTTCATCTTTTTTAAGAGTATTTAAAATTTGAAGTTTTCCTTTAATATATTTAGTTTTACAATCAATAATATCACCTGTAATTACTGCAAAATCAAACTCTAGCTTAGTACAAATATTTATTAATTCATTAAGCTGTTTTATTGATGTTTTTTTATTAATATGTAAATCACTTAAATGAAGAATTTTTAGATTATTTAATTCTTTACTTTTAACTAATATTTGTATTGTTTGAGCTATTGGAAGTTTCATTGTTTTAATAAATTTTCTAATTCATTTTTTGTTGAGAGATAATTTATATTATTTATCTCTCCATCTAAAATAGAATAAACGGTAATTTTATTATCTTGCTTTGAAAACTTTGTATTAGTTTCATCATAAATTAATAAAATATCATATTTATAATCTCTAAGTTTTGGTATTGTAAATAGTTTTGTAATAATGATTGGTGTTGAAGAGATATTTGATATAAAAACTGAATGGGTTTTTTCTAAAAAATTAATATCTTTTGTTGATAAGAAATCATTTATTAATTCTAAAGTCTCTTTTTGAAAACATACAATAATAGTAGAAACATCATTATTAATTGTATGAATCTTATCAAACTGATCTGTTAAAGAAAAATTACTGATTTTATCGTGTATTTTTAAGCTACTTGCAAAAATAATATTTGAAGATAAAATTGATAATATAAGTAGTTTTAACATTTATTTTGCTTTATTAAGTTTGATGTTATAGTTAATATCAATTTGATCTCTAACTGTTAAAAAAAACATTGTTGGAGGTTCTAATTTAAAATCTGTTAAATTAAAAGAAAAATTCCCACTTAATAATATTTGATTATCTTGTTCTTCTATATTACTTTTTATAGATATATCTTTTTTAAGCCCATTTAGTGTCAAAAAGCCATTTATTGTATAGTTTGTTTCATTTTTTATAATATTTGTAATATCAAAAGAAATTGTTTTATATTTTTCTATGTTTAGTAGTTCATACATATGTTTATCTCTATCTTCTTTTTGACTTATTAAAGAAATGGTTTCAAAATATATTCTACCTTTTATTGATTCTAATTCTTTATCAATGTTTAGTTGGGCTTTTACATTTCTTGTTGATGGATTAATTTCATTATCTCCAAATACTTCTGTATGAGCTATAATCTCACTTTTTTGTACATTTAAATTAGCAGCGATTGCGGCTAGAGATAAACTCATTATTACTAATATTTTAAACATATTTAATCTCCTTGTTTTTTGGTAAATACCCTTTTGTCATTATTCTAAGAAGTGCGCCTAACAGAACAATTGGCACAAATAAAATTAGATTTTCTACTGCCACAAAAAGTCCTGCACCTGATGCTACCCAACCTATAAAAACCATATAAATAGTTATAGTTTTAAAATCTTTTTTTACGATAGTTTGTAAAATAATTACATTATAATAAGAGATTACAAATGGATAAATAAGAGATAAGATAAAACCTTCTCTTAAAAAATAAAATAGATATGAAAGTGCAAAAAGTGTAATTATAAATAGTTCTTTTTGATTTTTTTCTAATTTAAAATAAAGAGCACACACAACACCAATAATATGAAATAGAGCAATCTCTAAAGTATATCCATCTCTCCAAATTGATACTGAAATATCTCTTGATAAGGATTCAAATAATGATGAATCTAAAAATACCCATAAAATCATAATTATTAATGAATGATTTGAATTTGAATTATTTTTTTCTATCTCTTTTGGTAAAAATATTGAGCTGATTAATGTAATAGATGTTAATAAGAGTGCAATAATTTGTCTTTGTTCTACATCATAATTAAATAAAAATGTTCCAATAACATAAGAAATACTAAGTGCAAATCCTAACTCAACTATAGATGCTTTTTTTATTTCATTTATAACAAGTGGCGCTAAACTTCCAACGGCAAAGCCTAAAATAAATAGAGTTAGAAAATTATAATTTGGATATAAAAAGCTCATAGCTAATTGAATAATTAAAAATAGTGATATTTTATTTTTTATTTTTATATATGAAACTAATAATGTTCCAACAATCCCACCAATTGGTAATGGTGCTATTAGAAAAATATTTGATGAAAAGTGTTCTACAATTCCTGTTTGTGCTATTAGTAAATAGTAGCAAAGTTCACATGCTATAAAAAGTGTTAAAATCAATTTTTGCATAAGCTCTCCTTTTGATAAAAAAAGATTAAATAAATAAATACAAAAGCTAAGTCGAATAAACAAATAGCCAAGGCTTCAAATCCTAGTTTTTGTGATATATATAGTGCAAAAAACATTGAACTTGCAAATACTCTTATTATTACTGTTATATTTGTTAATACTATTCGACTAGAAGGATTTTTTAAAGCCATATAATGAATAACTCCAGTCATACAAACAAATGTAAATACAACATATTCATAAATACCATTAAAAGTAAATCCAAAAAGAGGATATATAAAACTTGCAAGTAGTATTAAAAAAATTCCACCTAATCCATCACTTAAACTTCCTGCTATATTATATATTTCAATGGATGTGTAATCTTTTTTTATTTTGATAAATGCTGTTATAAAAATAAGTGCAAAACATCCAAAAATAGACCTAAATATCCACATAGTTTCACTTGTAATATTTAAAACTCCTGCTTGTGTAAGACCTGAAATACTTAAAACAGTAAATATTCCTAAAAGAGCAAATAAATAGGCATTTAAATAAAAATCTTTTTGAAGCTCTTTTATGGAATTTATAAACATAGCTATAAGCATAAAAAACACTGCAATTCCCATTGCAACATGAGCATGAGCTACTATTAAATCATTTCTATGAAATATCCATCTAATTTCAGGAATAAAGATAATATTTCCTTCAATATCTACAAATAAAAATGCTATGATTGAAATAAGTAAAGCTTTTTTTGCATATGGTGCAATATCGCTATCTTTAAACCATCTATATAGTAATGGAATATATAACAAAGTTAGGTATTGAAAAAACCACTCTTGATTATATGATAATGGTCCAATAACAATTCTATGTAACACAGAAGCAAAATATAAAACAGTTGGAGCAATCCACAAAATATTCCAACGTGCTGTAAATTCTCCTTTATCTAGTAATTTGATTATTAGATAATAAATAGGAATTAAAGCCAAACTCATTCCTAAAGTATTATCTCCATGAGGTCCTGTTACTGTACTTTCAACTTGTCCAATTATTGGATTCATTAAAATTAAAAGTGCAATTGGCGCAATAACTACAACTCTTAAACACACTTTTATCCAAAGTGGAAGTGTTTTATAAAGTCTTATAAATTTATATAAAGCAATGATATAAAAAATACCAGCAAAGGCAAGTAAGAAATTCAATTCATAGGCAAAATCATAAAACGCCAAACCTCTATTTTTACCAAGTAATAAAGAAATCACCATAAACACTAAGAATATATACCAAAAAATAGTATACAAGTTTAAATATCTAAGACCTTCTTTATCAACTCCTACTTCTTTATTTATAAGTAAAAATGGTAAATATGATAGCATTAAAGGAATAAATCCATAAAGCATCAAACTTATATGAATAGCTCTCATATTTGCAGGATTTAATGTTTCTGAGTTTATTGAATATCCTAAAAGGTTTATTGAATAAATTATTCCAAAAAATATTCCTAATGCAAAAAAAGCAATTGAAATTTTAAAATGTTTATTTATGAATACATTAAAATTATTGTAATTTTCCATCTTTTACCTCATAAATAATATCAGCCATTGCTGCTAAGTTTTTATCATGTGTTGCCACGACTATTGTTGTTCCTTTTGATGAAAAGTTTTTTAATATTTCAAATACATTTAAAGAGTTTTTTGAATCTAAATTTCCAGTTGGTTCATCTGCAAAAATGATTTTTGGATTATTTATCAAAGCTCTTGCAATTGCTACTCTTTGTCTTTGTCCTCCTGATATTTCATTTGGGTATTTATTTATTAACTCTTTGATTCCTAAAAGTTCTAGTAAAGAAGATATTTCATTTTTAGAAGCTTTTTCATTTGCAAGAGCTATATTTTCTTTTACTGTTAAGTAGTTAATTAAATAATGAAATTGAAAAATAAATCCTATGTTTTCTCTTCTAAAACTATCGATATTTTTAATACTTTTAAAATTTAAATTATCAAAAGATATTTCTCCACTTGTTGGTTTTAAAAGTGTAGAAAGTATTGAAAGTAAAGTTGATTTTCCACTACCGCTTTCTCCAATCAAACTTACAAATTCGCCTTTCTTTATATTTAAACTGATATTTTCAAGGGCTTTATCATTATTGTAATAATGAGTTAAATTAGATGCTTTAATCATATTTTATTTCCTTGAATTAGTTCAACGGGATCAGTTTTAGCTGCATTTAGTGCAGGAATTATCGAGCCAATTATTGCCATTGAAATTGATGTGATTAAAATATAAATAGATAACTGAGGTGAAATTTCACCATTTACATATCCTTGAAGAGTTGAGGCATTTTTAATAAAATATAAAACAATATTTGAAATAATATATGCACTAATAAAACTAGCTAATCCTAAAGTAAAACTTTCAATCATTATTGAATAAACGATTTTAAAAGTCGAAATTCCAAGGGCTCTTTTAATACCAAACTCACTTCTTCTTTGATTTATAGTAATACTCATTAAGCTTACGATTCCTAGTAATCCCATACAAAATGCAATAAGAGAAATTACATTTGATGAGGTTTTTATGATTTTAAATTGATTATAGTTATCTACAAAATTTTGCGTTGATTTTGCTTCTATTTGTTCATCTAAAATTTTAATATTTTTTACTATTTCTTCAACATTTGTATTTATATTTGCATTTACCATAATCATTGAAGCTGATTTATTAAAAATATTTCCTGCATCATTTATTGTTAAAACAACTCCGCCATTTTCAAAACCAATTTCACTTTTAAAAACACCAGAAATATTGAAATCTTTATTTGCTATTTGGATTTGTTTTTTATTTATAAGTTGTTCATAAATTGATTTTCCAACTATTACTTCATTTTTTTTTGGGTAAGTACCTTCTAAAAGTTTATAATTTTTATATCTATTTTCCGTAACACCATAAACTGCAACAATAGGAAGTTTTTCAACAGGACTAGCACCTACAATTAGAGCTGAAGAATTTTTTACATTTGGTATATTATTTATTTTTTCAATTAATTTTATATCCACATTTGAAAAAAATGTATCAGAGATTTTTGCTTGAGTTATAATAATATCTCCATCACTTTTTAGCATTGAAGAATACATTGTAATAATTCCATTTGAAATTGAAGAGATTAAAAAGATAGATATTATTGAAAATATTAGGCTAAGAAAAATAAGAATAGTTTTTAATTTATTTGCCATTAGAGCTTTAAATGCTAATGTAATCAAAGATTATCCTTTTTTATTTTTTTATAAGTCTAATCTTTGAATATGAATTGTTAATGAATAAAATATGAACTTTTATTCATAATAGTTAAACATCTTTAAATTTATCTCTAATAATAAAAATTTCATCCAAATTATTAAAAAATAAATCAATAATTTTAGGATCAAAGTGTTCACCTCTTTCACTTCTAAATAACTCAAAAATCTTTTCATCTTCCCAAGCTTTTTTATAAACTCGATCACTTCCTAATGCATCAAAAACATCAGCAACTGCAGTTATTCTTGCAAAAATATGAATTTCTTCACCAATTAAGCCTAGAGGATATCCTTTTCCATTATATTTCTCATGATGTTCTTTTGAGACAATTGCTGCTGCTTGTAATATTGGTTTTTGCGAATGTTTTAGCATCTCATATCCAAGTTGTGCATGGGTTTTCATAACTTCAAACTCTTCAAAAGTTAATTTTCCAGGTTTATTTAAAATATTATCAGGAATACCAACTTTCCCAATATCATGCATAGGACTTGCAAGTTTTAGCATATCAGCTGTTTTCTCATCTAATCCAAGTTTTAAAGCAAGAAGTTTTGAGTACTCAGCTACTCTTTTTACATGGTTTCCTGTTTCTTTACTTCTTGTTTCAGCAATTTCTCCCATAGTGTAAATAATCTCTTTTTGAGTGTTAATGATTTCATCACTAAGTGATTCAATTTGATGAATTCCATTTTCAATAGTTACAGACATATTTTTCATGGCAAAAGATATTTCACCTAATTCATCTGGTCTATTTAAAATTATCGAACTTTGATATTTTCCATTTTCTATATTTTGAATATTTTGTATTAATATTTGTGTGTCTTGTTTTAAAACTTTTGCAAAAACAATTGCAAGTACTGTTGCACTAACAATCATTAGTAAACCTATATATACAATTTCAAGTGTTACTTGCAAATCAATAATCTTTTCATAGTTATATCTTGCAATAATTAAAATCAAAGTTAAAATAGGCGCAATTGTAAAGATTAAAAAAGTTTCAACTATTCTTTTTGATATTTTTTCATTAAAAAGAATAAAATTTATATCTTTAGATATTTCTTTGTATCTTTTTTCAAAAATTATATATTCAAGTTGGGCAAGAATTGCTCCTCCTAAAATTAAATAACTAGATAATATTCTAAAATGACTTGAAATAGGAAACTCTGGATATAAGATAAAATGTAATATAAAAGCAGAAACTCCAGCTAAAACCCAGGAAATAATACTTAAAAAATAAGCTTGTCTAGGAATTGATAAATTATTTTTAGGCTCTTTAAAATAATAATATAGAAACTCTCTATAAACTAAATGTAGAATGAAGATTATAAATAAATTCCTAAATAATTGATCATGTCGTAAACCATCTATAAAAGGGCAGATATTTGTACAAAAAGTTTGTAAAAATATAATTGAGGAAAAAGATATAAGATATATGAGTAATCTTGTTTTCAAATTGAATAAATTTTGGATAGTAATTTTTTTATTTTGTGTTTCTGTCATAGTTGTTTCCTAATAATTGAATACATATTGTACCAACAAAGTGTTTATTTTTACGATTTTTAGATAAAATACTGAAAAAAATGATTGGTTGGATAATGAAAAATAGATTAATAGAAATAATAAAAGAAGCAGGAACTATTTTAAAAGAGGGATTCTACTCAAATAAAGATATAACATTTAAAGCAAAAAAAGATTTAGTTACTACTTATGATGTTGGTGTTGAAAACTTTTTAAAAGAAAAGTTTTTAGAAGAATTTAAAGATTTTAATGTGATTGCAGAAGAATCAGATAACAGTGCTATTGAATTTAATAATTCAATAATAATTGATCCAATAGATGGAACAACAAACTTTGTAAATGGTGTTCCTCATACAGCTATTTCTGTTGGAGTTTATAAAAATAAAAAACCTTTTATGGCAATTGTTTATAATCCAATTTTAGATGAACTTTATGAAGCAGAAGAAGGAAAGGGTTCATTTTGTAATGGAGTGAAACTTCAAGTTAGTGATGAAAGTGAATTTCAAAAATCTTTAATAGCAACAGGATTTCCATATACGAGTGCATCTTGTAAAGATGATTTAGATGATGTTATAAAAAAAATAACAGTTATCTTACCCCTTTGTCAAGATTTAAGAAGACTGGGTGCAGCATCACTTGATTTATGTTATGTTGCACGTGGTACTTTTGAAGGTTATTATGAAATGAATTTAAAAGCTTGGGATGTGAGTGCTGGAATTTTAATACTTACAGAAGCAGGCGGCAAAGTAAGTAATATTGATGGTGGAGCTTATGATATATTTGAAGATAAATATATGCTAGCAACAAATGGAAAAATTCATGAAGAGTTGATTAAAAATCTAAACTTATAAAATAACTTAAAAAGTTGGTTTTTAGTTATTTTTAAATATAATAAATCTTATAAAATTTGAACAAAGGTATGTAAAATGTGTGGAATTGTTGGTTATATTGGAAAAAAGAATACAACAGAAATATTGTTAGATGGATTAAAAGAGCTTGAATATAGAGGCTATGATAGTGCCGGAATTGCTGTTTTAAAAAATGACAAAATTGAAGTATTTAAGGCTTTAGGAAAACTTGTTAATCTTGAAGCAAAAGTTAATGAACAAGCATCAGGTGATTATGAATTAGGAATAGGTCACACAAGATGGGCAACACACGGAAAACCAACAGAGTTAAATGCCCACCCACATTTAGGTGAATACTCTTATGTTGTTCATAATGGAATTATTGAAAACTATAAAGAATTAAAAGAAGAATTAAGTGAAAAAGGACATAAATTTGTATCTCAAACAGATACAGAAGTTATTGTGCACTTATTTGAAAATTTTTATAATATTTCTAATAATACAACAGAAGCTTTTAAAAACACAATTTCAAGACTTGAAGGTGCTTTTTCAATTCTTCTAATTACAAAAGCAGATCCTACAAAAGTATTTTTCTTTAAACATGGAAGTCCTTTAATCGTTGCAAAGGGAATTGATGAAAATGAAGTTTTATTCGCATCTTCTGATGCTCCTTTAATTGGATTAGCTTCAAGTGTTGTTTACTTAGAAGATGGAGTTGGTGGAATTGCAACAGCTTCTAACATAGAATTTTTCTCTGATAATTATTCATGGTCAACGCTTCCTGCTTCAAAACAATTCGCTCAAAAAGATGGATTTAGATTCTTTATGGAAAAAGAAATTTATGAGCAAAGTGTAGTAGTTAGTGATAGTATGCTTGGAAGAATAAAAGATAATGAAATCTTATTTGATGAAATTGATTCTTCAATTATGGATGGAATAAATGAGATTAAAATTTGTGCTTGTGGAACATCATACCATGCAGGTTTAACATCTTCTTATCTTTTTGAAAGACTTTCAAAAGTTAAATGTAGTATTGAAGTGGCAAGTGAATTTAGATATAAAGAACCTCTTTTATCAAAAGATATTTTATTTGTAGTAATCTCTCAAAGTGGTGAAACGGCTGATACTTTAGAAGCTTTAAAAATGGCAAAGGCTGCAGGTCTTAAAACACTTGTAGTTTGTAATGTTGATAATTCTTCAATGACAAGAACGGCTGATTATACTATTTTAACAAGAGCTGGAATTGAAAAAGGTGTTGCGTCAACAAAAGCATTTTCAACTCAAACTGTTGTTTTATGGATGTTATCTTTATATTTTGCAAAAGCTAGAAATGTTATTTCATCTGATGTTTTACAAAAAGAGTTACATACTTTAAGAGAAGTTCCAAAAGCACTTTGCATTAGTGATAAAATTCATGAAAAAACAAAAAGATTATCAAAAAGATATTTACATGGTCATGGGTTCTTTTTTATAGGAAGAGATGTATTTTTCCCACTTGCTTTAGAAGGTGCATTAAAATTAAAAGAGATTTCATATTTACATGCTGAAGGTTATCCAGCAGGTGAAATGAAACATGGACCAATTGCTCTAGCGGATCCAGAATTATTTACAATTGCATTAATGCCTCAGAATTTGTTATATGATAAAATTAAATCAAATGTAGAAGAATTAAGTGCAAGGGATAGTACTATTTGTGCAATATCTCCACTTGATTTTGATTTAGCAGATGATTTTATAAAAATAAATAAATGTGATCACTATATGCTAGAATTTTTTGAAATGTTAGTTGTATTGCAACTTTTCTCAATGGAAATTTCAGTAAGACTTGGTAATGATGTTGATATGCCAAGAAACCTTGCAAAATCAGTAACAGTTGAGTAATGAAAAAATATCTTTCATATATATTATTAGTATTATTAGGATATTTATTATATGTAAATGAAGATTCAAAATATATTGTCGCAGGTGTTGGTATTTTCATAATCGGAATGCATTTTATGGAAGATGGATTTAAGCTTTTTTCAGGAGGAATCCTAGAAAAGCTTATTTCAAAAAGTACAGACACCGTATTTAAATCAGTTGGTTTAGGAATAACAGCAACTGCAATTCTTCAAAGTTCTTCTCTAATAGCAATTATTGTAATCTCCTTTTTATCAGCAAAAATTATCTCATTAGCAGGTGCTTTAGGTGTTGTTTTTGGCTCAGCCGTTGGAACAACAGCAACTACTTGGATAGTTTCAACTTTAGGTGTAAAAATAAATATTGCTGCTTTTTCTCTTCCTATGATTATTTTTGGTGTGATTTTTAGATTTTATAAGCAAAAAAACCTTCAAGGAATGGGAAATATTTTATTAGGTTTAGGATTTGTTTTTCTTGGTATTGGTTATATGAAAGATGGCTTTGAAGATTTAAAATCTGGAATCAATTTAGCACAATTTTCAGTAGATGGATATTTAGGAATTATTCTTTATGCATTTATTGGAGCAATTGCAACTGTTATCATACAATCAAGTAGTGCAACCTTAGCTCTTACAATAACTGCACTTGCAACAGGGCAAATAATATATTTAAATGCAATGGCTATAGCAGTTGGTGCAAATATAGGAACAGCAACAACAGCTGCCATGGGTGCGATGGTATCAAATGCAAACAGTAAAAGAATGGCAGTTGGATTATTTATATTTAAAGGCGTTACTGCTGTTATAACTTTGAGTTTTTTATATTTTATTGTTGATTTAGTTGATTATTTATCTGCTGCATTTGGAATAGCTCCTGATGATTGGGCTATGAAATTAGCAGTTTTTCATACATTTTTTAATTTAGCAGGTTTAATAGTATTTTCGTTTTTTATACCAAGACTAGTTGTTTTTTTGAAAAAACTGTTTGTTGAAAATGTTGAAACATATATTCAAAAACCAAAATATCTTGATATGCAAGTTGTTGCAGTTCCCTCTGCAGCACTTGAAGCTACAAAAAAAGAGACTATTCATTTATATGATAATGCAAGTGAAGTTTTAAGTCATGCAATTATGCTTCATAGACATAGATATTTAGGTAAAAATGATATTGCTTCTATAGTAAAAGAATCAAGCGATATTATTGAATTAAATATAGATGATTTTTACCAAACAAGAATAAAATCACTTTATAGTGATATTATTGATTATTCTATTATTTTTATTAATGAATTAGATCAAGAAAAAAAGAAATATTTGTATGAACTGCGAAGTGCGTGTAGAGATATAGCCGAAGCTGTAAAAAATACAAAAGAGTTACAACAAAATATTTCTAGAAATTTATTAAGTAATAATGATTATATTAAAAATGAATATAATTATATTAGAGAAGCAATTGCAAAAACTATAAATACAATAAATGAAATAAAAAATAGTAAAGATGAAATAGATGTTTTATCAAAAGCTGAATTATTAAAAGAGTATTTAAAAAGTTTAGATGTTATTGCAACAGGAAGAATAGATATATTAATTAGGGAAAAAAGAATAGATAAAAAAATGGCAACTACTTTATTAAATGATAGTTCCCATGCATATAATGTAATCAATAAGTTAATAAATGTAGCTAAAGTATTGTGGATTGAAGATCTTACTATTAAACAATTAGGAGAAGATTATGAAGCTGGAAAAAATCTATGAGAAAATTAAAAAGTATTTAGAGTTAATTGAAGATGATGAGATTGAAAAGAAAAAAGTTAGTAAGCTTACTGAAAAGATTGAAGATAAAATTTCTAAAATAAAAGAAAAAGTGAAATCTTCTTCAAATATTGAAGAAGAAAATAGATTAAGAGAAGAAATAGGAATTTTAAAAAAATTTAAGAAGCAGCTAAAAGAAAAAAAAGATTAAATATTTTTCTTTTTATTCTTTTGTTTTGTGTTTATTGAATCTAAGGAAAAAATTAATAAAGCTATCCAAATAAGTGAAAACGTAATCAATTTATCAAAATTTAAATCTTCATTATAAATAAATATTGCTACAAAAAAAGAGCAAGAAGGTCCAATATATTGGAAAAATCCTAAAGTTGATAATCTCATTCTTGTTGCAGCACCATTAAATAAAAGTAAGGGAATAATTGTAATTAATCCTCCTAAACTTAACATCAAATCAATATTCATACTTGAGTGTAAAAATGAAATCGTATTTGTAGAAATTAGATAATAAATACCAATTAGTGCAAAAGGCATTAAGATTAAAGTTTCAATAAATAAGCCTACAATAGAACCAACATTTATTTTTTTTCTAATCATTCCATAAAAGGCAAAACTTAATGCAAGTGATAAGGAAACTAAAGGAAGTGTTCCTATGGTAATTATTTGATAAAAAACTGCAATAAATGCAATGAAAATTGCAATATATTGGTATTTTGTCATTCTTTCTGAAAAAAATAAATATCCAAATAATACACTTACTAAGGGATTTATATAATATCCAAGTGATGTTTCTATAATTTTGTTATTTGCAACTGCCCAAATAAAAACAAGCCAATTAATAGATATAAAAAATGTAGAAATAGCTAGATATTTTAATTTTTTTATATCTTTAATTATTTCTTTTAAAACTTCTATTTGTTTTGTAATATATAATAATGGAATAAGTAATAAAAAAGACCAAAAAATTCTATGTATTAAAACTTCTATTGGTTCAACTGTTGCAACTTGTTTAAAATAAATAGGGGCAATTGCACCCCAAATAAAAAAAGCTAAAATGGCATATATTTGACCTAGTTTTTCATTATTCAAAAAAAATCCTATAAATTATAATATTAAATAAAAGATATTACCTAAGAATTGAATTGAAATATAGAATAAAATTGCTTATTATAAAGAATTGATTAAATTAGCCATTTATAAATTATTTTTATTAAAATTAAAAGATAAAAAGAATATAAAAGCTATATTTAGTTAATATAACACACTTTTTGTCTTTAATGACAAATTGAATTCTTTAAATTTTTATTTTAACTTTCTTAACAAACTATAGAAAACAAAAAAATGGAAAACAAAAGATGGAAAACAACTCAAGAATACTCTTGTGGAAAACAAAGGATGGAAAACAAAAATGGAAAAACAAACACAATATTTATTTACAAGTGAAGTAGTAAGTCCAGGACACCCTGATAAGTGTGCTGATATCATTGCAGATTCAATAGTTGATAGGCTAATTATTGAAGATAAAAATAGCAGAGTTGCTTCTGAGGTTTTTGTTGCAGGAAAACATGTTGTAATTGGTGGAGAAGTTAAATCTACAGCTCAATTATCAAATGCAGATTATGAAAAAATCGTAAAAGATGCTTTAGCTAAAATAGGTTATGATGGAAAATCAGCTTTTACAAAAGAACAATGCCTACACCCAGATGATATAAAAGTTCAAGTATTATTAAATCAACAATCTCCTGATATTTCTCAGGGAGTTGATCAATCAACTGGTGATATAGGTGCAGGAGATCAAGGTATTATGTTTGGTTTCGCTTCAAGTGAAACATCTGATTTAATGCCAGCAGCAATCACTTATGCTAGAATGTTATGTGATAAAGTGTATAATTACGCATTGAAACATAATCAAAAATTAGGAGTTGATATTAAAACTCAAGTTACGGTTGATTATGGAACAAAAGAGAATTTTGAGAATTGTAATCCTCAAAAAATTCATACAATAGTTGTAAGTGCACCTTCTGTTGAAGGTATGGAAATAGGGGAAGTAAGAGAATTAATTCAAGGTTTAATTGATGATTCTGGACTTCCAACTTCTATGTATGACAAAAAGAATACAATAATTCATATTAACCCAACAGGAAGATATGTATCTCATTCATCATTACATGATAGTGGATTAACAGGAAGAAAATTAATTGTTGATTCATTTGGAGGTTATTCTCCAATTGGTGGAGGAGCTCAAAGTTCAAAAGATTATACAAAAGTGGATAGAAGTGGTTTATACGCTGCACGTTGGATAGCAAAACATATCGTTGCAGCAGGACTTGCTAAAAAAGCAACGGTTCAAATTTCTTATGCAATTGGAGTTGCACGTCCTACATCTGTATCTGTTGATACTATGGGAACTTATACTAAATTTGATGATGATAAATTATCTGATTTTGTTATGAATACTTTCCCTTTAACACCAAGATGGATTACTGAAAAGTTTAAATTAGACAGTCCAAGCGAAAAAACTTTTCTTTATGCAGATGTTGCAGCTCGTGGTCAAGTTGGTCAAAGTGACTATCCTTGGGAAAAACTTGACGAATTAGAAAAATTTGATAATATATAAAAATAGATTAAAGGATTAAAATGGATTTAAGAAACCTATTTAGTAAAATATCTTTTGATAGTAAATCGAAAGAACAACCAACAAAGAAAGATGCACCAAGCCATTGGATAAAATGTCCTGAATGTAGTGCATTAATGTTTTTTAAAGAGGTAGAAAATCAAGATAATATTTGTCCAAAATGTAATTTTCATATGAGAATTGGGGCAAAAAGAAGAATTGAGATTTTAACTGATAAAGATAGTTTTGTTGAATTTGATCTTGAGTTAAAACCAAATGACCCTTTAAAATTTGTTGATAAAACTTCATATAAAAAAAGAGTAGAAGAAGCACTTAAAACTACAGGAAGAACATCTTCTGTGGTTAGTGGAGAAGCTACAATAAACCAAATTCCTGTTCAAATGGTAGTATTTGATTTCTCATTTATGGGAGGGAGCTTAGGTTCTGTTGAGGGTGAAAAAATTGTGCGAGCTGTAAATAGAGCTATAGAAAAACATCAAGGTCTTATTATAGTTTCAGCATCAGGTGGTGCAAGGATGCAAGAGTCAACATTTGCTTTAATGCAAATGGCTAAAACATCAGCAGCTTTGAAAAGACTTGATCATGCAAAACTTCCATATATCTCTGTATTAACAGACCCTACAATGGGTGGAGTTTCCGCTTCATTTGCATTTTTAGGTGATATTATTATGGCAGAGCCAGGTGCATTAATTGGATTTGCAGGGCAAAGAGTAATTAAACAAACAATTGGAGCTGATTTACCAGCAGGATTCCAAAGAGCTGAATTTTTACTTGAAAAAGGTTCTATTGATATGGTTGTTAATAGAGCTGATATGAAACAAACTTTAGCAGATTTACTAAGTATGTTTCAAAAAGAAAAGATTTCTTAATATTAATGTTAAGTAATTTTGAAAAAGCTTTGGGTTTTAAACTCGAAGCTTTTAACTACCTATATGTTTTATGCGATTATGAAACACTTCTTAAAAAAAATATATCTTTAGAAAATTTTGTGAATTTATGTAAAAAGAGTGATGTAAAAATTATTCAATATAGAGATAAAATTTTATCTATTGAAGAGCAAAAATCAAACTTACTGTATTTAAAATCAAAACTAAATATTCCAATAATTATTAACGATAAAATAGATTTAATAAATTATGCAGATGGTTTACATTTAGGTCAAGAAGATTTTTCTAAAATTCATAAAGATAAAAAATTAGCAATAAAATTAATTAGAATGAAAATAAAAGATAAGCTTCTAGGTTTATCAACTCATAATGAAATAGAAATTTTAGAAGCTAATGAATTAGCTTTAGATATGATTGGACTTGGTGCTTATAAAAATACTAACACAAAAGATGTGAGTACGATTTTAGGTTCTAAAATTTCATATTTAGCAAAAATATCAAAACATCCTGTATGTGCAATTGGTGGAGTTCAAATAAATGATGATATCGAAAATATCAGATTTAATGTAGTTGGAAGTGCTTTTTATAATGAGTAAAATAAATATATATTCAATAATAAAACCATCAAAAGATGAATTTGATACACTAATAAAAGAGTTTATAAAAATGTCTTCAAAATATTCAAAAGTTGAAGTTCATTATATATTTAATAAGAATATAGGAAAAGCGCAAACTATAGGTGAAAAAGAAGCACAACAGTCATATAGTGAAACATATGAGCCACTATTAAAAGGTTACAATATTGCACTAGATGTATTAGGAAAAAAGCTTGATACTTATGCTTTTTCTTCACTAATTAATGATAAAAATGAAGTTAATTTTTTTATAGGTGGTGCCTTTGGATTTCAAAGAGATTTTTTAAATAAATGTGATAGTGTAATTTCATTAAGTGATTTAACTATGGCACATAAAGTTGCAAATGTAGTTTTATGTGAACAAATATTTAGAGCTCTTTGCATTCAAAATAATCATCCATATCATAAGTAATTTATTATATTTTTTGTATAATGAAAATAAATAAAAAGTTAGTTTAAAAAAAGGAAAGAAAATGGGTTTTAAAAAATATATTATTTTCTCAATAATTTTAATTATTGTAGTGTTTGGCTATGTACATAGTCTAGAGTTAGGTGATTACAATATTACTATGCTTACTTATTCTCTTAGTTTACCAATTGCTGTTTGGGTAATTTTACCTTTGGCATTATTAGCAATTGCAACTTATGCACATATATTATTTTATGGAACTTGCAGTTTTTTTAATTCAAGAGCTATAAATAAAGATCATGAAACTATGATTAATTTTATTAAATCTAACTTATTAGAAAAAACAACTAATAGTAAATTTAAAACAAAAGATTTTAAAAATCTATATTCTATTCTTTCTCAATTAAAATTTAATATTACTGATGATCGATTTACATCATCTGATGAAGAATTAAATAAAATAGTTGGTAGTATTCAAGACGTTAGAGATGGAAAATATGTAAATGATAAATCATTTAAAGTAAATGAAACTACAACTTTAGCTAATTTAAACATGTTAAATAAAGTAAATGAACAAATTGATTTCGCAGTTGATGTTCTAAAAAAACCTGAAAATTATTCTTCAAATGTAGTAAGACAATCTTTTGAAAATGTTTTAAAAGATAAGAGTATGACTACTGTTAAAAAGCTTTATAAAAATATTAAATTAGATAAAGAATTAGCTACAAAACTTTTTGAAAAAGATGCTGCAAACAATGAATTTGGGTTTACACCTGATGAGATAATAAAAATTGTAAAAGACTTAAATTATACAAAAGATGATTATCTAGCTTTAGCAAAAAATTATGAATCTATTTTACAACCAGATCAAATAATTTCATTATTTGAAAAATTATCAGCAGAACTAGAAGAAGCAACACCTGCTTATTTACATGTTTTATGTGAGTATGAAATGATTGAAAAAGTTAGAGAAATAATTTCTGCAACACCTGATAATGAATATACAGCATTTAAAGCTCTTTTAGATTTAAAAGAAGCTGGAAAATATTACAATTTAGAAGCGATATCATATAAATAATGAATAAAAAATTAGACTTTAGCCGACCCCTTATGGTGTTGGCTCCCCTTGCTGGATATACTGATTTACCTTTCAGATCAGTAGTTAAGAAATTTGGTGCGGATTTAACTATATCAGAAATGATTTCTTCAAATGCCTTAGTCTATAAATCTGCAAGAACACTTAAAATGATAGAAAAATCACCAACAGAAGATCCATATTTTGTACAAATAGCTGGAAATAGTGTCGAATTAGTTCGTGATGCTGTTTTGCTTTTAAATGATGTAGAAGGAATTGATGGAATAGATCTAAACTGTGGTTGTCCTGCTCCTAAAGTATTTAATCATGGGAGTGGATCAAATCTTCTTGGTGATTTAAAGAAGCTAGAAGAAATTTTATCTACCGTAAAAAAATATTCTAAAAAACAGTATACCTCTGCAAAAGTAAGACTTGGAGTTAATGATAAAATTCCAGTTGAGATTGGAAAAGCTGTTGAGGCTTGTGGAGTTGATTTTGTATCTGTTCATGGAAGAACAAGAGCTGGAAAATATAAAGCTCCAGTTGATTATGATGCAATCAAAGCTATGAAAGATGCTGTAAGTATTCCTGTTATTGCAAATGGTGATATAAAAGATTACGATAAAGCAAAAGAAGTTTTAAAATACACAAATGCAGATGGAGTTATGATAGGCCGTGGAGCCATAGGAAAACCTTGGGTATTTTATCAATTAAAACATGGTGTTGATAATATTTCTAATGAAATGAAAAAAGAGATAATTTTAGAGCATTTTGATGCAATGCTTAAATTTCACGGTCCTCATGGTGCAATTATGTTTAGAAAATTATTACACTCTTACTCAAAAGGTTATACGGGAGCCAACGAATTTAGAGATATTGTAAATAAAATCTCTGATATTGATGTTATGCGAGATCTAATAGACAACTTTTTTTAAGCTTTTTTAATATGATTCAAAAGTTATTTGGATAAAATATTGCACTTTATATAAATAAAGAAATTATGTACAATTTTTAATAAGGGAAATATTTGTCTAAATATTATTTTGAATTAACACTCAAACCAGATAATCATTATGAACTTTTTTTAGATTTAGTTGATTCTTTAACTACGGATGCCATTGAAGAAGATGATGGAGCAGTAATTATTCGAAGTGAAGAAGAACTTGATGATTTAAAATTTGGAATAGAAGAATTTGCAAATGCACTTGCAATTAATTGCAAAATTACATATGAAAAAAAAGAAAACATTGATTGGATAAAACAATATCAAGAATCTGTTAAATCTGTAGAAGTTGGAAACTTTTTTATAAGACCGTCTTGGGAAGAAAAAAAAGAAGGTAAAATTGATATTATAATTAATCCAGCTTTATCTTTTGGTTCAGGTCACCATGAAACTACATCTTCTTGTATTGAAGCTATTGATGAGTTTGTAAATGAAAAACAAACTGTTTTAGATGTTGGAACAGGAAGTGGGATTTTAGCAATCGCAGCTTCTAAAAAAGGATGTGTAGTTGATATTTGTGATACAGATGAAGTATGTGTTGTTGATACAAAATCAAATTTTACATTAAATGATGTTACTTTTAATGATTCATGGATTGGTTCTACAAATAAAGCAACAAAAAAATATGATGTAGTAATCGCAAATATTGTGGCTGACGTATTAGTTATGATTGCAAGTGATTTAAAAAAATGCATGAATGAAAATGGATTACTGATTATTTCAGGAATTTTAGATAAACATATAAATAGAGTATTAAGCAAATTCAAAGATTTAGAGCAAATAAAACTTATTCACAAAAATGAATGGGTAACAGTAATATTTAAAAAAAATAAGGAGTCTTAGTTTATGGCTAAAAAACAAAATAATAATAACTATAACAAAAATAATAGCAATAACAATAGTAACGGAAATAACAATAACAATGGAAACAATAATTTTTTTAATAATAATCCATTAATGATTTTTGTAATTTTTTCAATTGTTACTATTTTTGCATTTAAAGCAATTTTTCCAGAAGATCAAATGGGAAGTGCAACAAATTCAAATATGCAAGCTTATGGACAAACACAAAATAAAACAATTGCATATTCAGATTTAAAAAAATTAATTAGTTCTGGAAAAATAGAATATGTTGGAATAGGAAATACTCAAATAAGAGCAGTTTCTAAAATGGGATCAGGACAAGCAACTACTTATACTGCAAGACGTGTTATTCCTGATGAAACATTAATTTCCTCATTAGAAAGTAATGGAATTAATTATGGTGGAATAAATGAAGAAAATATTTTAGCTGATATTTTATTTGGTTGGGTTTTACCAATTTTTATCTTTTTTGCTATTTGGATGTTTATTGCAAAAAGAATGCAAAAATCTATGGGCGGAGGTTCAGGAGGTATTCTTGGAATTGGTTCATCTAAAAAGATGATTAATTCTGAAAAACCAAATGTAACTTTTGATGATATGGCTGGAAATAAAGAGGCTAAAGAAGAAGTTCAAGAAGTTGTTGATTTCCTAAAATCACCAGATAGATATGTTAGACTTGGAGCACAAATTCCAAAAGGTGTATTATTAGTAGGCCCTCCAGGAACTGGTAAAACATTATTAGCAAAAGCAGTTGCTGGAGAAGCAAATGTTGAGTTCTTATCGGTTTCAGGTTCTGCATTTATTGAAATGTTTGTTGGAGTTGGAGCTTCTAGAGTTAGAGATTTATTTGAACAAGCTAAAAAAGTTGCACCTGCAATTATTTTTATTGATGAGATTGATGCAATTGGTAAAAGTAGAGCCAGTGGTGGTCCAATGGGTGGAAATGATGAGAGAGAACAAACATTAAATCAACTTTTAGCTGAAATGGATGGATTTTCAACTGAGCATGCACCTGTTATTGTATTAGCTGCTACTAATAGACCTGAAGTTCTAGATCCTGCACTTTTAAGACCAGGAAGATTTGATAGACAAGTATTGGTTGATAAACCAGATTTTGAAGGTAGAATTGAAATTTTAAAAGTACATATTAAAGAGGTAAAACTTGGGAAAAATGTAGATTTAAAAGAGATTGCAAAAATGACAGCAGGTCTTGCAGGTGCTGATTTAGCAAATATTATTAATGAAGCTGCATTACTTGCAGGACGTGCTTCAAAAGATCAAGTTGATCCAAGTGATTTTAAAGAAGCAGTTGAAAGACAAATTGCTGGTTTAGAAAAAAAATCAAGAAGAATTTCTCCAAAAGAGAGAAAAATAGTAGCTTACCACGAATCAGGGCATGCTTTAATTGCTGAAATTACAAAAGGTGCAAATAAGGTAAATAAAGTATCAATTGTTCCAAGAGGACTAGCTGCACTTGGATATACATTAAATACTCCAGAAGAGAATAAATATTTAATGCAAAAACATGAGCTTATAGCTGAAGTTGATGTATTACTTGGAGGTCGTGCGGCTGAAGAGGTATTTATTGGTGAAATTTCAACAGGTGCTGGTAATGATCTTGAAAGAGCAACTGGAATTATAAAATCAATGGCAACTATTTATGGTATGAGTGATATTGCTGGACTTATGGTATTAGAAAAAAGAACTAATCAATTTTTAGGTGGACAAACTCAAAAAGATTTTTCAGATGCAATGGCTAAAGATTTGGATGATCATACTAAAAAACTTTTAAATGAAAGATATGAAATTGTATTACAAGAATTAAGAGATAATAGTGCTGCAATTGAGCAAATGACAGCTGAGTTATTAGATATCGAAGTAATTTCAGGTGAAAGAGTAAGAGAGATTATCAAAGAAAATGGTGGAACAGTTTTTGAAGATGGCGATTTACATACAGATGCGATTGTAAGTAAAGATAAAGAAGAAACAAAAATTGAAGAAACAAAATCAGACGAAACACAAGAAGCAAAAATAGAAACTGAAGAAGAAAAAAACAATAAAGAATAAGAGAAAATAGAAATATTTTCTCTTAGAAAAAAACAAAAACTCTTGACAAATCCCACTAAATTAATTATACTTGTTGCAATTCAAAAATAACAAGGAGAGATATATGAAAATATTTAATTTTTCAAATAACCATTTCATCAAAAGTGTTAACTCTCTTCTGCTTCTTTCTTTTTCTCTCTAATAATAAATTTCTTATTATTACAACTTATAATAAATAATCAAAATTCTGTTTTTCTTTTTTTCATATAAAAAAAGATATAATATTTAACATTTTAAAAGGTTTACACAATGGATAAAAATAAAATTATAGTATTTGATACAACATTAAGAGATGGTGAGCAAAGCCCTGGCTGTTCAATGAACACTGAAGAAAAAATAAAAATTGCATTACAATTAGAAAAATTAGGTGTTGATGTAATTGAAGCTGGGTTTGCAGCTGCTAGTCCTGGTGATTTTGATGCAGTTAGTAGAATTGCTGAGATGGTTAAAAATTCAAGTATTTGTTCTTTAAGTAGAGCTATTGATAATGATATTAAACAATCAGGTTTAGCAGTTTGTAAAGCTCCTAAACATAGAATTCATACTTTTATTGCAACATCTCCAATTCATATGAAATATAAATTAAAAATGAGTCCTGATGAAGTAATTAAAAGAGCAATTCATGCGGTAGAGTATGCAAGAACATTTGTTGATGATGTTGAGTTTTCATTAGAAGATGCAGGAAGATCTGAAATTCCATTTATGAAAGAAGTTATGGATGCTGTTATAAATGCAGGTGCAAGAACTATTAACTTACCAGATACAGTAGGATATAGATTACCAAATGAATTAGGTGCAATGGTTAAAGAATTAAGCGCATATGCAGGTGATAGGGCGATCATTTCAGTTCATAATCACAATGATTTAGGATTAGCAACTGCAAATACTTTAGCTGCTGTTTTAAATGGCGCTAGACAAATTGAAGTTACAATTAATGGATTAGGTGAGAGAGCTGGAAATTCAGCTTTAGAAGAGGCTGTTATGGCTATAAAAACAAGAAAAGATGCCTTTGGAAATTTATATACAACTATTAATACTCCTGAAATCTATGCAACTTCAAGATTAGTAGCAACTGTAACTGGAGTTGAGCCTCAACAAAATAAATCAATTGTTGGTAAAAATGCATTTTCTCATGAAAGTGGAATTCACCAAGACGGTGTTTTAAAACATCAAGAAACATATGAAATCATGAAACCTGAAGATGTTGGAGTATTTAAAGATTCAACTTTAATTTTAGGTAAACATTCAGGTCGAGCAGCATTTAGAGATAAAATTGTTCATATGGGATTTGATAAAGTTAGTGACGAAGAATTAAACGCTGCATTTGAAAGATTTAAAGTTTTAGCTGATAAGAAAAAAGATGTGACAGATGATGATGTTAGAATGTTAATTACTGATGAGTCATTAAATCAAGATAAAACTTATGATTTAGTAGGTTTACAAATTTCAGATTGTACAGCTGGTGTTCCAACTGCAGCTGTTGCTATTAAATATAAAGATCAAATTATGAAAGATGCAGCTATTGGTGATGGAACTATGGATGCGATTTTTAAAACAATAGATAGATTAACAGGTTATACAGGAGAGTTAAAAGATTATAAAGTAACATCCGTAACTGAAGGTAAAGATGCGCTTGCAAAAGTAACTACTAGAGTATCTTTTGATGAAACAAGTCCAGCATTTGTAGGACATGGATTAAGTATTGATACTATGCTTGCAACTGCTAAAGCTTATTTAGGTGCATTAAATTCATATCTATCTCAAAAAGAAAGATTATCTAAAAATAGTGAGCATCAAGTTTAATAAAAATACAAAGTAGCAATGCTATTTTGTATTTTTAATTTATAATTAAATCTATTTTTTTCTGTTAATTAAAACTTTAATTCGATTTTATAATCTCAATACTTTATTATAAATAATAACTTTCTTTAATAATACTTTCAGTAGAAAATTTGAATAAAGATACTAAAATATTATTAAAGATAAATCATAAATCTTTAGGAGCTATATTGGTAACATTTGAACACAAAGAAAATATAAATAAATTCATAAAAGATTTTAATTACTATGATGCAGTTTAACTTTTTTTTTAAGCTTTTACGGGAGTCTTTTAGAGATTTATTACCTATTATACTTGTAATTCTTTTTTTTCAATTAGCAATTATTCAAAATGTACCTGAAGGTTGGCTTGGAACAGCGATTGGTTTAGGAATTGTAGGAGTAGGTTTAGCTATTTTTTTACAAGGTCTTGAAATTGGAGTATTTCCTGTTGGTGAAGGATTAGCGAGGGATTTTGCAAAATCAGGTTGGATAACATGGATTTTAATTTTTGGTTTTTTAATAGGTTTTGGAACAACTATTGCTGAGCCTGCACTTGCAGTTATTGCTGATAAAGCAGCTTCGATTTCAAGTGGAAGAATAGATTCTACAATTTTAAGATTTGTGGTTGCTGGTTCTGTTGGTTTTGCAATACTTCTTGGAGTATTTAGAATCATAAAAGGTCATCCAATTCATTATTATATAATTATTGGATATTTGTTAGTAGTTGGTGTTACTTTTTTTGCTCCTAAAGAGATAATAGGACTTGCCTATGACTTAGGAGGTGTTACTACTTCTACTGTAACCGTTCCTTTAGTCGCAGCTTTAGGTATTGGTTTGGCTTCAAATATTAAAGGAAGAAATCCAGTAATTGATGGATTTGGACTTATTGCCTTTGCTTCATTAACTCCTATGATTTTTGTGCAAATTTATGGAATTGCAGTTTATAATCTAGTAGATGCAGTTGCAGTTACTGATGTGCTTATTGATGCTACGGTTTCTACTCCAACAGAAGTTTCTCTTTCGGGTGTAGTTAGTGGATTAGTATCTGTAGTAAAAGATGTAGTTCCGATTTTAGTAATCATTTTATTTTTTCAATATGCAGTTTTAAAAAAGCCTATTCAAAATATTAAAACAGTATTTTTAGGATTTATTTTAGTAATTTTTGGATTGTATGCATTTATTTTAGGTCTTGAGATGGGATTGTTTTCACTTGGTGAAACAATGGCTTATCAACTTACAAAATCAGAATCAGTTCTAATGATATATGCTTTCGCTTTCGCAATTGGATTTTCTACTACTATGGCAGAACCTGCTCTTGTTGCTATTGCCAAAAAAGCAAAAGAAATAAGTGATGGGAAAATAAATGATTTTGCATTAAGACTTTTTGTAGCTCTAGGAGTTGCTATTGGTATTGCTCTTGGTGCATTTAGAATAGTTGATGGTGGCCATATTCACTATTATATTATTGTTGGATATATTGTGGTAATTATTTTAACTTTTATAGCTCCAAAATATATTATTCCAATTGCTTATGACAGTGGAGGGGTTACTACTTCAACTGTAACTGTACCTTTAGTTGCAGCTCTTGGAATCGGACTTGCAACAAATATTGAGGGAAGAGATCCTTTAATTGATGGATTTGGACTTATTGCTTTTGCTTCATTATTTCCTATGATTACAGTTATGGTTTATGGTATTTTAATTGAGAAGCTTGAAGTTAAATCAAACACTCAAATTGAGGAAGAAGAGTTATTACATGATAAGTTAGTTGATGCTGATAATATGGAATTAGCAACTGTTAATATTGATGGTTCATCAATTAGACATTCATTATCTTTAGAGTTTTCTGCTGTTGTTATAATTGTTCCTTCTGATAAGAAAGTTGACGCAATTACTGCAGCTCATAAAGCTGGGGCTTCAGGTGTAACTGTATTAAATGCAGATGGAATTGGACTTGAAGAAATGGCTAATTTTTATAGAACTTCTTTTGAAGCAAAAGATGTAGTTTTATTATTTTTATTACCAAAATATTTAGTAAATGAAGTTATAAAATCAGTAATTCATTCTCTTCATATTACAACTACAGGGAAAGGTGTAGCTTTTGCTTTTCCTTTATCTCATATGAAAGGAATATCTTTAACAAAAGAAGATATTTTTAAAGAAAGAGCATATCAAGTTAATTTAAATAAAAATAATCCAATGAAATGTGTTGGAGATGAAATAGAGGATGATTTTGAAGATAATTCAGAAATTAGAACAGATACAAAATAGTATTAATACAAGTAATCCTATTTTAGTCTATTTTTCAGGTGAAAATTGTTCTGTTTGTAAGGTATTAAAACCTAAAATAGAAGAGGAGATTATAAAAAATTTTCCAAAGTTTGAACTTTTTGAAGTTAAAACTGATCTAGATAAAGAAATAACAAGTCATTTTACTGTATTTTCTATCCCAACTACTTTGATTTTTTTTGATAAGAAAGAGTTCAAAAGATATGGAAGAAATATGAGTATAGCTCTGTTTATTGAAGAGTTAAAAAGACCATATAATTTGATGTGTGAAGAATAATGAAAAGAGCTTTATTTATATTTCTAATAATTTTTATTGTAATGCAATTTATCAGACCAGATAGAATTAATATTGCAGTTGAAAAAAATATGGAAATACAAACTCCAATTGAAATTACACAAATTCTCCAAAATGCATGTTATGATTGTCATTCAAATGAAACAAAATGGCCTTGGTATTCAAATATTGCTCCTTTTTCTTGGGTAGTAACAAATCATGTTACCCAAGGACGAAAAGCTTTAAATTTTTCAACTTGGGAAAACTATACACAAGAAGAAAAAGAGAAAAAGTTAAAAGATATTTATAGAACAGCATACGCTTCTATGCCACTTCCAAGTTATATTTATGCACATAAAGAGGCTGATTTAACAAAAGAGCAAAGAAGTTTAATTAGAAATTGGACGGGAGTTAGAGTTAAGTGAGAGAAGAAGTAGCAGAACTTTTAGCTAATAAAAAAGATTTATTAACTATTACTTATTTTAAACTTCAAAAATTATTTGAAAAAAAGTATGGAAAAAATACTGTTGTTCTTATGGAAATAGGAACATTCTTTGAAGTTTATGAAGTAAATAATGATGAAGAAAAAATAGGTAAAGCCAAAGAGATTGCAGAACTTTTAAATATTCAATTAACAAGAAAAAATAAGTCTATTTTAGAAAACTCAAAAGAAAACCCTATAATGGCGGGAGTTCCTGCAATCTCACTTGAAAAACATTTAGCAAGAATAATTGCTGAGCAAAAATACACAGTTGTCCTAATCAAACAAAAGGGAATTCCGCCAAATGTTACAAGATATTTAGACACAGTTGTAAGTCCTGGAACTAACTTTGATTTTGTACTTGATCAAGATGAAAATAATATTACTTCACTTCTAATTGATCAAATTAGAGGTATTTATTTAGTAGGTTATAGTGCTATTGATGTAACAACAGGAAAGTGTTATTACAATGAAGTTCATGGAACCAGTGAAGATAAATTCTTTGCACTTGATGAAGTATTTAATTATATGAATATGCACAAAACCAATGAAATAATTGTAAGTTTTGCAGATAAAAATATCAATCAAAAAGAGGTTTTAGATTATTTAGAACTCTCTTTAAAAACCTTTCATATAGGACATTTTAGACCAAAAATATCTTATCAAAATGAACTATTTAAAAATGTATTTAATATTGAATCTCTTTTAACTTCAATTGAACATCTTGATATGGAAAGAGTTCCTCTTAGTACTGAGTCATTGGCTGTTTTAATTGATTTTGTAATTGGTCATGATTCAAATATTATTCAAAAATTATCCCATCCACAAAAACTCGATGTTAGCAGATATATTTATCTTGGAAATAATGCTTTAGAGCAACTAAACGTAATTGAAACAAGTCACAATCCAAGTTTAATAAAATTAATAAACAATACTTCAACAGCTATGGGAAAAAGACTTTTAAAAGAGAGACTTTCCCATCCTGTAAAAGATAGTAAAGAGATTTTAAGAAGACTTGCCCTATCAAAAGAGTTATATGATTATCATGCTCCAATAGAGAATGAATTGGCAAATATATATGATATTGAAAGATTAACAAGAAGAATAAAACTAAATAGACTTCATCCTTTTGAGTTAAATTATCTATATGATTCACTACTTAGTATCAAAGAAGTTGTAACTTTTATGGAAAATTATAAGTTTATAACACCACCTTGTTCTAGTGCTGATTTAAGTTTATTTATTCAATCAATTGATTCAACTTTTGATTTAAGCATAAGTGGTAAATATATGCTAAAAGATGTTGAAGTAAATATGATAAGTGAGGGAATAAATACTCAAATTGATGAGTTAAATACACAAAATGATATTTTATACTCAAAGCTTGAGCTTTTAAGAAATCATATTTTATCTTATGTTAAATCTGATGATGTAAATTATGTTGGAATAAATAGACTTGATAAAGAAGGATTTTTTTTAACTTTAACAAAAAATAGATTTAATCTAATTAAGCAAGAGATTATGAATTCACATTTGATTGTGGATGATGAGTTATATTTATTTAAAGATTTTACAATAAAAATTCAAACAAACTCTGTAAAAATCTTTTGTAAATTAACTGAAGATATCTCAGATAAATATGTTCATAACTTGCGAAAAATTATAGAGTTAAATAAACTAGTTTTTAAAGAAAAAATAGCTGAATTTGAGAAAAAATTTGCAATTTTGCTTGAAGAGTTAGTTCAATTTATTGCAGAAGTTGATTTAACAGTTTCTAATATAAAAATGGCAAAAAAATATAACTATTCTTGTCCAAAAATAGTAAAAACAAAAGAGAATGAAAACTTCTTAGAGTTAATAGATTTACGACATCCAATAATTGAAGCAAATGAAGAGCAGGGTATTTATGTACCTAATGATATTATTTTAGGTGAATTATCATTGGCTTCTAAAGAGTACAAAGATAATGTAATTATTAAAAATTCAAATCCTGTAAATATATATAATAATAAAATGCATGGTGTTTTACTTTATGGAATTAATTCATCAGGAAAATCATCACTTATGAAAGCAATTGGAATTGCAGTTATTATGGCACAAGCAGGATTTTATGTACCATGTAAATCTATGAGATTTTCTATTTTTGATGCAATTTACACTAGAATTAGTGGAGCTGATAATATTGCAAAAGGATTATCATCTTTTGCAGTTGAGATGCTTGAACTTAAAAACATATTTAATAGAGCCACTAAAAACTCCCTTATTTTAGGTGATGAAATTTCACATAGTACAGAGACCATGAGTGGATTAAGTATAGTTGCTAGTTCTATCTTAAAGCTTTCAAAACTTGAAGCTATTTTTGTTTTTGCAACCCATTTACATCAACTTCCTGAAATCCAAGAGATTGCTAAACTAAAAAATATAATAGCACTTCATTTATCTGTTATGTATAAAGATGATGAAGACAAACTAATTTTTGATAGAAAACTTTCATATGGAAGTGGCTCTTCTATGTATGGATTAGAGTATGCAAAATCTTTACATATGGATAAAGAATTTTTATCTGTAGCTAATGATATTAGAAAAAAATTAACCGATGATTACTCTTCAATTGAGAGATTAACACAAAGAAAAACATCAAAATATAACAATAATGTTTTTGCATCAAGTTGTGTGATATGTGGGCGTGCTTGTGATGATGTCCACCACATAAAAGAACAAGCAAGAGCAAATAAAGAAGGTTTTATAGGGCATATAAATGCTAACCACAAATATAACCTTATTCCATTATGTAAAGAACACCATAAAATGGTTCATGATGGGAGTATAAATGTAAATGGATTTGTAGCTACTTCAAATGGCCTTGAACTTCACTATACAATGCTAAAAGATAAGTAATTATTGTGAAGTTACATCCGGTAATTTAGAAGCCATA